>JACZWZ010000215.1 GCA_022571885.1 Acidobacteriota bacterium
GGGTGCCTACGAATACCAGTTCGATCCCGTCGAAGATGTGATCTTCGCCGACCTCAACGCCGACGGCGCCGTCGGCATCCTCGATCTGCTGGACGTCCTGGCGGCGTGGGGCGATGCGACAAACAACTGCCTGGCCGACCTCGATATCGATGGCGACGTGGGCATCTTCGATCTGCTCGCTTTGCTAGCTCATTGGGGGTGAGCTGCACCGACCTCGACGACCCACCCGACTTCGATGGCGACAGTCGCGGCGCGCCGGGATCGGCATCCTCGACCTGCTGGCGCTGCTCGCTAACTGGGGCCCGTGCGCGTGGCCTGGGCGCCGCCGCCACACCCTCAACCGTGATGGCACGGTCAGCTCAAGCCCCGCTCCTCCTATACTCTCCAACGAGGATCTATGTCCCGAGCGCCTACTCCAGCCGAACGTACTCACCGACTGAGGGAATACCCATGTCAGACACGACAAAGATCATGTAATACCCTGGCGGGGCGATGTTTCCGTTGGCCGGGGCCGTGACCCTCAGCTTTGTGTCAGTCACCTGCTCGAACTCCAGCGGCACGAAGCGCTGGTTCTGGTCGAAGCTGTGGGTGACTGCGGCCAGCCGGACCAGCGTGACCTTCTCGATGGTGGGCATCGCCGCCTGGGACATCATCACGACCCTGAACTGCGTGCCATACTCCACCGTTGTTGGCGCGTAGCCGATCGCCGGACGCGCGCCCTGGAACAAATACGGCGGCGAGAAGATCTCGGCCGACTGCGACGAAAGATGAGGAGGGAGATAGTCTTCGCCACCGCAGCCGAGCACCCGGCCATCGCGCAGCAGCACCGCCGTTGAATGCCCGGCCCGCGGGCGGGTCATCATGGCCAACTCCGTCCAGACCGGTACTGGCTGGCTAGGGTCGAACGATTCGGCGGCGAAGACCGGGTCAGCTCCGAGATTCTTCGACGCGCCGATGGCCAGGATCTGGCCGGTCGGCAGCAGCACCAGATTGTGGTAGCGCCTGGGCTCAGTCATCCCGGGAAAGATAGTTTCCCACATGGGGGTCTGGGCGCTGAGATTGATGATAGCAGTCTCATTCTCGGTCGGGCCTTCGGTTGTCCCGCCGCATTTGAGGACCCATACGTCGCCGCCTTGCTCGTACATCACCGCCGAGCCGTTTTCACCGGCAAACGGGCTGAGGGCGACGAACGTCCACTCGCCTGTCTGAGTGTCGAGAGTCCCGGTCCACGTCTCCGCTGGCGGAGGGTCTCCGGAAAGGTCACGCGGACCGGCAAAGAAAACCTTGTTCTCCTGTGGGAGCACGAACATGAACGGATAATTAGAGAGCTCCTTGTATGGGCTGTTTGGCACATTCGACCAAGCGCCCAGCGTGCCTATCGGGCCTTCGGCGAGGGGACCGAAGATTTCGGGAATCTGTGGAATCGATACCGGGTCCGAACTAGAACCCGAAGTAGCGAGCACACGCCCATCGGGCAGCGTGGTGAGGGTGGGATACCATCGCGTCGAGTTCATGCTATTGACTTGGTTCCATGGGCCCAATCCCGTGAGCAGAAACATGATCGCCTCGGCGTGTGCGAACTCTGGGCCGTCTCCGCCGCCTGCGACGAGAAGCGATCCGTCGGCGAGCCCGGCATGCCCGCTACAGAACAACGGGAATTCCACTTCGGTTTCGACTTCACTGAACGTCCCATCGGTCGGGTTCCACAGCTGCGGCGGGTCCGAGGTGGTGCCTCCCTCCCAGATCAGGATTCGATCCGTGGGCAGGTGAGCCGCGTGAATCGCTTTCAGCGGCCAGGTGTAGCCCCCGAGCGGCGGATCCCATCTGCCAAAAAGGTCCTCATCCTGGGCCATGGCGGAGGAAGAGACTCCTGCCACCATCATGCTGAGAAGACCGACCCACAAAACGCCACCGTGTGATGTGCGTAGACACGAAACAACAGTGATGTTCATGGCAACACTCCTTTCGTTCTAGATTTCCCGACGTAGCCTCTGGCCACTCGCGGCCGGAGGATCTGGAATTCCTCAAACTCCGCGCGGAATATACCTTGTCAAAACCGGCAACGCAAGCAATAATGGTGCGGGGTCGCAACCCTCGACCCAGCAGGTGAGACCGCACATCCCCCGAACACGAATGGATCAGAAGCTACCCGTGAACCACCTGTGGATCTTCATCATCGCCATCTGCACGCTGGGGCTGACCAGTGGGTCATCGGCCCAGAGCGAGTGCGACGGAGTCAGGTTGACCGCCTCGGACGGTGCCACCTTCGAGAGTTTCGGTTATTCCGTTGCCGTCTCCGGCGATACCGCCCTTGTTGGCGCCTGCTGTATCTTCGCGTCGCCGACCTATGTCTTTTCCTTCGATCCACGGACGGGAAGGTGGATCG
>JACZWZ010000216.1 GCA_022571885.1 Acidobacteriota bacterium
GCCACGCAGATTCAGCGATCCCGCCACCTCCGTAGGCGCCAAGGGGACATGGTTGATGTGTTGCGGCCCCAATACGTCCTGAACCTGGAGCACGGGAATCCCGAACAACTGGTCCTGGATGGTCATGGTGACGAAGTCGTGATGCTCGTCGTCCGCATCATGCTTGGTATTGGTGCTGGTGTTGGCAAAGTGCTCGGTGCTCATGCGGCATCTCCCGTCATAGCAAGGGATTCAGACATAGCGGTCAGCAGCGCGTCGCGGTCGAACTTGGCGACATAGTCGTCGAAACCCGCCATGCGGCCGCGCTCGAAGTCATTCGGCGTGGCATGGGCGGTCAAGGCGACAAGGGGCGTGTTCTGCCAGGTACCGTCATTCTTGACCGTCTCGGCGAATTCGAAGCCGTCCATACCGGGCATTTCGATGTCACTGACGATGATGTCGAATTCCTGGCCGGCCTCCCTGAGACTCAAGGCCTCGTCGGCGCTTTCGACCGTGGTGACCTCATAGCCCGCGATCCTCAGCATCGGCGCAAGCAGGTTACGGAAGAAGGAACTGTCGTCCACGAGCAACACCTGCTTGGCGCCGCCGTCGATGCCGAACGCCCCCTGGCGGCCCTGGCTCCCGAACCAGTCTCTCTGGCCAATATTGAGGTAATAGCCGGCGTCGAGAACTTCCGTCGCCTTGCCATCGATGATGGCGGAACCGAGTAGGCCAGGCTTTTCGCCGGCGAGTTCCACCGTCATCCTGTCCTCGACGATGTCGACGATCTCGTCGACCACAAGCCCCATGGAACGGTCATCGTCGGTGAACACCACGATCGGCTGGCGGCCCTCCGTCTTCATCTCGGCATCGGGGGAGACGGTGACGAGGGGCATCAACTGGCCACGGTACTGGACCACCGGCATACCGTTGGAGGTCTCTATGTTGTCCACCTCGACCTCTTCGAGGCGTGCAACGAGTGACAGCGGCACCGCCTTGGGTTCGGGGCCATCCGCGCGGAAGAGGAGAAGCGCCACCCGATCGTCGCCACGGGCCGATTGGGCCGCCGCCCCAGCCTTCGCCTGGGATTCTGCGATAGCAATTTCGCCGGTTGCGGCGGCGATGCCGTTTGGATCGAGGATCATGATCACGCTGCCATCGCCAAGGACGGTGTTCCCGGAATAGAGCTTGATGTCCCGCAGGATGGGCGACACCGGCTTTACGACGATTTCCTCGGTGTCGTAGACCTTGTCAACGACGATCCCGATGCTGTAGGCGCCGACGCTGGTGACGATGATGAAGGCCTCCCGCTCATCGCTCTCGCCTTCGCTCTCGCCTTCGCTCTGATCGGCATCATCAAGGGCCAGCAAATTGCGCAAGGACACCAGCGGGAGCAGGCGCTCGCGCAGACGAAGTACCGGCGCGTTGTTGATCATCTCGATCGTGTGCTCGGAATTTCCCGACGCGCGAACGAGTTCGACGACGCTGGTCTGCGGAATGGCGAAGCGCTCACCGGCGCATTCGACGACCAGGGCGGAGACAATGGCAAGTGTCAGCGGTATCTTGACGATGAAGGCGGAACCCTTGCCTTCCACCGACTTGAGTTCGACGGTGCCGCCGATCTTCTCGATGTTGGTCTTGACCACATCCATGCCGACACCGCGCCCTGAAACCTTGGTCACGGTCTGGGCGGTGGAGAAACCGGGCTTGAAGATGAATTGCTGGATTTGTTTCTCCGTCATACCTTCAAGTTCGGCCTCGGTGACGAGTCCATTGGAGATCGCCTTGGCCTTGACTTTGTCGACGGCGATTCCGCGCCCGTCATCGGTAACCTCGATGATGATGTGGCCGCCTTCGTGATAGGCGTTGAGTGTGATCGTCCCGGTCTCGGGTTTGCCGGCTGCCTTGCGTTCGGCCGGCAACTCGATGCCATGGTCGCCTGAGTTGCGCACCATGTGAGTCAGTGGATCCTTAATTAATTCAAGGACTTGACGGTCGAGTTCCGTCTCGGCGCCGATCATCTGTAGATCGATCTTCTTGTCAAGTTCCAGCGCCAGATTCCGTACGATCCGCGGGAATGGATTCCAGGCGTTTCCGATCGGCTGCATCCGCGTCTTCATCACCCCTTCCTGGAGCTCGGTGGTGGCGTGGCTCAGACGCTGCAACGGCTCGGCAAACTCACTGTCAGTCTTGCCGCGCACCATCTGCAGGAGCTGATTGCGGGTCAGCACCAACTCGCTTACGAGGTTCATCAGATTCTCGAGAAGGCCGATGTTGACGCGGATGTTTTGTTTGGCGATAGACGGTTGGGAGGCGGACTGGGTCTCGGATGCGTCGTCGCCCTCGACCGCTTCCTCAGCCCCCTCCTGAACGGTTACATTCTCGGTAGTCACGGCTTCCTCCGT
>JACZWZ010000010.1 GCA_022571885.1 Acidobacteriota bacterium
GTGCGACGACTCGCAGCAGTCGTTCGTGCGTGACTTCGTGGCTGCGTGGGACAAGGTCATGAACCTCGATCGCTTCGACCTTGCATGATCTGAGCAGACAGGCCCGGTAACTGGGAGGGCGACCGACAGTGGCGAGAACTCGCCACTGTCGGGGTCACCTCGACCAAGGCTTGTCTGAGTCTCATGTTCCCTGTTGCGTAGGTCCGGTGACCTTGTCGTCGCCTCCCCCAGTGCGATCACACCGGAGGAGGTTGAGACTTCTACCGATCTTCTACCGAACCATCAGCCGACACCACTGGAAGGGAACTTTTACCCGAAGGTTGTGGGTTCGATTCCCACCCGGCCCACTGGGCTTCTCCCCTTTCGAGTCCTATTCGCCTTGAGTGGTTCGCCGAGGTCATGCGGGGTCGGTTGCTTGAAACACCGTCAGATTGAACGTTTCATGCACCTCGCCGTGCGGCGGAGGAATGCCGATCTTTCGCATTACCGGGCCGAGACGGGTGGCGAAGCCCTTCTGCATATGCTCGACGGATACCCACATGTTCGTCATATGGATGACATCAGATTCATCCCAGCGAACGGCATGCGCCAACCAACCATCCACTGGTTCGCCATCCCAGTTGACCCCTTGGCGCAGCCTCTTGTACATGTCGATCGTGAATCCCCGTCCGGTAAGCGTCGTAATGATCGCCACAGCGTCCACCCCTTCAGTAGTCGATTCTTGTCCCGACAACATCTTCGCGTGGTCGCCATGCGGTCGGTCTCCACCTCGGTGGGCTTAAGACTTCTACCGATCTTCTACCGAACCATCCGTAAACGGGCGATATCAGCCGTCACCGGACGGCACGATCACTCCATGGCACCCTTACAGGACAGCACCATCCGGCGCAGACACCTGCCGACACCGTCGGCAAGGGAAGGGGAACTCCGGACGTGATAACGGCGCGTCTCCGTGGGCTGGGCGAGGCTGGACTGCGGCACGTGGTCCTCCAGCCGATCGGCGCCCTGGTCTCCCGCCGATACGCCGCCACCGCCGTGCGGCATCTCATCCGCATCACCCGCGGTCTGCGCTCAGGCCGATAGCGGGCGACTCCGCCGATCATGGGTCCTGCCTCCGAACCGACAGGTTGCGCGGTTTCGGGCAGCGTCACAGCTGACTGAGGATCAGCCGGCTGCGAATCGGGTCCAGGCTGCTTCGGCGATGCTCTGGGGCTCAGTCCAGGATCCCTCCTCAACTCGGCCACCGGCGTCGATCCTTCGCTCTCGGAATCGGACAAAGGCGATCGCAGTCGCGGCATACGACACGTAGAGCGGAATCGCCGCTTTCTCTACGTCTTTGAGGGTTCTGAGTCGCTCATATCCCTCTATGGCGGAGCCTTCCAGGTCCGCCGTCCAGCGGTCGGCTTCCGCCAGGGTGAACACGATCATCCCCAAGTCGAATATCAACGTCTCATGACATGTGTCTTCGAGATCAATGATCGAAAGGGCGCCGTCGGGCGAGCGCACCATGTTGTCCAGCACTAGGTCGCCGTGAACCAACCCCGAGGGGAGTAACCGATCGATCGCGGTCTCGAACCGCCCGGTCATGGTTCCCAGCCAGGCGGCGAAGGGGTCGCTGGCGGCGAATGGCTCTGCGGCGGGAAACGCTGCTCTGCCGAAATCATGTAGCCGCGTGATCGGGCGGCCGCGGGTGGCGATGTGGAATCGGGCCACGATTTCTCCGAAATCGCTTGGATCGTTTTCGACGACACCTCTCGGAATGGCGCCCTCGATGTAATGCTTGACCAGGGCCGGGCGGCCGTTCCATTCGGAGACGAGCCGACCATCGAGGTGAGGTACGAGGCGGGGGCTTGGGAAACCGACTATCTCGAGGTTCACCAGCAAGTCGACCATGTCTCGCAATTCGGCCTCAGAAGTCTCCGAACACCTTGTGACGATGAAAGCGCCTGCGGAAGTCTCGACCCTGTAGTTGAGATTCCCCCAACCGCCCTCGGGGCGCACTATGTCGGTGATCTCGACGTCTCCGATGTGATTTCGCAGAACCTCGATGGCTTTTTCTTGTTCAACGAGTCATCCGAGGCTCGATCCGGGTCAATGACTGGAGATACCGGGCAGGCCTACGGGAACAGGGGCCATACGGTCGGCAGGGTCAGCATCAGGACGGCGAAGATCAGAAGGGTAAGAGGGCCTCCCACCCGGGTGTAGTCGAAAAATCTGTATCCCCCCGGTCCAAACACCAGAACGTTGGCTTTGTGCCCGACGGGCGTCAGGAAGCTGGTCGACGCTCCGATAACCGTGGCCAGCACGAATGGCTGGACGTTGGCACCCAAGCTGAGGGCGGTGTCGATGGCGATGGGGACCATCAGAACAACGGCGGCCGCGTTAGACATCGGCTGAGTGATCAAGGCAGCCAGCAAGTAGATGCCTGCCAGAACGGCCACCGGCCCCAGCCCGCCGACCAGATCGAGCAAGAGATCTGCCAGATAGAGGGCGGCACCGGTCTTCTCCATGGCGACGCCGAGTGGCAACATGCCGGCCACCAGGAACACCGTTCTCCAGTCGATATGGGTGTACGCCTCCTCCATGGTCAGGCATCCGGTCAAGACCATCACCATTGCTCCCAGGACCATGGCCGTCGCGATCGGCACTCCACCTCCCAACACCAGGATCAGGACGAGAACCATTGACGCCACCGCAATCGGAGCCTTCTCCTTGCGCGGCGACTTCTGCTGCAGGGGCTCCAGCAGCAGGAACTCATCTCCGTCGCGCAGGACATGCAACCGATGGGTGGGCCCCCGGAGCAAGAGGGCGTCACCGAACTGAAGGGGGACGCTTCGCAAACGGTCGGTGAGATTTTCCCCTCGCCGCCAGATGGCGAGCGCGTTGAAGCCGTAGTTGTCGCGGAAGTTCACCTGTTCGAGGGTGCGCCCCTCCACCGTGGTGTTTGGAGCCAACGTGGCCTCGACGACGGTGATATCGCTCTGCTCCAGCCCGATGAGGAGTGGGTTGTCGCCGGGCCCGATGACGACACCCAGTTCTGCTTGAGCACGTACCAGGCCTGCAGCATGCCCCTTGAGCACCAGAATGTCTTCGATCTCGATCCGCGTGTGGCTGTGGAGATCCGAGAATCTTTTGGCGGATCGGATGATGGAGACGACGGTCAGGTCGTAGTTGGCGCCCAGGGCGGATTCCTTCAGGGTCTTTCCGACGAGGCTGCTCTCCGGCGTGACCCGCGCCTCGCTGAGATAGTCGCGCAGACGGCGCAACGCTGCCTCGGCATCTTCAGGAGATTCACGTGACGGCAGCAGATGCCTGCCAACGCCTGCCATGTAGACCACGCCAACGAAGAAGACGATCAGGCCCATGGGGACGAAGTCGAAGAAGCCGAAGCTCTCCAGATCCCTTTCGATCAGGATGTTGGCGCCGAGGATATTCGCCGGTGTTCCGATCAGGGTCATGTTGCCGCCCAACAACGAGGAAAACGAGAGCGGGATCAAAAGCCGCGAGATGGGCACGTCCCTGCTACGCGAGATTCCGATTACCACCGGCAGCAGCATGGCGGTGGCCCCGACGTTGTTTATGAACGCCGACATCACACCGCAAGTGATCATGATGACGACGATGAGACGGGTCTCACTGGTACCCGCCACTCGGAGCATGGCTCGGCCCATTGCATCGGCCACGCCGGTAAGCAGCATCCCTGCCGACAGGATGTAGACCGCCCAGACGGTGATCACTGCCGGGTTCGAGAAACCCGAAAAGGCCTCGGTCGGGGTGACCAGCCCGGTGAGGGCAACCGTGAGAAGGACGATCATGGCGATCACATCGACTCGCAGCTTGTCGATGGCGAACAGCACGATCGCCCCGATGACGATTCCGAATGTCAGCGCGATGTCAAACGTCACCGAGCACCCCTCGTTTGGTCGACTGGGCTTGTCCAGGCCAAAAGACCGCGGCCCACAAAGTGGAACTCTGCCGGGGCTGGTCGATCACGCGAGGAAACTACTCGTTGTGAGTGAGACGGGCAGGCGACACGAAGAATCGTGTCGGCGTGCAAGTGGGAGGGATCGACATCCTTTCCGACGATTGGATCGCCCGCGGGGCGGTGCCCGACCGCCAAACCCGCATCCTCCGCATTTCGTCGGGTCACCGGTCGAGACACCCAGGTCGAGCCTGTCGGCCTGCACCCAGGTGCCCATAAACGCGGCTGTCGGTCCTCTACCCGGTCTGGGCCTCTCACCGTTCGAGCTGTTGGAACCCGGATCGGCCGCTTGCCGTGCCCGATGCCGCCAACATGCACCCATGATTCGCTTCGGGATTTCCACGCTCCCGCCGGATGATGATGATGCCGGGTTCTTGGACCGGCTCGTCGAACGCGGCCACGGTGCGGTCGAGCTGCCGTTCGTAAAGGGGTTCCCGTGGAAAGAGAGGCGATGTCGGCAGTTCGGGGAGCTGGCTGCCGAGCGAGGGGTCGTGGTCTCCATCCACGCTCCGTATTTCGCAATCCTCACCAGCGACGATCCGGACAAGTCGAAGAAGACCCTTTCGGCTCTGGAGCACACGATGAAGCTGGGCCACGCCCTCGGGTCCCGTGTCGTCGTCGCCCACACCGGGTACGTCAAGGGGCGGACCGCCGAAGAGCTCCACGAGTTGGTGGCTGCCTCGCTCGAGGTCATCGAACCAAAGGTTCGGCATCTCGGAGTTGCTCTCGGACTCGAAGTCGGAGGCAGCGATCGCGCCTTTGGGACTCTCGGCGATATCGCTCTTATCGCCGAGCAGTTCTCCTTTGTTCACCCCGTCGTCGATTGGGCGCACCTTCATGCGGTGTCGAACGGGGCGCTGAGGACGATCGAATCATTCGCAGGTGTGATCTCCTTTCTGCGCGACAATTTCGCCGGCTGGACGCTCGATCCCTTGCACGCCCAATTCACCGACAACCAATTCGGCTCGGCAGGAGAGATCAGGCATGTTCCCTACGGCGAGGGAACCCTTCGCATCGCACCGCTGATCGAAGCGGCGGTGGTGGCCGGACTCCGGATGACGCTGATCTCGGAGGCCCACGAGGAGTCGAGTCACGATGCGATTCAGGCGGAGATGGAGGCGGCGTTGCGCGCAGCACGTCCCGAGCCGACCGCCGACCATCGCGTCGCGGCGTCCGGCGCCATCGAATTCCCATCTCAGGTCTTTGTCGACCCGGAAGGGGACTCATTTCCTCTCGTCGGCGGTGATCGACCGCTTCGATTGTCCAACGTGGATAAGCCGTTCTTTTCGGATGGCTACACCAAGGGCGATCTGATCACCTACTACGGCGCAGTGGCCCCGCTGCTGCTGCCCCACCTGAAGGACAGGGCCATCGTTCTGGCTCGCTTCCCGGACGGAGCCGACGGCGAGTGGTTCTATGAGAAACAGGCTCCGACACACACTCCCGAGTGGCTTCCAACATTCCCGCTTCCATCCGACCACCGTGGCGAGGCCATCGACTACGTGACCGCTCCCGATGCCGAGTCGCTCATGTGGATCGCCAACCTCGGTGCCATCGAGATCCACCCATGGCTGAGCAGGGTCATGGCCCCAGATCGTCCCGACTTCGCCGTCTTCGATCTGGACCCGGCCGACGGGGCGACCTGGGACCAGGTGGTGATGGTCGCCAACCTCGTCAATGTGGTCTTGGAGAGGCTGGGATTGGCAGGCTATCCGAAGACGTCCGGGGCGACCGGCCTCCACATCTATGTCCCGATCGAACCGGAACACGAGTACCGACGGGTCCGTCGCTTCGTCGAGGCGATCGGGAGGCTCATCACCGGAGCCGACCCGGATTTGGCGACGATGGAGTGGGACATACCAAAGCGAGCCGGCAAGGTCTTTATCGACCACAACCAGAACGTCGGCGGCAAGACGATCGCCTCGGTGTATTCGGTGCGACCCAGGCCGGGGGCACCGGTGTCGACGCCGCTGCTGTGGTCGGAGGTAGAAACCGTAGACCCCACAGAGTTCACCATCGCCACCGTGTGGGATCGCCTGGCTCGTCACGGAGACCTGTTCGCACCGGTCCTACGCGGTGGCCAGAGCTTGGAGCGAGCCGAAGAAGCTTTGGGCATAGCCAGTAGCGAGTAACCAGTACAGGAGTCTCGTCAGGTCAACGCACCGATTACTGGAAACCGGATACTGGATACCCGCCTCGTGCCGGCATCGTTGGAGGAACAAGAACCTCCCTAACCTCTCTTCTCGTGTCCGACACCATGCCGGTCACCGCACGGGAAGTGCTCGGTGGCGGGCTTCGCATTGTTCTTCGTTTCATCAAGGCGCGCCCTTGGGCGTTTGCGTTCGCCGTCACCGGGGCCACGCTGTTTTCGGCGGCGATCATCGCCTCCTCCGTAGTGATCGGGTGGATAACCGACACCGCGATTCTTCCGGTGCTGACGGAGGACCTGCCGGCCTCCGACAGGATCCCGGCGGTCGTTCTTGCGGTCGTTGCGGTGTCGATCTGGAAGACGGCCTCCATCGTGCTGCGCCGCACATCGGCCGGGTGGCTGCAGTTGAGGAGCCAGCAGGATCTGCGACGCGGACTCATCCGTCATCAGATGGATCTGGAGCTGAGTTGGTTTGAGCGTCAGTCGATCGGTGATCTGCTGTCGGTCGCCGACAACGACACCCAGCGCAGCACCGACGTTCTGGCGCCGCTTCCGTTCGCCACCGGAGTATCTCTACTGATCATCGGCACAGTGGTTCTGCTGGCGTTGCTCGATGTTTGGCTCGGGCTGGTGGCGCTCCTGGGGATGGCTCTCATCGTCTATGTCGAGGTACGGGCCGCCATGAGCCTCTACCCGTCTTGGGAGGGCATTCAGACCCAGTACGGAGTCATCGCCGGGGTCGCCCACGAGAGCTTCGATGGAGCGCTCACGGTAAAGGCTCTGGGGCGCGAGGACTACGAGACCGAGCGGTTCCGGAAGGAATCCATCGAGCTGCGGGATCGCGTCATCTATGTGGGTATCCGCTGGGAGACCTACCGGACGATCATCGTCACGCTCATTCCGGCGGTGAGTTTGGTGATCCTGTGGGTGGGGGCGATCCGGGTCGATGCCGGAGCGATCTCCGCCGGCGACATCGTGACTTCCCTATACCTCTTGGCCCTTCTTGCCTTTCCGATCCAATTGATCGCATTTGTCCTGTTCGACCTCGCCGTAGCCATCCCTTCGTGGGAGCGGGTCGCCGCAGTCCTCGAGGCGGATGAGAGTGTCGTATACGGCGATGCTCGTGCCGCCTCCGGACTGGGGGCTGCCTCCATCGACTCCGACGAGGTCGGCTTCGGATATTCCCCGGACGAGATGGTGCTCAGCGAGGTGGTCGTCGACATACCGGCGGGCCGCACCGTGGCGGTGGTGGGACCGACCGGCTCCGGCAAGACGACGCTGACTCTGCTGATGGCAAGGCTATGGGATCCGGCGACGGGCCGGATCCTCGTCGACGGCCGCGATGTGCGCGACTTTGCTCGGTACGAGCTGTCGCGCGAGGTTGCCTATGTCGCCCAGACGGCATTCTTGTTCGACGACACCGCTCTGGGAAACATCACGATGGGCCTGGAGCTACCGATGTCTCGAGTACACGAGGCAGCGAACGTGGCGGGAGCCCACGACTTCATCGAGGAACTCCCCGACGGTTACGACTCCCGGCTCGGTGAGCGCGGCGTTTCGCTCTCGGGTGGTCAACGGCAGCGGGTTGCGCTGGCCAGGGCGCTGGTGCGCAAGCCGCGGGTCCTGATCATGGACGATGCCACTTCGGCGGTGGATCCGTCGGTGGAGGCAGAGATCATGCGGCGGCTGCGGTCCGCCGAGCTGCCATCGACGGTCGTGATCGTTGCCTACCGACCGTCGTCTATCCGCTTGGCCGATGAGGTGATCTTCGTCGACGAAGGTCGGGTCGTTGCTCAAGGCACCCATGACGATCTGCTCGCTTCGCAGGTCGGCTATGCCCGGCTGGTGCAGGCTTACGAGAACGAGGCCGCCGCCCGGGCACGAGGTGGCGCATGACGACGACGGAGACTGCGTCCGACATCTCCACCTTTGCCGCGATGAGACGGGCCGCGGCCGAAGCACCCGTAATAGTCGACCGGCTTTGGGTGGTATTGCTGCTCAACCTTGGCGGCACTGCGGTCCAGGTACTGATTCCGGTCATCGTCCAGCAGACGCTCGACAGGTACGTGATCGGCACCGAGGGTGTCGACGTGGGCGGGGTTGCCTCCGCAGTCGGCCTGGGCGCGATTGTCGTCGTCATTGGTGGCTTCATGACTCGAATGGGTCTGGTCAGACTCGTGAAACAGGCTTCGACCGGGATCTCAGAGCTGAGAGTGGCGGTGTTCGCACACCTGTTCCGGAGATCGGTGCTCCACGTGGAGACAGAACGACGGGGCGCACTCGTCTCCCGCGTCACATCGGACCTCACCACGCTGCAGGAGTTCCTCGAGTGGGGCGGTGTGATGTTCCTCGTCAACGGCACCCAGGTAGTTGTGTCGCTGGTCGTGATGGCGATCTATGAGTGGCGTCTGGCACTCATCGTCGTTGTGGGTGTGATGATCTACGCGGCAAACCTGTTGTGGTCGCAACGGGTGCTCCGCCGGCGCTACGACCGGGTGCGGGAGCGTGTGGCCGACAGCCTGGCCGTCATGGGTGAGGCGATCAACGCACTCCCTGCTGTCCGGGCCCACGGTGCGGAGCGAGTCACAATGGACCGGGTCGAGGCGAGTCTCGAGCAGCGGTTCCAGGCCGAGTTCAAGGCGGCTCATTTCGGGAACGTCCTGTTCGCCACCTCGGAGCTCTTCTCCGCGGTGCTCACCTCTGTGGTCATCGCGGTCGGTCTGTTGATGGGTCCCCAGCAGGGGGTCACGGTTGGGGTGCTGCTGGCATTCCTGTTCCTGGTGAACCTGCTCATCTCTCCGGTACAGATGCTGGTCGAAATACTCGACTTCGCGCAAAGTGCGGCATCGGGGCTTCGCCGCGTGGTCGGAACTCTCGACGCACCGATCGAGATCCCGGAAGCAGATGATCCGGTCGACCTCCCGTCGGGTTCTCTGGGAGTCGTGTTCGAAGAAGTCGGCTTCAAGTACGTCGACGGCCCCGAGGTGCTGTCCGACATTTCGGTGGACGTGGCGGCCGGGTCTCGGGTGGCCATCGTCGGTGCAACCGGATCAGGGAAGACCACGTTCGCTAAATTGCTGGTGCGGCTCCTCGACCCCAATAGGGGTGTGGTTCGTATCGGTGGAGTCGATCTGCGTGAGGTGGGAAGACGGAGCCTTCGCGCCAGGGTGGCATTCGTCCCTCAGGAGGGTTTCCTGTTCAGCGGCTCCGTTGCCGACAACATTCGGTACGGGCGTCCCGATGCCGGCGACGAAGAGGTGCTGGCAGCCTGTCACGAACTCGGACTGGAAGGCTGGCTGAATCGACTTTCCGACGGTATCGACTCACCGGTAGGTGAACGCGGATCGAGCATGTCCGCCGGTGAACGGCAACTGGTGGCACTGGTACGGGCGTGGATCTCGAGTCCCGATCTCTTGTTGCTCGACGAGGCGACCTCGGCGGTCGATCCCGCCCTAGATGTGCAGTTGCGCCGGGCCATCGATCGGTTGATCGCCGGGCGGACGTCGGTGACGATCGCGCACCGGCTTGCCACCGCCGAAGCCGCCGACGATGTCCTCGTATTCGATCAGGGGCGGCTGGTCGAACGCGGATCACACGATCGGCTGGTCGCTGCCGGAGGTGTGTACTCGGGTCTGTACGCCGACTGGAGCGCGGGAACAAGCGTCGGCGGCGATGCCGCTGCCGGTCCCTAGTCCTTAGTGGTTAGTCATTAGGTCAGACTGCGGAGTCCTGAGTCCCATTGGCTACTGGCTACTGGCTACTTCCCCGGGCTCTGCTCCCAGCGCCACTGCTCCACCGGTGGCGCTCCAATCGCTCCACGAACCTGGATAGAGGATCGGGTCCGGCAGGCCTGCCCGAACCATGGCGAGGGCGTTGTGGCATGCGGTCACGCCGCTGCCGCAGTAGACAACCGTGTCTCGATCGGCATCGACTCCCAGACGGGCGAATCTCTCCCGCAGCTGCTCGGCGCCGAGGAAGGTCTCGTCCTCGGCCAAGTTGTCCAGCATCGAGGCGCTCAGCGCAGTCGGGATGTGTCCTGCCACCGGATCGATCGGCTCCTCCTCGCCTCGGTACCGCGCCGGTTCCCGGGCGTCGAGCAGTGTCACCGCCCCCAAGCGGCTGCTCAGTTCATCCCGATCGAGTTGCCGAGTGGCCGACCGCCGAACGGTCATCGTTGCCGGGTCGTGAGTCGGCAGGTCGGTCTCGATGGCTTGGCCGGCGGATTGCCAGGCGGCGATGCCACCGTCGAGTACACGGACACCGTCGTGTCCGATGTCGCGCAACATCCACCAAAGGCGGGCAGCGGTTGCTCCGCCACGGTCGTCGTAGGCGACGATCAGCTGCTCTTGACCGAATCCGATCCCTTCCATCGTCGCGGCGAAGGCCTGTCGCGTCGGAAGCGGGTGTCGACCGGGGCCGTTGGAGTCGCTGAGATGCACCTCCAGGTTCACGTATACGGCTTCCGGTATGTGGCCGGCGTGATAGGCAAAATGCCCGTGTGTGGGCTGGTCGAGATACCACCGCACGTCGGCGATTCCGATCGGGCCGTCGTAGGCGATCAGCTCATCGACGCTGATTATCGGGTCGGTCATGAGGCGTGGTCGGGGACGAGGGAGCGGGGTGCGGCTGCCTGCTCCCACGGCCGTGCCAGGACGTGCCAGGCGAGCACCATTGCATGGACAGGAATCGATAATTGGGTGTGAACGACGAGGCGATTGTACGACCAAGCGGTTCCCGCCAGACTTCCGATCGGTTGGCCCCCGATTCGGAAGGTCCACCGCCGCGGCAGAGGATCCGAGGTCAGATCGCAAGCGAATCCCACCCCGCTGATCTCCCACCGTCGCCCCCACCACGACTGTCGGTCGATACGACCGAGTGTGGCGTCGGCGGTTTTCAGCTCGATCTTGCCCCACCCGTCGGGGATCAGATCGAATTCGGTTCCGTCGGCGAAAACGCCGTGTGAGGTGTGGTGTGACGGGTCCCGCTGCAGTTCGGCCAGCAGTTCGTCTCCGCAAGACAACGTCCAGCGATTAGAGAACAGGCCGCTGTCGAACCGGCAGTCGCCCACCACTACCGGGGGTATCCATCGTCCGGTGCTCACACCGGAAGCGTACCCAGTGGTCGATGGTACTGATCGTCACCGCATCTCTCCGGCCCTTGGCCGCCCGCTGTTGCCTTCTCCTCGACGCGCTTTCGACTGCGCCTTCGTCGGGCTGTGCCAGATGGCCGACGGTTACGAGATACGTGGACGCCATTGGACGACAGACCTCTATTCCGCCCGAGCCGTCGGCAGGTGGAGGACGTACCAGATCGCCCGCTGCGATCGCCGCCATGAGTACCTGGAGAACCGTCGGTGCGATGACTCACCCGATGGAGTAGGTGAACGTCGCGGTCACGGCGACGACGGCGACGATCTCCGACTGCGGGGGAAGTGGTCATGGTCACTGAGCGAATGTACGGTCGCGTGTTTTGGACGGGGAATTGGGCGAGTTACCGGTTCCGGCGCCGCGTCCCCGAACTTGCTGTTCGCAATTCGCAAGAAAAGGTCGGACTATTGCTTGCGTATTGCGTGTTGCGTATTTCTCCCAATACCGCTTCCGCCGTTCCCAGGTACCCTCCTCCCATGAAACTCCACTTGCTCGATGCGACCTACGAGCTGTTTCGGTCGTACTTTGGAGCACCGCCTCGAAAGGCGCCGAATGGTGGAGAGATCGGTGCCGTTCATGGGGTGATGGCGAGCACCCTCAAGCTGCTCGGCGAGAACGACGTGTCCCATCTGGGTGCCGCCTTCGACAGTGAGATCCGATCCTTTCGCAACGATCTCTACCGCGGCTACAAGAGTGAGGTTGGGGTTCCCGCCGAACTACTGGCTCAGTTTCCGATCGTCGAGGAGGGCATGGAGGCTATCGGAGTACCGGTGTGGCGGATGGAGGAGTACGAGGCCGACGATGCCCTGGCCACCGCGGCCAACCGGTTTGTCGACGAGGTCGAGCAGGTCGTGATCATGAGCCCGGACAAGGACATGGCTCAATGCATCATTGGTAAGAAGATCGTCGGCTTCGACCGTCGCAAGAGAGCGTTCATCGATGAGGAGGGCGTGTGGGAGAAGTTCGGTGTCGCTCCGGAGTCCATCCCCGACTACCTCGGGCTGGTGGGTGACACCGCAGACGGCTTCCCCGGACTCAGAGGTTGGGGCGCCAAATCGGCATCGCTGGTGCTGGCTCGCTACGGCCATATTGAGCAGATTCCGCTCGACGCCGAATTGTGGGATGTGGAGGTCAGGGGAGCAGAGCGGCTGGTGGAGACTCTGCGATCAGACCTGTCCGATGTGCTGCTCTTCCGATTCCTCGCAGTTCTCCGCCGGGACGTTCCCCTGACCGAGACCCTCGGCGACCTCGAATGGAAGGGAGTGCCGCGTGACCGCTTCCTTGCATTCTGCGACCAATACGGGTTCGGAGCGCTGCGGGAACGACCGCATCGCTGGGTCGAATGATCTGCGCTCTTTGGATGAGTGAGCGCAAGAGTGTCGCTTGGGCCCGAACCGTGAATAGAGGTCGACGCTAGGGGGCTGGCTGACTGGGAATCGGTGGCGGCCTGTTGCCGCGACACCGGGCGTTGCGGGGGGAATTTTCCCTCTGCCCGTCTCCCGAATGGTGTTGCTGGAGCTGTGGTGGCGTCTCAAAGCTATCGGGACTTGATTCGAGAAACCGGGAATCGGGAAGGGCAACGGCTTCGACGGAGCACCCATCTGGCGTCCCCTTACAGCTGCTTGAGAGCAGCTTTCGCCGCGTGGTAGCCGCACATGCCGTGCACTCCCGAGCCCGGAGGGGTTGAAGCGGAGCAGAGGAAGATCCGCGGGCCGGCTCGATAAGGTCTCACCAGTTTCGGGCGGACGAATATGCCCCGCAGAGAGATGGCGCCGCCGGTGATGTCGCCGCCGATAAAGTTGGGATTCTCCGCCTCCAGGTCGCCCGGTCCTCGGATCGCCATCGACCGGATCTGCGATCCGAAGCCGGGAGCAAACCGCTCGATTTGGGCGACGATGCGTTCGGTCATGTCCTGGTCGGATCCGATTGGTACATGGCAGTATGCCCACACGATTCCGGTGCCTTTGGGTGCCCTGGCCCGGTCGGCGACCAATGGTTGGGCGAGGAGCACGAACGGCCGATCCGGGTGTTCGCCGGCGACCGTCCGGGCCTCCGCTTCGGCGATCTCCTCGAAGGTGCCTCCTAGGTGGATGGTCCCCGCTGCTCGGAGCAAGCCATTTTCCCAGGGGATGGGCCCGTCGGTCACTATGTCGAGCTTGAACACGCCGGGGGCCATGGGCCGCTTGCGGTACTTACGCCTGGTACCGGAGGTCATCTGATCGCCGCCGATCGCGACCGCCGACTGCGGTGACGTGTCGAACAGCACCACCCGGGTGTCGGGCAGATCTCCCATGCGTCGGACCCAGCGACCGGTTTCGATCTCACCACCAATCGACTCGAGGAATGAGGCCAGTGCCCGCGTCACCGATCCTGAGCCTCCAAGGGCGAACGGCCATCCAACCGCGTGTGCCGCGGCAGCAAGCAGCAGCGCGACTCCACCGGCCGGAGCGGCATCGAGGGGTGCGATCGAATGTGCGGCTAGTCCGCCGACGACGGCTCGGGCACGCTCGGTCGCAAACCGATCCGCTAGGTGGGTGGCGGATCGCAGGCCGTGGCGTGCCAGCCGAAGTCCGGCAAGAGGGTTTCGGGCGGCGTGAAGTGGTGGAGCAGTCGCCAGACGAGCCGTTCTATCCCAATCGGCGACGAACGGACCGAACAGGTTTCGCCATTGCTTACCGTCATCGCCCAGGTCGGCAGCCGTCTGGTCGAGCGAGCGGTGCACCAGTACTGCGTCGCCGCCATCGAGTGGGTGGGCGAATGGGATCGGGGGGTGGGCCCACTCGAGTCCGTGGTCACCGAGCGGTAGCGATGAGAAGAAGGGCGAACCGATCCCGAGCGGATGCACTGCGCTGCACACGTCGTGCAAGATTCCCGGCTCGGTGAGCTCTTCGGTTCTCGCCCCACCGCCGATGGTCGGTCGACCTTCGATCACCTTTACTGTCTTGCCGGCCTGGGCGAGCACGATGGCGGCCGCCAGCCCGTTGGGACCAGAGCCGATGACGACTGCATCAAACATGAGGAAAGGCTAGGAGGACCGGACGCGACGGAGTGCCGGACATGGGAAGAGGTTAGGAGTTAGGCGTTAGGAAGCGCCCATTCTACCTAATACCTAACACCTAATCCCTAACACCTAGATCTCAATGAGTCCGACGCTCCGCAGCTCACCTCGGCTGCGGCCGAGGTTCCGCTGTTCGCGTGGTGTTTAGGCGCGGTCCAGCGCCTCCTGGTTTAGTTGGATGATCGAGAACATCGCACCCTGGGGGTCCTGGGCGACCGACACCTTGCCCGCCGGGGTGTCGAACGGCGCCATGATGATGTTGCCTCCCAGCTCTCCGATCTGCGATGCGCAACCCTCGCAATCATCGACCGCAAAGTAGACGCCCCAGTGGTTGGGGATCGGCCCCATCTCGGCCGTCTTCTCCATCATGCCGGCGGCGACGCGCTCACCGACGCTAAAGAACGTGTAGCTCGAGCCGTTCGGCATTTCGTTTGTCTGCGCGCTCCAACCTAGGGCGTCGGAGAAGAATTTCTGCGTCGACGCAGTGTCATCGGTGATCAGCTCGTTCCACGTAAATGCACCGTGCTCGTTTACGAGCTCGGCCCCTTTGTGATCACCCGCCTGCCATAGCCCGATGGCTGCTCCGGCCGGATCAGCGATGAAAGCCATGCGTCCAGCCGTCATCACGTCCATCGCCGGCATCACTACCGATCCTCCGGCGTCCTCGACCTTCGAGATCGTTTCGTCGACGCTGTCGACGTTGATGTAGCTGTTCCACATAGGGTCTCAGCGTATCCGAATCTCTGTGACGAAGCGTCGGCTCGGAGCAACCTGTTGGTGACGAGGCTCTACTCTCGTTCCGAGTTCAAATGACTGGAGCAGCGTGATGAAGTTTGGTGCCTTCGTACCTCAGGGTTGGCGGATGGATCTGGTCGGGGTTCCGGCCGACGAACAGTGGCCCACGATCCTGGACGCAGCCAAGAAGATCGAGAGGCTGGGTTTCGACACCGCCTGGGTCTACGACCACTTCCACACCGTCCCGGTGCCGACTCAGGAAGCAACCCACGAGTGTTGGAGCCTGATGGCGGCACTCGCCGCCACCACCGACACGATCCGGCTCGGGCAGATGTGCACCTGCAGCTCCTACCGGCCTCCGTCGTACATGGCCAAGGTCGCCACCACCGTGGACATCATCTCGGGCGGCCGTCTGGAGTTTGCCATCGGAGCCGGCTGGTACGAGCACGAGTACCTCGCCTACGGGTACGAATTTCCGGGCGCCGGGGTCCGAATTGCCCAACTGGACGAGGCCGTGCAGATCATCAAGCAGATGTGGACCGAAGACGAGTCGACCTTCGAAGGTGAGCATTTCTCCGTGGAGGGCGCCATCAATCAACCGAAGCCACTGCAGGACCCGCATCCGCCATTGTGGATCTCCGGTGGTGGTGAGAAGAAGACGCTTCGCACCGTGGCCAAGTACGCCGACTACTCGAACTTCGGAGGGCCGCCAGACGCATTTGCCGCCAAGAGCAAGATCCTCGATCAGCACTGTGAGGCAGTAGGGCGCGACCCGAGCGAGATCGGACGGACGCTCCACGTGTTGACCACCGTCGTCCCCGACGAGGCGTCTTTCCGACCGATCATGGAGCGAGTTGCCGCTCAGTCGGGCCGTGACTTCGACACGTACGTCGCCAGCTCTCAAACGGTCGCAGGCACACCGCAGCAGGTGATCGAGAAGCTGGGCGCCTTCAAGGAAGCGGGTTGCGTGCACGTGATCAACTACTTCAGTGACGTGGTGTGGGGCGACTCGCTCGAACTGTTCGCCACCGAGGTGACGCCGGAGTTGAGGTAGTCGGCGGCTGCGCCGCCTCCCGCAGTCGGTTCCTGCGGAACCTCCCGCAATCAGCATGTGGCAATACGCAAGACAAGAGCGGACTATGTCTTGCGTCTTGCGAATTGCAAGACACACACGACGGGTTAGCGCTTACTGGGACTGAAGGTCGACTTCCGTGGCCTTGATCGAAATCCACACGGAGGTGCCTTCCTTGATTTCGAGAGCTTGCTCGGAACCCGGGGTGATCTCGGCGGTGAGGGCGAGCGGGACTCCGAGTTGAAGCCGGACCCGGTCGCCGTAGTGCTCGATGCGAAGCACCGTCGTTTCCCAAGTGTTGCGGGGACTCCCCTCGGGGCGGGAGCGGTGAATCGAGATTGCTCGGGGATGAACGGTCACCAACACGGCCCCGGTTGTGGCGGTGTCGGCGGCGTGCAGTTGGTGACCTCCGATTGTCACTGTTCCGCCCGAGGTCGATCCCTCGAAGAGGTTCAATCCAACCAGGTCGGCGGCGTACTTGGTGCTGGGTGAGAGCCGGATGTCGTCGGCAGTGCCGGTCTGGGTGATGGCGCCATCCTCGATCACGTGGATCTGGTCGGCCAGCAGAAAGGCCTCGGCGGGGTCGTGAGTGATGAGCAAGCTGGGACCGGAGAATTCGGAGAGATGATCGGCAAGCAGTCGGCGGAGATCGACCCGGGTCGTGGCATCGAGTGCCGACAGCGGCTCGTCGAGTAGCAGGAGTACAGGATCGGTGACCAGGGCCCTCGCCAGCGCCACCCGCTGTGCCTCTCCTCCCGAGATTTCAGCCGGCTTTCGATCCGCCAATGGACCGACTCCGAGCCGCTCCAGCCACTCGCCGGCCTTCCTCCTGGCTGCTTGCCTACCCGAACCTCGACTTCGAAGCCCGAAGGCGACGTTGTCGACGGCGCTGAGATGAGGGAAGAGAACGTGGTCCTGAAACACCACTCCGATATGCCTTTGCTCGGGGGGTACGAACAGGCCTCGATTGGGCTCGTCGAGTGTCTTACCGTCGAGTTCGATGCGACCGCTGTCGAGTGGGATCAACCCGGTGAGGGCCTCGAGGGTGGTGGTTTTGCCTGCTCCATTGGGTCCGAGCAGAGCCACCGTTTGGCCCGGTTCGATGGAGAGAGCGACGCCGATCGCAAACTCGCCGCGCCACACTCCCAAATCGGCCTTTAGTCCGGTCATCGCGCTCTCCACCATCGGTCCCGCAACAAGACGAGGACTCCGAGGGAAATGGCCACCATCACCAGACTGATGGCGACCGCGGTATCACGATCCTGTTCCAGGGCGACGAACACCGCCAGTGGGAGGGTTTGGGTGCGTCCTTGGAGATTCCCGGCAAACGTGATGGTGGCGCCGAACTCGCCAAACGCCCGTGCCCAGGCGAGTAGGAGACCAGCAGCCAACGATGGTCCGATCATCGGAAGAGTCACCCGTCGCAGCACCTCCCACCTGCCGGCGCCGAGGGTGGTGGCCGCCCGCTCGAATTTGGGGTCGAGGTTGCGCACCGCGCTTTCGACGGTGATGACCAGGAATGGCATGGCGACGAGCGTCGCCGCGATCACCACACCCCAGATCGAGAACGGTAGGACCAGTCCGGTTGCTTCGTTGAGTGGCTGTCCGATTACCCCGCGGCGACCGAGAGTGAACAGCAGCGCCGTCCCGGCGACGACCGGAGGCAGGACCAGCGGAAGCAGGACGAGGCCTCGCACCAATGAGCGTCCCGGGAACTCGGCTCGGGCGAGCATCAGTGCCAGCGGGACTCCGAGCAGTGCGGACAGCGAGGTCGCAATCAATGAAGAGATGAGGGAGAGCCGGAGCGCGTCGAGGACGACCTCGCTGGTCAACAGGTGGGGAAGGTCGGTCCATGGTGCCCGGGTGAGGAGGCCGACCAGCGGGAGGGCGAAGAAGGCCAAGCCGATGGCGGCGAGGATGACGACACCCAAGGGGTTGCGACGTCGTCGGGTCATGGTGTGGTGAATCCATGCGCTGTGAGAATCTGTTGTCCTTCCGCCGACAGGACGAAGGCTACGAAATCTTGCGCACCGCTGAGGTTGGGAGCGTCGGCAACCACTGCGATCAGGTAGTCGGTAACAGGATCGAGGGCGTCGGGGATCTCGATTCCGATCACCTTATCGCTTGCGAGGACGTCGGTCAGGTAGACGATCCCAGCGTCGAGTTCGCCCACTTCGAGTTTGGTCAGCAGCGACCGCACGTCCGGCTCACTGGTGTCGATCGCAGGCTCGATTCCGGCGTCGGTGAGGATGTCGCGGGCAAGGACTCCACACGGCACGGCTTCGGCGCACAGTCCGATCAGCAGCGTCTCGTCGGCGAAGTCCTCGATCCCGACCACCCCGGCGGGGTTGCCGTGGGGGACTCCGATTTGAAGCCGGTTGCCGGCAAAGATCGCCGGCTCATCGGCGAGGCCGGCATCCATCACCATCTGCATGACCGCCGGATTCGCCGACGCAAAAACATCGACCGGCGCCCCTCCAAGAATCTGCTCCCGCAGCAGCGAGCTACCGGCCACATTGAGCAGGATGTCTATTCCTGGGTGCTTCTCCTCGAATGCTTGCTCGATGTCGGCAAAGGCGTTGGTGAGCGACGAAGCCGCCGATACCAGCACCTGGTTCGCAGAAGCAGAACCGCCACATGCCGAGGCGAGCAGCAGGAGAACCAAAACAATGGAGGCCGCCCGTCCCGAAACTGCTTGCTGCCTGTTGCAAGCTGCCTGTTGCAAGCTCACCTAATCCTCGATGTCGATGTAAACCCGGGGGGGATCGGTCAGCGTGCCGACCGTGAACGGCTTCATGTCGTCCACACCGATTACCCACGTCGAGACACCTTCGAAGTCGTCGACCAGAACGACCTCGACGACGCTGTTGGTGCCGGCTGCAATGCGCTCCGGACCGTCGTAGGTGATTCTGACTTCAGCACCACTGAGGTCGTACCCGACCGAGCTGAGCACTACCCGCAGAAACGCGGCGCCGTCGATCGGGATCGGTTCGTCGCTGGTCGAAGTGAAAGGACCCGCGGTGTATCCGATCGACCACCACGGGATATCGCCGTCCTCGAAGTCGAATACGACCCGGGTGAATCCCTCTTCTCTCTGCTGGACGCGGACATCGTGGAGGAAGTTGAAGCTACCGAACGGATCTCCGGCGGCGACCTCATCGGCGGTGTCCCCCCGGAACTGGGGGAGTGCGGCTGGAATTGTCGGGGGTGGATCAAATGCCGCCGAGGTCGCCGCGATCGTCGGATTGGCTGCGACCGTCGTCGGGGCGGCCTCATCACCTCCTGCAGTCACCAGGAGCACTACCACCACTACGACCAGACCGACAGTCACCCCGATGAGACCGAACAGTAGGTAATTGGGACTTGGCCGCGAAGGCGGCGGCGGTGGTGTCCGGATGTCGGTCATCGAGCGCTCCCCGTCGGCATGTCAGCATTATGGGCTCAGAGTCAGCAAGTCCGGAGTCCCGAGTCGGGGAGTCTTGAGCTCTGCGCTCCCGACTCCTGTTTCCCTAACCTCCCATCCATGCCGGCGATCACGATCTCGGGCCTCACCAAGTCGTACGGGGACGTCGAAGCGGTGCGCGGGATAGATCTGACGGTCGAGGAGGGTGAGGTGTTTGCTCTGCTCGGGCCCAATGGAGCGGGCAAGACCACCACCCTCGAGATACTCGAAGGTCACCGCAGTCGCACTTCCGGCGAGGTGTCGGTTCTCGGTGAAGACCCGGCGAGGGCAGGCCGAGAGTTTCGAGAGCGGATCGGCGTGGTTCTCCAGTCATCCGGTATGGACAAGGAACTCACGGTTCGGGAGTCGGTAGAACTGTTCGCCGCCATGTTTCCCCGACGTCACCCGATCGACCGGGTCATCGAGATCGTCGGTCTGGAGGAGAAGGCCGACGCTCGGGTCAAGACCTTGTCGGGAGGTCAGCGGCGCCGGGTCGACCTGGCGTTGGGCATCGTCGGCAAGCCCGAGCTCCTCTTCCTGGACGAGCCGACAACCGGATTCGATCCGTCGGCCCGCCGGAAGTCGTGGGATCTGATCGATCGGCTTCGAACGCTCGGCACCACCATCCTGCTCACCACCCATTACATGGATGAAGCCCAGAGTCTGGCCGACCGTGTGGCGGTGATGTCCAGGGGCTTGATCGTTGCCGAAGGGACACCGGATACCATCGGAAGCCGTTCCGATCGTGGAGCGATCGTCTCGTTCCGTCTCCCGGCCGGTGCTCCTACCGATCTCCCGACTCCCTTCTCAACAGAGCGGGGTCCGGCCTTCGCGGTTTCGGTCGAAGATCCGACGCGTGACCTGCACGCCTTGACCTCGTGGGCGACATCGCGCGGAATCTCGCTGGAGGGTCTCACCGTATCGAAACCCACACTCGAGGACGTTTACCTGGAGCTGACGGGCGAAACTGCTGATGACTGACGGTCGCACTCCCACCCGGGTTCTCGTCTGGCGACAGGTTCGTTACCAGAACACCCTGTTCTGGCGTACTCCGGTGGCGGCCTTCTTCACTCTGGTATTCCCTCTGATGTTCCTCATCCTGTTCAATCTGCTGTTCAACGAACGGATCGAAATCGAAGGCCGGGACCCGTTGACGATCGCTCAGTTCTACGCCCCAGCGCTGGCGGCGTTTGCTGCTGCTTCTGCCACCTACACCAACATCGGCGTCGGCCAGGCGATCGCCCGCGACGAGCGGATCCTCAAACGCTTCCGATCGACCCCTCTTCCTCCCTGGATCTACATGGCGGGTGTGGTCGGTTCGGCGATCTGGTTGGCCTTGATCGCAACCGTTACCATGATCTCGGTCGGTGTGGTTGTCTACGGCCTCGAGATATACGTGGATCGGCTGCCGGCGGCGATCGTCACCCTGGCGGTGGGAGTGACGGCGTTTGCTGCGCTGGGGCTGGCTCTGGCTGCGATCTCACCGACCGGTGACACCGCTCCGGCCGTGGCCAACGCCACATTGTTACCGGTGGCGTTCATCTCGAACGTGTTCATCCCGATTCAAGACCCCGCCCCTTGGCTAGAGTTCGCCGGCGATTTCTTCCCGCTCAAACACTTCGTGGTACCGCTTCAGGATGCGTTCAACCCCTTCGTGACCGATAGCGCGTTTCGCGGCGGGGATCTGTTGGTGATGGCCTTGTGGGGGGTCGGCGGGCTGGCATTCGCCCTCAGATTTTTCTCCTGGGAGCCCAAGGCCGAAGGTGCCGCTCGAAAGCGACGCCGCAGGAAGACCACGGTCTCGGCTTAGGTTTTCTCGCCCGGCTGGATACCGTCTGGTTTTCATACCGATAGGGGAGCTCACGATGTCCATTGCTGCGGCCCGTGTTGCTGGCGCCACCAAGGTCTACGGGGAGGGAGAGGCGGCCGTCACCGCCCTCGATGACCTCACCGTCGAGTTCGAACAGGGCAAGTTCACCGCGATCATGGGTCCCTCGGGGTCGGGAAAGTCGACGCTGCTTCATTGCGTGGCGGGTCTCGACACGCTCACTGAGGGGTCTGCCTTCATCGGCGACGTGAGCCTCGGCGACCTCAACGAGAAGGACCTCACGCTGTTGCGTCGCCGGAAGGTGGGGTTCATCTTTCAGGCGTACAACCTCATTCCGACACTAAATGCGGCAGAGAACATCACTCTGCCCATCGATATCGCCGGTGATGAGGTCGACCAGGTGTGGTTCGATACGGTCGTCGGCACGATCGGCATCACCGATCGCCTCAGTCATCGCCCGTCCGAACTGTCAGGTGGGCAGCAGCAACGAGTCGCCGCCGCCCGCGCCCTTGTGAGCCGACCCGCCATCGTCTTTGCCGATGAACCTTCGGGGAACCTTGATTCCAAATCCGGTGCCGAGCTGCTCGGGTTCATGAGGCACGCGGTCGACGAGTACGGGCAGACGATCGTGATGGTGACCCATGATCCCATCGGAGCCGCCTACGCCGATCGGATCGTCTTTCTGGCAGACGGCCGGCTGGTCGGTGAGTTGCTCGATCCGACCGCCGATCTGGTCTTCGAGCACCTCAAGTCAATGGGCGACTGACGATGTTCAAGATTGCTCTCAGGAGCGTCCTGCTACACAAGTTGCGACTGACGCTCACGGCGGTGGCGATTGTGCTCGGGGTTGCCTTCGTGTCGGGGACATTTGTGTTCACCGACAGCATCAAGGCCTCGTTCGATGATCTCTTCTCCGACGTCAATGCACAGGTCGACTTCTTCGTGAGGGGTACCTCCGAGTTTGGATCGACCGCGGCCACCTTGGATGAGTCGATCGTCGAAGCGGTTCGTGCGGTAGACGGACTCGAGACCGTCGTCCCCTCCGTGGACGGAATCGCCCAACTCATCGACAAGGAAGGTGAACCGATTGGAGGAGCCGGGCCACCGACTCTCGGGTTCTCGTACCTCCCCGAGGGAGAGGGAATCTCCCCGATCGATGTGCGCCAGGGAGATAGTTGGCCCACCGAACCGGGCCAGGTTGTCATCGACACGTTTGCCGCTGAGGCGAACGACCTCAGTGTGGGCGATGTCATCGACATAATTACCCCGGTCGGTGTTGAGCCCTTCGAGATCGTGGGCATCGCGACCTTCGGCGACGCCGACAACCTGCTGGGGGCCACCCTGGCCGTGTTCCAGTTCGAAGAGGCTCAGCGGATCTTCGACATGGAGGGCCAGGTTTCATCGATCTCGCTGACGGCCGTCGACCGGGTCGACAAGCTGCTGTTGCAGGCGTCGATCGCCGACCTGTTGCCCTCTCAAGTCGAGATTGTCACCGGTGCTGACCAGACAGATGACGATCTGAGCGAAATCGACGAGGGGATTGGGTTCATCACCACGATCCTGCTCGTGATCGCCGGCGTGGCGGTGTTTGTCGGAGCATTCATCATCCAGAACACGTTCCGGATCATCGTGGCCCAGCGGACCAGAGAACTGGCGATGCTTCGCGCCGTAGGGGCCACCGGGCGTCAGGTGACCTTCATGGTTGGGATCGAAGCGCTGGTGGTGGCCGTGGTCGCCTCGGTGATCGGAATCGGAGTCGGCGTCCTGTTTGCAGTCGGCATCAAGGGTGCATTCACTGCCTTCGGCTTTGGCTTCCCCGGCGGACCTCTCACAATCAAGGCGCGGACGATCGTCGTCGGCATGGCGGTCGGTGTTGTGGTGACCATGATTTCGGCGCTGCTTCCGGCGCGGAAGGCGTCGAAGATCCCACCGATTGCGGCTCTGCGGGATATTGACACCAGTGCTCGGGACCTGTCGCGGAGGCTGACTGCCGGCATCATCGTCACCGGTCTCGGAGTGGCGCTGTTGGCCGTGGGGTTGGTGCTCGATCTCGAGAATGCCATCTCCTTTGTGGGCTTTGGGGCGCTGCTGACATTCGTCGGGGTATCGGTCCTTGCTCCGCTGTTTGCCAGGACCTTTGCTCGAACCGCCGGCAGGCCACTGCCTCGCTTCGCCGGCATCGTCGGACGACTGGCTCAGGAGAACGTGATGCGCAAGCCACGTCGCACCGCGGCAACTGCGTCGTCGCTGATGATCGGGGTGGCTCTGGTCAGTGTGATCGCCGTGTTCTCCGCCTCGGCCAAGTCGGGCGTGGCCGCAGTCTTTGAGGATGACTTCACGACTGACTTTCAGGTTGCTCTCGACGGATTCAGCGACCCTCGGTTCACCGGCTTGTCGCCGGCGCTGACGGACGATTTGAGACAGCTGGATGAGCTGTCGGTAGTCGCCCGGTTGCGGATTGGGGAGTACCGGATGACCGACGAGACTGCCGAGAAGTTCCTGCTGGGCGTGGATGGCGGAATCGAACAGGTGGTGAGGCTCGAGATCGTCGACGGATCTATCGACCGCTTCACCGATGGCTCTGCTCTGCTCTTCGAGGACGAAGCGAACCGGCTCGGCCTCGGTGCCGGAGACTCGATGACGATCGAAGTGCCATCCGGAGCCACCGTACAGCTCGAGATTGCTGCCGTTTTTGCCGGTGATGCGCTGGAAGCGCGGCTCCTGGTGACCGTGCCGACCTACGAGGAGCACATCACATTCCGGCTCGATCGGTTCGTCCTCGCTCTCAAGGCAGATGATGTCTCGGAGGCTGAAGCTCGAGCGGCAGTAGACGGGGTGGCTGAGTCCTACCCGAACGCCAAGGTGACCAACACCGAGGAGCTCATCGGCGACATAGAGCAGCAGATCGACAACCTGCTGAACCTGCTGGTGGTGCTGCTCGGCTTTGCGATCATCATCGCTCTGCTCGGCATCGTGAACACGCTGGTGCTGTCCGTGTCGGAGCGAAAGCGCGAGATCGGGTTGCTGCGGGCTATCGGGACATCTCGCAAACAGGTCAAGCAGATGATCCGATGGGAGTCGCTGCTGATCGCCGTCTTCGGCGGTGTGTTGGGTCTGGTCGTGGGCACCGCCCTGGGGGTCGCCACCGTCACCGCGGTGGGCCGCGGCCTCAAGCTCACCATCCCGGGCGGCCAACTGATCATCTACCTGGTCGCCGCTGGCGTTGGTGGGATGATTGCGGCGGTTCCTCCGTCACGAGCCGCAGCCAAGACGAATGTGCTGGAGGCGATCGGATACGAGTAGGAGTACTGAGTAGTCAGCTATCAGTAGTCAGTACTCGACGGCGAAGAGCAATGAGCATGGCCCGGATTTCGCCGCACTCCTGCTGGAGATTGCTTGCGGTTCGGCCGAGCAGCAGGCTGAGATCTGAAGCCAGTAGTAGCTCGTACTCCAATTCGGCCGTCGACGCGATAGCGTTGTCGAGGAAGCGGGCGTAATCGGGTCGCGTACGACGGCTGCTCCCTCCGCGATGTTCGTTTGGATGCCGACGGCTGCACGACGGGTCTGCGACTGGAGTCCATAGACCTCGGCTTTGGGGTAGCCAGCAGTGGCGTCATGCACAGAGCGGGTCAGCCGATGGGCGCGATTCCAGACACGCAGTTCTCGGAACGGACGCACTCAAACACTGTGAGATCAATCGAGGTCTCCGACAAGGTCTTGACTGAGTACTTAATACTGAGTACTGAATACTCCTAGATCGCCCACTCTTTCAATCGTTCGAACAATGGCAGGCACTCGGTCAGCAGCGGCTGCAGGTGGGCCGGGACTGGTTCGTCCTTCTCCCGGTAAGCGGCGAAACCGGTAGATCGATGCACGTTGTCGTACCAGTGGGGTGCCCACACGCCGTCTTCGGGCTTTGGTCCTTCATCCCAGCTGAGCATCGCCGGATCCCAATCGAGGCCGAGGCGCTTGCACACGGTCGTCAGAACCCCTTCTGGATCGAGCAGTAGGCGCTTCGACTCGATGACGATCGGGGAGTCGCCCGACTCGAGGATTCGGTCCAGCATCGACACTTGCATCGGGAGGCCGGTGCCCTCGACCGTCGGGTTCGGGACCTGATTGATCAGCGACAAAAGCATCTGGCGTGGATCGCGGGTCAGGAGGATGTTCTCCATCTGTCCGAGGAACGACGTGTCGAGCTCGATGAGGTGATGGGCCATGTGCTTGAAGAACCTCACCGGTGTCTCTGCGGGACCCAGCAGCAGAGTGCGTACCACCGATTCGCCGTCGGTGTCTTGGGACCTGATGACGTCCTGGAGGGCCGGGTGTTCAACGCCGGCGCGGCATAAGTAGTGGGCGTAAAGGGGTTCGTCGACAACACTGGTGTCGCTCCGTTCACGGAAGGCGTACATGACGGCGGTCGAGACGTTGCGTGGTCCCGACCAGAGGTTGATCCGCTTGACGTCATCCATCGGAGATGTCCCGTTCCACCAGAGCCTCGTACAGCCGGCGCAGCCGGATCGTCATCTTCCCGGGAGAACCGTCGCCGACCGGTCGGCCATCGACTTCGATCACGGGCGTGAGTCCGCCGAAGGTGCCGGTCACAAAGGCTTCGTCGGCGGCGTACACGTCCTCGATCAGGAACGGTGCCTGGTGCGTCGCGATGCCAGCCGCCTGCGCCACTTCGAGAACGGCTCCGCGGGTGATACCCGGTAGGTTGAATTCGCCGGTGGAGGTCCACACTTCACCGTCGCGCACCATGAAGAAGTTGGTGGCGTTGCAGGTGGCGACCGCGCCGGTTGTGTCGAGCATCAGCGCCTCGTCCGCTCCTGCATCGGTGGCCTGGATGAGGGCGATTACCTCGTGCAGCTTGCTGTGAACGTTGAGCCGTTGGTCGAGCGTGTCGGGCGGAGGTCGGCGAACGGTGGCGGTGAACAGGCTGATCCCATGCTGGCGTACCGCCGGGTCCGCTTCCTTGTACTCGGCGATCACGACGATGTTCGGACCGGAGACGAGGTTGGCGGGGTGCTGGGAGGGGGTTTTCTTGTCGCCGCGGGTGATCATGAGCCGGATGTGAACTCCATCGGTCATCGCATTGCGGTCTACGACCTCTTGGAGGAGTGCGGTGATACCCCGCCGATCCAATCCGGCGTCGATCGAAGCCGCTTCGAGTCCATGGAACAGCCGGTCGAGATGCCGATCGAGGAAGGCGAATCTTCCGTGATGGAACCGGATCCCTTCCCAGATTCCGTCGCCGATGAGGTACCCGCTGTCGAAGACCGAGATCCGCGCCTGGTCGCGGCGAAAGTACTCCCCATTGATGTAAATCAGCACGTCCGCATTGCGCGGGTCGGGGACCGCAGAGTGGGTCGTCTTCGGCACCGTCCGAGGGTAGCCCTGGTGGGTGAGGGCTAGCCTCGGAGGTGTGATCGAGCGTATCGCCGACGCCCTCACCTGACTGCTGCCCAGAGCCAGCTGTTGCTCACCGGGGTTTGGCTGGTTTCGCTGGCTGTCATCAGATGGATCGCGCTTGTGGTGGTGCACCGGCGGATCGATGATCCGGCCGTCTGGTATCGCACCCAGAAGCTTCTCTCCTACTTGATCACGATCGTCGGACTGGTGGTGCTGGCCTCGATCTGGATCCAGGGCAGCGGAGTCGCCACTTACGTCGGGCTGATCACCGCCGGTCTGGCGATCGCTCTCAGCGACGTCTTGAAAAATCTGGCGGGCTGGTTGTTCATAGTGCTGCGGCGGCCGTTCCGATTGGGCGAGAGGATCCAGATCGGAGAGCACAAGGGTGATGTCATCGACATCCGGGCGTTCCGGTTCACCTTGTTCGAGATCGCCGGGGAACGGGTCGACGCCGAGCAACCCACCGGGCGTTTGCTTCATGTGCCGAACGGGCTCGTTTTCACCGAGCCGTTGGCCAACTTCACCGAGGGTTTCCAGTACGTGTGGCATGAGATCCCGGTATTGGTCACGTTCGAATCGAATTGGGAGACGGCCCAGCAGATCCTGGCCGAAGCGATCGAGGAGCTGTCACCTGACGAGTCGGATACCCGGGCCTTGGATGAGCTGCGCGAGACGATGGTCGAATACAAGATCGGCTACATGTCGATCGAACCGCGGGTGTTTCTGACCGTAAAGGACAGCGGAGTGCTGCTGACCGGTCGGCTACTGGCGGAGGCGTATTCCCTGCGCCAGGTAGAGGAGACGGTATGGAAGACGGTGCTGCGCGCCTTTGCCCAACACGATGACATCAATCTCGCCTACCCGACCGAGCGCCGGGTGTCATAGGTGGGTCAAGGGTCCAACAGGCTACGGTCGTCAATGACCGCCACACCTGGCCCATCGATCATGGCGCCGCGAATCTTTGGTCCCTCGAGGAGCGATTACCCGGGTGGCGAACTGCCCTAGGAGTTTGCTCAGGTGGCCAGCAGCTGAGCCCGGGATTCTTCGATCGCCGTCAGCATGAATTGGTACATCTGGTCGGCGGGCATGGAGGCTCCCTCTTCGGAAAAGCCTTTGGCGCGATCCTTCAGGGCCGCGGTGTAATTGTCCCGGTGGGGCTGCCAGTGCCGTTTGTAGATGTCCGCCTGCGGGCGACTCAGGTTGGCGAGATGGAAGCCGTCGAGTCTGGCGGCGTCTTCCCACCGCTCCATCTGCGACATGAGGATCGCCATGTGTCCTGCCGCCAGCTCCATTCGCAGGGGATCAAAGATCGGGGCGCAGTCTCTTACAGCTTCTTCATACAGATCAAGCGCCTCGACCAGGTTCCCGGCTTCGTGCTCAAACCACGCCGCCAGGCTCTTGGACTCGACCGCAGAGTCGTTGAGCGTCATGTCCCTCTCCATCGCGATGGCTCTTCGAGAGAGGGCGATTGCGTCTTCTGCTCGATGTAGGAGCGTCAGTGCAAGGCCCTCGTTGACCAAAGTAAAGAGAATCTGGAAGGGCGCACCCCGTTGCTCGAAGATCTCGCGGGCTTCGCGCTGCTTCTGGATCTCGGTCTCGAAGTCACCTCGATAGCGTGCTATCTGTCCGGCCACCGATAGCACCCAGCCCAAACCAGACGGTTGTCCCAATCGCCGATATGCCACCTCTGCCGCTTCGAGTCTTTCGGCCGCTTCATCCAGTCGGCTCATCAGCCGGTCACTGAGTCCGACCACCAGCTCGGCGTTGGCGATCATCCAGTCGTCGTCGGCGCGCTTGCCACATTCGAGCATCTCCAGCATGTGCTGCTTGGCAGGGTCGAACTCCGATCGGACAAATCTCACGAAGCTCCGCGCCATGTGGCCGAGGCCCTCGGCGTATGCGTCAGCCGTTTCGACGCCAAGGGCGATCGCCTGGTCGGCAAATTCATCGGCGTCGTCCATGCGCTGAAAACCCGCAAAGAGGCCTGCGAAAGCAAGCAACTCCACCCTTGTGCGAGGATCGAGAGTCTCCTGATGGGGCAGCGCCTTGCGGATCCACTCCAGGCCCTCATCGGTATCGGACGCCGCCCACCAGTACCAGGCGAGACGAGCAGCTATCCGTGCTGCAATCTCCTCGCGCCCATTCTCCAGCCCGTAGGCCATCGCCGCCCGGAAGTTGTCGTGGTCGGCCGACAGTTTCTCGTAGGCCTCGGCTTCCCGGGCGTCGTTGAGATGCGGTGCCATCTCGACAGCAAGATCACGGAAGTGCTCGGTGTGCCGTATCCGCACCTCGTCGACTTCGGCCGATTCGGTGAGGCGGCGCAGCGCGTATTGGCGCAGTGTCTCCAGCATCCCGAATCGACTCGAGATTTCATCGCGCACCACCATCGACTTGTCTACCAGATGGCCGATCAGGTCGAGTACGTCTAAGGGGTCGACGCCTTCACCGGCACAAACGGCCTCTGCCGCCTCGAGGGTAAAACCACCGCGGAAGGCGGCGAGGCGCTGGAAGACCGCCCTTTCGTTCTCCGACATCAGGTCGTAGGACCAGTCGACGGTCGCCTCGAGTGTCTGGTGGCGGGGAAGTGCGGTGCGGCTCCCGCCGGTCAGCAGCCGGAACCGGTCATCGAGCCGTTCAGCGATTTGCTTGACGTCGAGCACCCGGGCCCTGGCCGCCGCCAGTTCGATTGCCAGCGGCATTCCGTCGAGCCGCTCGCAGAGTTGCTGCACCCAGCGCAGAGCCTCGCCGTCGGTTTCGAATCGCGGATTGGCGTCCTGGGCGCGTTCGACGAAGAGCCGGACGGCATCGCTTTCCATCGGATCGGCATCCCCTGCACCCGTCAATGACGGGACTTGCCACAGGGTCTCACCGGGTACGGCCAGGCCTTCGCGGCTGGTGGCGAGCACGGTGAGATCGGGGCAGTGCTGCAGCAGATGCTGGACGACCTTTGCGGTCGCCGTGATGAGGTGCTCGCAGTTGTCGAGCACCAGCAGGCATGTTCGTGTCGAGAGGTGGTCGGTTATCTGATCGAGAATGCTCGCGGCGTCCTTGGCCAATGCCGAGTTCCCGCTCCCTCCCTGGCTGCGAGTCAGACCGAGCACATCGCCGATAGCAGTCGGCACCAGGTCGGCATCGCCGATGGCGGCCAGCTCCACCAGCCAGATCCCGTTGGGGTACTCGTCGGCGCTCTCTGCCGCCGCCTGCAAGCCGAGTCGGGTCTTGCCCGAGCCGCCGACTCCGGTGAGGGTGAGCAGGCGGTGGTCGTGGAGGCGCTTGACCACGTCTTTGAGTTCGAGATCTCGCCCCACGAACGACGTCAGTTGGATGGGGAGATTGTTGGGGTAGGCGTCGAGGGATTGCAGATTGGGGAAGTCGTCGCGCAGTTCTGGATGCACCACCTGGTAGATCCGCTCGGGGCGGCCAAGGTCCTTGAGAGTGTGTTCTCCGAGATCCTTGAGGGTGACTCCATTCAGCGAGCCGCCGAGCATCTCTTCGGTCCCCAGCGACAGGATGATCTGGCCCCCGTGACCCACCGCCAGGATGCGGGCGGCGCGGTTGAGTGCCGGCCCAAAGTAATCGCCTTCGCGTTCATGAGCGACGCCGGTATGCAGCGCCATCCTGACCCGGAGAGACCCCAGATCACCCCACTCGGCAGAGTCGAGCGCCTGCTGGGCCGAGACGGCTGCCGCCAGCGCCGCCGAGGGGTCGGTGAAGGCGGCGGCGAAGGCATCGCCGGCGGTGCTGAAGACGTATCCGTCCCCTAGTTCGATCGCCTTACGAAGAATCCGGTCATGCTTTTCCAGCGCCGCGGGCATGGCTGCATCGTGTTCCTCCCATTTGCGGGTGGAGCCTTCGATGTCGGTGAACAGGAACGTGACGGTTCCGGACGGCCGGGAATTCATGGATGGCAGAGGTTACGTGGATGGCGTCTCCCATGCCGCGATCCCAGGAGTCTCCAGTCTCCAGTCTGGAACCCCGGGCCGGTTCTGTTGGTGACTCTTCCATCTGCGACACTCGCGGCATGTGCGGTCGCTTTGTCCAGGCCCATGACCCGGCCGAGTACGCCGAGTATCTCGATGCAGGGATCTCGGTGTCGGAGTCGCTTGCTCCATCGTGGAATGTCGCTCCGACCGATCAGGTGTATGCGGTGGCCGAGCACGACGGCCTCCGCCGGCTGGGCACCTTTCGGTGGGGTCTGATTCCGTGGTTTGCCAAGGATCACAAGATCGGTGCCCGCCACATCAACGCTCGGGCGGAGACGGTTCACTCGAAGCCGGCCTTCAAGGAGTCGTTCGAGCGGCGACGGTGTGTGATTCCCGTCGATGGGTTCTACGAATGGGAGAAGATGGAATCGGGAGGGAAGTTGCCGCATTATCTGTTCCGCCGGGACCGGTCGCCTCTGGTGCTCGCCGGGCTGTGGGCCTCATGGCGCGACGAGAAGGGCGACCGCATTACCTCCTGCACGGTAATCACCACCACTCCCAATGATCTGGTCGCTCCGATTCACGATCGCATGCCGGTGGTGCTGACCGAAGACGTGTGGGACCGCTGGCTCGACCCGGACTTCGGCGACCTGGGGGCACTCCAGTCGATGCTCCAACCGTTCGACCCGGGCTCGATGGCCGAGTACCCGGTGTCGACTCTGGTCAACAAGGTGGCCAACAACTACCCGGAATGCATCGCACCTTTGCGGTAGGGCTGGAAGACACCCCCCATGCCCCTCGTCGGTGCGTTCCTCGGTAATTCCCCCAAGAGGGGGGGAAGGATAAGAAGAAGAAATATCACTCCCCCCTTGTGTGTCGGGTTGCGCGATAGGGCCGACGGTTCTCTTCTGAATACTCTCCCGTTGTGGGGGAGTCAACGGCCAAAGGCCGTTGGAGGGGTGTCCCGCCTTACTTCCTCTCGAACGGGACGCTGTGTTGCCAGTCGGCGAGCAGGGTGCGCAGGGCCGTCACGAAGGACAGGGGTTGGTCGAGGATGAGGTGGTGGTGGGCTTCGGGGATCGTCACCACCGGGGATACCCGTCCCATCAGCTCGTACATGTATTCGGCCGTGTCCTGAGGTACCACCACGCTGTGCTCGCCGCGCAGCATCGCCACCCGGCACTTGACCGACGCCAACTGCTCGTTCATCGGCACCATGGTGTGGGTGAACAGGTTGGCGTCGAACTTCCAGGTCCAACCCTCGTCGGTCTCATGTAGTGAGTGCCTTGCCACGTGATCGATGATCCAGGGGTCCGCCTCCGGCTGGGGTGGGATGAGATGGAAGTGGGTGAGGGCAGATTTCAGATCGGGGTAGACGCCGGGGGATCGGAAGGCGCGACCGCGGGTTCCCTCTTCAGACTCGGGGTCGGGGCGGCGCACCGGAGAGTCCACGATGATGGCCCCGGCGAGGAGTTCTCCGAAGGTGGCGGCCGTCTGGATGGCCACCAGGCCTCCCAGGGAGTGGCCGACGATCACCGGAGGCCGGTCGAAGCCGACGGTCTCACAGACGGAGACGATCTCTCGCGACCACGCTTCGTGGGAGTAGCGCCGGCGTCTTCCACTATCGCCGTGTCCGCTGAGGTCGAGGGCGGTGACGTGGTATTGCTGGGAGAACATTGGTGCCAGGTGGCTCCACCAGCGGGCGTGGGCGGCCCCACCGTGGACCAGGACCAGCCCGGGACTGCCGACATCTCCCCACTCGAGGACGTTGATCGAGGTGCCCTCGACCTCGTGGGTCGACTGGCGCGGTTCTTCGGCAAGAGCCCTCTTGAACCAGCCGGGGGGTTCGGTCATACCGGGACCTCCAGATGCTTCCATGCTCGGCCGAACGCCTCGGCGAGGGTGGCTTCAGGGAAGGGGCCACCTTCAGCAGCCGCGGTCTCGACGGTCATGCCGGTGGCATGTCGGGCACGGGCGAAGGCCGCCACCGCGGCCAGATCTGCTTGCTGCGATACGGCGAACTCGTGGTCGGTCGGTGCACCGTGCCCGGGGATCACTGGGCCTGCGACCAGCTCGACGAGAGCGGCCGCCGTTTCGGGCCACTCCAGCGGATAGGCGTCCCCAAACGAAGGCGGGGCGTCGTTTTCGATGAGATCTCCGGCAAAGACGACGTCGGCATCCGGCAACACCACCACCAGGTCGTTGTCGGTGTGACCTCGGCCCAGATATTTCATTTCGATAGCTCGTCCCCCGAAGGTGACTGTGGCTTGGTCGGTGACGAGATGGGAGGGGGGCACGATCGCGACCTCGTCGAAGGATTTCGCTTGTCCGGGTGCCATACTCTTGACCCGGTTCAGCATCGCCTGTCCAAAGTCGGACAGGTTGGTCTTGCAGCGCTCGTGACCCCAGATTTCGGCCTCGAAGAACTCGCCGTTACCGAAGGTGTGGTCCCAATGGTGATGGGTGTTGATCACCCATCTCACCGGGAGTGTGCTGATCTCCTTGAGGTCCTCGATGAGCTCCCGCGCCTGGGCGTGGTGAGCCCTGGTGTCGATGATCAACAGACCCCCCTCGCACACGATTGCTCCAATGTTGAGGTCGAGCGACTGATAACGCTTGGAGAAGACACCGTCGGCGTGTTCGGTCCAGTTCATACGAATCTAGAGGGTATCCGGCGCATGAGCGATGCAGACGGCTCATTTTCGGGGTAACGGGGTGGATGTGCCGGTGAGAGGGTGTCGGGTACTTGTGGTCGCTCCGACGCCGGCATCGTCGGCAGGCAGAGGCACCAACGATGGCATGTAAAGGGCGGGCCGTCCGGGTCGATGCCCTTCCGGCCGGAGGTCCCGACCGACGGCAAGCAAAGTGATCGACGGGACATGTCCTTCCGATGAGGAGTACCACAAGAAGCCCTAGGAGCCGATCGCGGGCGCCGGTACCCTCGTCCGGGTGATCGTGTCTCTCCTCTTCCTTGCCGCCGGCTTCGCCCTGCTCATCCTGTCGGCCGACCGCTTCGTGCTGGCAGCGTCGCGGGTTTCGGCGGCACTCGGCCTGTCCCCGATCCTGGTCGGTGCTCTCGTCATCGGACTCGGCACCTCGGCTCCGGAGATGCTGGTGTCGGCAATCGCCGCGTCGCAGGGTGAGATAGATCTCGCACTGGGCAATGTCGTTGGATCTAACGTGGCCAATCTCACATTGGTGCTGGGGTCCACGGCACTGGTGACGCCGATCATCTCTCGCTTGCAGACGATCAAACGCGAAGGTGCCCTGATGCTTCTCTCGATGGGGGTCTTCACCCTGCTGATGTGGAACCTCGATCTCAACCGGGTGGAAGCTTTCGGACTACTGGTCGGGATGATCGTGGCGGCGCTGCTGCTCATCCTTTGGTCCAGGTCGGATTTGCGGACCGGACGAGCCTCCGTGACCGACTCTGAAGCCGGCGAATGGGGAGGCCGGGTGGGAAAGGAGAGCCTCCTGGGTATCGGGATGCTCTCACTGACCCTGGTCGGGGCCGACCTGCTGGTACGCGGCGCCACAGGTCTGACGAACGATCTCGGAGTCTCCAGCGCGTTCGTTGGTCTGGTGATCGTCTCGGTTGGGACGTCATTGCCAGAACTTGCCACGGCGTTGGCGGCGGCGCGACGGGGTCAGACCGACTTGGTGTTGGGCAATGTGTTGGGCTCCAATATGTTCAACACGCTTGCCGTGGCCGGTATCGCCGGTCTCGTGGGTCCCGGTGTGGTGGACGAGACGTTCCACAACGCTTTGATTCTCATGATGGGAGCCGGCGTGATGGCCGGCGTATTCAGCTGGCGGAGCCCGGTACGGCGTTCGGAGGGGGCGATGCTGGTGGTGTTGTTCCTCGTCTTCGTGACGCTGGCGGTGTGAGGATTAGTCGCTAGTCGTTAGCGATTAGCAAATAGAAAATAGCAAATAGCAAGAGAGGATTACTCCCCTCTGGGGTGATCTGTCGCGGTTAGTGCCCGACGGTTGGTTGGATCACTCTCCCCTCTGGGGGGAGTCAATCGGCCGCAGGCCGATTGGTGGGGGGACTCACCAAGTCGCGGCAATCCCGCTGCTTATCTGA
>JACZWZ010000115.1 GCA_022571885.1 Acidobacteriota bacterium
CGAGCAACGCCGACACCAACGCTCCAGCCGAGGTACCGACGGACTGATCGAATTCCACCCCGAGGTCCATGGCTCCCGCAGCGGCCCCGGCGAGGGCGACGCCCCGAACCCCACCACCTTCGAATACCGCATTGACCTTCATGTGAGGCACAACAGCCATCAATCCGGAGTTTCAATCGCAATGTCCGCTAACCCGACATGTCCTGGCGACGATGGGGACGCAATTAGCAATTAGCAAGAGATTGGAGACTGGAGACTCACTCAGGTCTCATCCGGTCCCACTCCTCCCGGACCTGGCTCAGAAATCGCATCGGGCGCGTCCTCGGAGTCCAACGCCTGCTTGGCCTTTAATCCCTCGACCCGGGTCGCCTCCAGCTTGGCGGTGCTGAGTCGCGGTAGGGCGTAGAAAAAGACGCCCACATAAACGGCCCCGGCGATGAAGAATGGCCAGCGCAAGGCGGTCGAGCGATCCACCCACACCTCGGCGATCGCCACCACGGCGCCGCCCAGGAGCGAGCCGATCGGCATCATCCCCCAGCCGAAGAATCGGTACACGCTGTTGACCCGACCCAGCAGGGCATCGGGGATGATCGTCTGCCGGTAGGAGACGGTGATGATGTTCCACAGGATCATGAACACCGTGTTGAGGGCGAACCACAACGCCACCACCCACCACCGCGTGGAGACACCGATCACAAGGCTGGTGATCGTCCAGACCGCGATCGAAAGGTAGAGCGAGGTCCCGCTTCCAAGCTTGGCACTGATCCTGGAGGCGAGCACGCTGCCGACCACGCCGCCGACGGCCCCGGCCATCATCAGCAGTGAGAAGATGAAGGCGGCCACGCCGCCGGCCCCAAAGAACTCGGCGACCGGCTGCAACGCCCCGGTGAACAGGCCCGTCTCCAGGTCGAGGTTCTCCTGGGCGAACAGAATGAAAGTGGCGAAGGTCATCATCGCCAGGCCATTGAGAAGGCCGAGGATGATCGCCATCGGGCGGAGCACCGGGTGTTTCCACAACCACCCGAACCCCTCCTTGATCTCACCCGACCAGTCGATCTTCGTCCCGGATTGGGCCTTGGTCTTCTGCCGATTCTTGAAATCGCCGGTGATCACGAAGACCAGCGCCGCAGCCACCGCGAACGTCCCGGCATCCAGAAAGAAAGGGAGGGCAAATCCGACCCCCAGCAGCAGCGATCCGAGCGGCGGGCCTACGAAAAAATTGGCCACCATCTCGGCCCCCCACAGTCTGCCGTTGGCCCCCTCCAGGCCTTCCGGTGCAACGATCGACGGTAGGAAGGTCTGGGCGGCGTTGTCGCGCAAGACCTCGGCCATTCCGAACAGCAGTGCCGCACCGAGCAGCACCCAGTACACGGTGAGGTCGCCTCCACCGCCGACGCCGGTCGCAACTTGCGCCGGCGACGGCAGGTCATCGACCGCCCCGGCAACGGTCACCGCCACCACAAGAGTCACGAGAGTGCGGAAGACATCCATCGACACCATCAGCTTGCGACGATCGACCCGGTCGGTGATCACGCCGGCCGGAAGAGTGAACAGGAGCCACGGCAGGCGCTGTGCCACCGCGATCAGCGCGATCAGGAGTGGACTGCGGGTCACGGCCGACGCCAGCCACGGATAGGCGATGACGGCGATGCCATCACCAAGGTTACTGATCACACTCGAAGACCACAGGCGCCAGTAGTTGCCGCCCAGCCGGACCTTGCTCTTCACGCCCTGACCGGCCGGAATCGTCATGCTTCGCCCTCTCTCAATGACGGACGATCTGTCGGGTAGACCCCGACGAAGAATCCGTAGACGGTGTCTCCGCCGCGCTCCATGCCGGCAAACTTCTCACCGATTCGCAACATCTCGGCGACAAACTCATTGGCCCGGTCGTGTGGGATGCGAGCGTGGCGGAGGGTGACCATGGCTGCCTCACCTCGACCGGGTCCCCATAATGGCCCGGCTGGGCTACCGGCTGCCAAAGATGACCTCATTCAGCAGATCCGGACGGTCCGTGATGATCCCATCCACCCATTGCTCTTCGGCTGACACCTCATCGCGATGTCGTCCGGGTCCCAACCCAGACGACCGGGATCCTCACTCTCTCCCACGGACAACGTCATTCAGAAGATCCGGACGGTCCGTGATGATCCCATCCACGCCAAGATCCAATAGCCGCCGCATGTCCACCGGGTCGTTGACGGTCCACACATGGATCTGTTTGTCGGCGATACGGGCGGCATCAATGAAGCGGCTGGTGACGATCGGGATCGGCCCTACCCGTTCCGGGACCTGGAACGCATCGGCACCACCACTGGGCCGCTGGCTGGTAAGCGCTCGCGCCACCTCGATCGGGCCTGCCGATGTGGCGACATCGGGGGCCGCTCGACGGAAAGCCCGAATACGTCGACCGTGGAATGAACCGATGAGCACCCGATCCGCGATACCGAGACGTCGCACTTCGTCGGCCACCCGTCTTGCGATGCCGTCCTGCTTCAGATCAATGTTGAACATCACGTTGGGAAACGTCGAGACAACTTCCTCCAACAACGGAATCGCCACCCCGGTGCCGCGGAGCGGAAGGCCGTCGACCGGTCTGAATCTCGAAGCAGCGTCGAGCCGACGAAGGTAATCCCAATCCCGGTCGGCAACCTTTCCAATACCGTCGGTGAGGCCCTCCAGCGAGTCGTCGTGAAACACGATCACATGGTCGTCGCGCGACACATGTACATCGGTCTCTATGTAACGGTATCCCAGATCGACCGCACCCTGAAAGGCGACCATCGTGTTCTCGGGCCACAGCACCCGACTGCCGCGATGGGCGAAGCGAATCGGGTACTCGTGGGTCAGAAACCTCTTCATGGCCAGAAGCCTGCAACAGGCGGCAGGCAGCATGCAGCGAAGAAGGGCGCGGACTGCACGCTGCACGACGCACGCTGCACGCTCATTCCACCACCTGGCCCGACTTGACCACCTTCCACACCAGGTCGGAACCCGGGCGATAAGGGATGTGCCTATGGGACGGGGCATCGAGGATCACAAGGTCTGCAGCCGCACCCGCACGGATGATCCCGAGGTCGTCTCGCCGCAGGGACTTTGCTCCGCCTCGGGTGGCCGACCACACGGCCTCGTCTGGAGTGAGGCCCATCTCGAGACACGCCACCGCGATCACGAACTGCATGCTCTCCACGTAAGAAGTGCCCGGATTGCAATCTGTGGCCAGCGCAACGATGACGCCGGCATCCCACAACATCCGGGCGGGGGCCTGGTCGGCCCTCATCGAAAACCCCGCTCCCGGGAGCATGCCAGCCACCACCCCGGCTTCTGCCATCGCCACCGCATCCTCGACGGTGACCCGATCGAGGTGATCGGCCGATGCTGCGTTGACTTCGGCCGACAAGGCCGCCGCTCCGGTGTGGGTGAGTTGCTCGGCATGGAGCCGCGGCACCAGGCCATATCCGGTCGCAGCCTCGAATACCCGACGGGCCGAATCGACTGAGAATGCCCCCCGATCCACGAAGACGTCACAGAACTCGGCGTGCGGCGCGGCAGCCGGGAGCATCTCGTCTATGACCAGGTCGACATGATCCTCCTCGGTAAGGCCCCGATCGGGGACATGAGCTCCCAGGAACGTGCGCATCACCCCGATACCGGAGTCCTCGCCGACGCGGCCCGCCACTTCGAGAATTCGGACCTCATCGGCCGCGGTCAAGCCGTACCCCGACTTGATTTCAACCGTTGTGGTTCCCGACCGCAGCATCCGGTGGCCCCGGCTCACGCTCTGCGCCAACAGGTCGTCGACAGATGCCTCCCTGGTTGCAGCGACGGTCGAGTGAATCCCCCCGCCGGACCGAAGTATCTCCTCGTAGGAGGCCCCGCCCAGTCGGGCCGAGAACTCCTCGGCCCTATCACCGCCAAACACCAGGTGAGTGTGCGAATCCACGAACCCCGGGATGACCGCCCTCCGTTCGACATCGAGCTCGGCGCTGCGACGGAGCGCCACCGGGATCTCGTCTTCAGGTCCAGCCCAGACGATCTGTGCATCGCGAATGGAGACCGCGGCGTCCTCGACCATCCCGAGTTGGCCCGGCACGTCCGGAGCATTGGTGACCAGCAACCCGATGTTGCGAATGAGAAGCGGAGTCACGAGTGACCGTCTAGTTGAGTGAGGAAGCGACACCCGACGCCCGACACCCGACAGATCGCCCTATTCGGGTATCGGGCATCGGGAATCGGACATTTCTTTGATCGGGTGGATACTGGATACTGGATACTCACTCCTCAAGCATCGGAATCCGCACCCCGCGCTCCTTGGCCACGTCGAGCGCGATGTCATAGCCGGCATCGGCGTGCCTCATCACCCCGGTGCCGGGATCATTGGTGAGCACCCGTTCCAACCGAAGCGCCCCTTGCTCGGTGCCGTCGGCGACGACCTGGGCACCGGCATGGATTGACTTCCCCATCCCAACCCCTCCCCCATGATGAACCGCCACCCAGGCGGCGCCGGATGCGGTGTTGAGGAGGGCGTTGAGGATGGGCCAGTCGGCGATCGCATCCGACCCGTCGATCATGGCCTCCGTCTCCCGATACGGCGATGCCACCGAACCCGAATCGAGATGGTCGCGCCCGATCACGATCGGCGCCGTCACCTCCCCGGATGCCACGAGGTCGTTGAAGGCGAGTCCGGCCTTGTCGCGCTCGCCGTATCCGAGCCAGCAGACTCGAGCAGGGAGCCCCTGAAACTCGACCCTCTCCTGTGCCAACTCCAACCAGCGGTGCAGTCCGCGATCATCTGGAAACAAATCGGCCACCGCGCGATCGGTGGCTGCGATATCGGCCGGATCGCCGGACAACGCCACCCACCGAAACGGGCCCTTGCCTTCGGCAAAGAGCGGACGGATGTAGGCGGGGACAAATCCCGGATACTCGAAGGCGTCGTCAAACCCCCCGAGGCGCGCTTCGCCCCTCAAATTGTTTCCGTAGTCGAAGACCTCGGCTCCTCCCCTCGAAAAGCCGACCATCGCCTCACAATGCCTTGCCATCGAGCTCCGGGCATCCTCGATGTACGTATCCGGATCCTTCTCTCGCAGTTCGGCCGCTTCGTCGAGATCCATCCCATCGGGGATGTAGCCATGGAGCGGATCGTGAGCCGAGGTCTGGTCGGTGACGATGTCGAACTCGACCTCTCTCCGCAGCAACTCGGGAAAGACGGTGGCGGCATTGCCGACGACACCGACCGACAGAGGGCGCCCATCCGCCTTGGCGGCGAGCACCCGCACCAGCGCGTCGTCGAGATCATCGGCCTGCTCGTCGAGATAGCGGGTCTCGAGCCTGCGGATGATCCGGGAGGGATCGACATCCACACAAAGGGCCACGCCCTGGTTCATCGTGATCGCCAGCGGTTGCGCGCCTCCCATGCCTCCGAGACCGGCTGTGAGGGTCAACGTCCCCTTGAGGGTCCCACCAAAGTGTTGGTCGGCGATCGCCACAAAGGTCTGATAGGTCCCCTGGAGGATCCCTTGGGTTCCGATGTAGATCCAGGAGCCGGCGGTCATCTGCCCATACATCGTGAGACCGGCCGCCTCCAGTTCCCAGAACGAATCCCAGTCAGCCCAGTCGGGCACCAGCAGGCTGTTGGCGATGAGTACCCGCGGCGCCATCTCGTGGGTACGAAAGACCCCGACCGGCTTGCCCGACTGCACCAGCAGCGTCTCGTCCGACTCGAGTCGCTGAAGCGTACGAACGATCGCATCGAACGCCTCCCAGGACCGGGCCGCCCGGCCCGTCCCTCCATAGACGACGAGGTCGTCGGGACGCTCCGCCACCTCGGGATCGAGGTTGTTCATCAGACACCGCAGAGCCGCCTCCTGCAGCCATCCTTTGGTGGTCAGTTCGGTGCCGCGAGGAGCCCGGATCGGTCGGGGTCCACTCATCATCTACCTCCGGGTCGTCGCGTCAGGCTACCGATCGGTACGATTGCCGGATGAACTCCTTCACCCTCCAGTACCGCCATAACACCGAACCCCACCGCGGTCTGGCGGTTGCGGGGATATTCCTCATCAAGGGCCTATTGGTCCTGCCTCACGCGATCATCACCCAGATTCTCAATCAGCTTGCGGCGATCCTCGTCTACTTCGGGTACTGGGTCATCGCCTTCACGGGAGAGATGCCACAGGCCGTCCACCGATTCGCCGAGATCACCATTGGCTGGAATACGCGAATGTGGGCCTGGCTGGCCGGCATCGTCGACATTTATCCGCCGTTCGAAACAGACCCCGATTACCCCGCTTCCTTCCCCCTGGCGCGGCCGGAGAACCCGAGCAAAGGTTGGGCCGTGGCCGGGATCTTCTTCCTGAAGTTCTTGGTCGCCCTCCCGCACATCATCATCATGGCCCTTCTTGCCGTGGGGGCGATCGTGGCGATCTGGGTCGGCTACATTGTCGCCGCCTTTACGGGTCGACTGCCCACCGGGATCCAGGACTTCGTCGCCGGGGTTCTCCAGTGGAACATCCGGGTCTACGCGTGGTTGGGCGGATTCACCGACGAGTACCCCCCGTTCAGCCTCGAGGTCGCACCCGGCAGTCAGTCCCCAGACTCCGGATTCACCCCTCCAGACGCAGGACAGGGCTTCTAGACCAACTCAGAGAAGACATCGGCATCGATGAGGCCGACGATTGCCTCGATGTCGGGTGCAGGCGGCCGATCACGATCGAGCGGTTCTACCACCTCTCTGATCGCCGCCAGCGCGGCCGCACTGCCGGTGCCGGGACGAAGGGGCTTGCGATGCTCGATGCCCTCAGCAGCGCACAGCAGCTCCACCGCCACAACCAAGGTCGCGTTGTCGAGCACCGTGCCCAGCTTCCGGCCGGCGCCCCAGCCCATCGAAACGTGATCCTCCTGCATACCGGAGGTGGGAATGCTGTCGACACTCGCCGGGTGGCTGAGAACCCGATTCTCGGCCACCAGCGCTGCCGCCGTGTATTGGGCGATCATGAACCCCGATTCGAGGCCGGGGTGACTCGATAGGAACGGCGGCAATCCCGACGATCTATCCGGGTCGAGGATGCGATCGGTGCGACGCTCGGAGATGCTGGCCACTTCCGACACCGCTATGGCCATGAAATCGAGTGAGAAAGCCAGCGGTTGACCATGGAAGTTTCCGGCCGAGACGACTTCTCCGGTGTCGGAAAACACGATCGGGTTATCCACCACCGACCCGAGTTCACGCTCAAACACCCCGTCGACGTGATCGAGCACATCGCGGCTGGCACCGTGCACTTGCGGGGTACACCGCAGGCTGTATGCGTCCTGAACTGCGTGCACGAAGTCGTCCCGATGGCTGGCGACGATCTCGCTCCCCTCCAACGCAGCTCTGATCTGGTCTGCCGAATGCCTCTGACCTGGGTGGGGACGAAGCTCGTGGATTCTGGGAGAAAACGGGCGATCGCTGCCCAGGAGTGCCTCCACCGACAGGGCGCAGGCGATGTCGGCGGCGTCGATGATGCGGTGGATTCGCTCCGAGCCGAGCACACCGAAGGAGAGCATCCCTTCGGTCCCGTTGAGCAGGCTGAGACCCTCCTTCGCCTGCAACACGATGGGATCCAGACCGTGCCTCGCCAGAACCTGCGCAGCCGGTGCAGGTGCCCCCGCTTCGCTCAGGAAGCCCTCGCCGATGATGGGGAGGGCCAGATGTGCGAATGGCGCCAAATCCCCGGATGCTCCGACCGAACCCCGATCCGGCACCACCGGCAGGAGTTCGAGGCGGAGCATCTCCAGCAATCGCTCGACGATGATCGGCCGAACCCCGCTGTAACCCTGAGCAAGAGTTCTGGCGCGAAGCAGCAGCATCGATCTGATCATCTCCGCCGGCAGCGGATCGCCTACGCCCGCTGCGTGCGAGCGGAGCAACGCCGTCTGCATCTCGCCGGACAGCGCCACATCGACCCTCGTCGTCGCCAGAGCACCAAAACCGGTGGTTACGCCGTACACAACCTCATCACCCGCCACCGCCTCTTCGACCACACGCCGGGCACCGGCCATCCGGTCGGGCACACCATCGCCCATCACCGCCTCGGCCCGCCGATGAGCGACCGCAAGCACCTCAGCGGCGGAGAGCGGGTCTCCGGTGACGACGACGGTATCCATGTGGCGCGAGGCTACAGGGGTAGAGCTTGCAGCCTGCAGCCTGCAGGCAGAAGATTCCGATCGGGAGTCGAGGAGTCACCAGTCACCGGTCCCCAGTCAGAAGTACCGACTCTCCGCATGGCTGTGTCATCTGTCATCTGTCATCTGTCAAGCTGCGAGCTGCGAGCTGCGAACTACCGTCAAGTCATGCCGACCGCAAAGGGCCTTCGCTTCCGGGGCTTCGTCGTCCCCGAATCCGAACTCGAGTGGTCCTTCGATCCCTCCGGCGGCCCGGGCGGCCAGCATGCCAATCGGTCGTCGAGCCGAGTCACCCTGGCGTGGAATGTCGCCGGCTCGGCCACCTTCCCGGAACCGACCCGCAGCAGCATTCTTGCCCGACTCGGGGTCAGGGCCCGCAACGGCGTCGTAACCGTCACCTGCGACCAGACTCGGTCACAGTGGCGCAACCGCTCCATCGCCCGCCAACGACTCGCATCCCTCCTCGAAGAGGCGTTGGTGCCGACCCGAACCCGCCGCAGCAGCAAGCCGTCACGTTCTGCGCGGAGGCGGCGGCTGGAAGCAAAACGCCATCGGGGAGAGACGAAG
>JACZWZ010000116.1 GCA_022571885.1 Acidobacteriota bacterium
GCGACGGGCGGGCGCATATCCGCAGCGCAAACCTTTGCCGGTCGGTGGTGTCCACCCGGAACGTCGTGTTCCGCTGCAAAGCGATCAACGTGAGGCGCGTCACCTCCAACTCGTATTGGGTGAGGGCCTCGTCGGCGAGCCCCCGCAGTCGTCGGAGTTTCCCCGTCTCCGTCAACTCGCCATAGGGCTTCACGCCGGGCTCCTACCTGTCCCGTAGGAAGGTCCCGCCGACGGCCAAGATCCCGCCGACAAAGACGGTCCCGACGCCGGCACCGATGAGGTTGTCGGGCAGCCCCTCCCGCAGCCGACTGTTCTCTACCCCGGCGATGACGATCGCCAACGACGCCGCGATCGCCACCAGTACCCGGGGGAACCGTGATGGTGACAATCGGGAGGCGAGGCCGAGTATGACGACCAGCAGGCCGATCACCACGGTGATACGACCATTACTCTGCATCCCCGACACCGAAAGCGGCCCACGCCTCACCCACGGCATGAACGAGCCGAGAATCACCAACAAGCCGCCCCCCACCATCATGGCCACCCTGGCCGGTGATGGGTACCGCAGCGGGCGGCGAGCGGCATGCGCCGCCGGCCGAGGCTGGATCCCGATCACTTCGCCGGTCACGTAGTCGACCTTGGTGCGTCGCGGATCTATCGGCATCCCACAGTGGGGACATGTGACGGCCTCACTGGAGATGTTCTGACCACACTCGGGGCAGGCAATGAGGGCCACGGCCAAAAGATAGCCTGCGGCCCTCGAAGCCCAGCGTCTACCCCCTCATGAACCCGGCGACCATGTCGCCGTAGACGGCACCGAAGCCGTCGAGCGCCGCCTTGGCAGCGTCGTCGATCTCCCCGAAGGCGAAGACACCCTCGATGTCCAACGTGGCCATGAACCGCTCCATTGCGGGTTCGAGGTTTTCCAAATGGGTCAGGAAGGCCTCCGAGTTCTCGAACTGCTCGTAGATCATCCCCGAACTGCCATCTCTACTGAAGAACCACTGGTAGGCCTGTGTCCCCGGCTCATCGGCCTCAACCTGTGCACTCATCTCGGAGGCAATAGCCTTGAAGCCGTCGGCATCCTTGATCGACGCTCTGATGGTGTAAGCCAACATTTCTAAATACCCTGTTCGTGGCGTGCCGGGAGGTTAACTCCGCCCAGCATGAGCCGCCGGTCGGTACAGAAACGACTTCGGTTACCGACCACATCCGGCGAGTATCTGCGCATGACGTGGGCAACACGGAACATCCCAGACCTCACCGGCAAGAACGCCGTCGTCACCGGCGCCAACGGTGGACTCGGCTTCGAATCCTCCAAGGCGCTCGCAGCCGCCGGTGCTCACGTAGTAATGGCCGCTCGCAATCTTCAGAAGGTCGAAATGGCGAGACAGAGGATCCTCGGCGAGCACTCTGAGGCGTCACTCGAACTACAGGAACTCGATCTCGCCTCGCTCGACTCGGTGGCAGGTGCGGCCGCGGCCATCAAAGAGCGTCACCCCTCGATCGACATCCTGGTCAACAACGCCGGGGTCATGGGAATCCCCGAGCGGAGGACCGCCGACGGCTTCGAGATGCAGTTCGGGACCAACCACCTCGGCCACTTTGCTCTGACGGCACAGCTGTGGCCTGCGCTCGTCGCCGGGGACGGAGCCCGATTGGTGGCGATCACCAGTTTCGCCAGGCACAACCGCGGCAGGTTCGATCCAACCGACCCACCACTCCGGGGGGAGTACGAAGCCTGGAGGGCGTACGGCCAGTCGAAGATGGCCAACCTTCGATTCGCCCTCGAATTGGACAGGAAGGCGCGCCGGGCAGGCCTGCCGATTGAGAGCCTCATCGTCCACCCCGGACTCACCCACACCGATCTGCAGGCCAACAGCGCCCGCGAGTCCGGCGGGGGGCGTAGTCAGCGTTTCTGGGCGAAATGGGTGCAACGGATCGGGATGAAGGCCCCCCGCGGTGCCCTCTCCCAAATCAGAGCAGTCACGGACCCGCAAGCAAAAGGTGGGCAGTTCTACTCGCCCCGCTTCGTCACCGCCGGAGCAACCGTGCGCCGTCCACTGACGCCGTGGACCCGACGCAGCCGCCAACTCGGAGTCCTGTGGCAAGTGTCGGAACGCATGACCGGAGTAAAATTCGACATCTGAGGCCGCAGCGCGCCGGTGGGGTCAACGGGGGTTACCCCCCACAATCGGCCTGCGGCCGATTGACTCCCCCCAAAGGGGAGAGTGATATTTCCTAACCGGTGACGACCATCCCGAAGGTGAACACCTCGCCGCCGACGGTGACCGTCACCGTGAAAGGCTCGTCGAACGGGGCGCCCTCGAAGACCACCTGCTTGCTCCACTCGCCGGAGGCGTTTGCGGTCGTCGCTCCGGAGCCGTAGGGGCTCGAGATCGAGATGCTGGTGCCCTCTGGGGCGGTGCCGTAGTAGATGTCGTAGGGCGGATCCTCGGCGCAACTGCCGTAGGTGTTGTTGGCCGTCTTGGCAACCGGCGCCGACTCTTCGTACCAGGAGGTGAACGGGTAGGTACCCCAGGTATTACCGTCGATTTTGACCGTCACCGAGAACTCCACACCTGCCGGGGGAAGGCTGGAGAACCACAACTTCACGTACTCCTCGGTGCTCTCCAACGTCCGGCTCATGGAGCCGTACGAACTGACGATCTGCGCCTGAGTCCCCACCGGCCCGTTGACGATGAACTTGACCCACGGATCGGCATCATCGGACTCGGTGTTGTACTGGTCGTCCTGCCGGGGACTGGAGGTTTGGAGGGAAATGGACCGCAGATGAGCGTCACCCTCGACGAGGGCGGCACCTGACGGCGACGGAACGCACCGGGGCGTCGCTTTGGAATCTGGGGTCTGGACTCAGGACATGGTCGTTCCGGTACCTAGTACCCCTGCGAAGATGACCAGATGACCGACCTGCTCCTCGGAGGCGTCGAAGGTGGCGGAACCAAGTTCCTCGCAGCCGTGGCGCGGTACGGCGACGGCGCGGCACCCAAGATCGTCGATCGGCTCCGGATCGATACCACCGATCCAGCGGCGACACTTGGTCCGGTCGCCGAATGGCTGGCCGCGCACGATCTGGCCGGGCTCGGAATCGCCACCTTCGGACCACTCGACCTCGAAACGGGCAAGGTCGGCGACACACCCAAGCCGGGGTGGAGTGGCGCCGATGTGGTCGGCACCCTCACCGCCGCCTTCGACACTCCACCCCCGACGGCGTTCGACACCGACGTCAACGGCGCAGGCCTCGGCGAGTGGCGCTGGGGGGCGGCCCAGGAGACAAAGGTTGCCCTGTATCTGAGCGTCGGTACCGGCATCGGAGGCGGAGCGTTCATCGGCGGGCGACCGCTCCACGGGCTGGGTCATCCCGAGATGGGACACATCTCGGTTCCGCGGCATCCCCAAGATGACCACGCCACCGTGTGCGCCGTCCACACCACATGTTTGGAGGGCATGGCCTCGGGTCTCGCACTCTCGGCGCGAGGGGGTGGGCCTCCCGAGCAGCTCGGCGATGACGACCCCGTGTGGGAATTCGAGATCCACTACCTGGCCCACGGTCTGGCCGATCTGGCGCTGGTGCTGTCGCCGGAAATCATCGTGATCGGCGGCGGAGTGATGCAGCGACCCGATCTGCTGCAACGGGTGTCAGACCGGCTCGACGAAATCCTCGATGGGTATGTCGCCACCCCGCGAGTGACCCACCCGCACTTTGGTCAGGAGGCCGGACTGATGGGAGCGCTGGTGCTGGCGGAATCGATAGCCAGTAACCAGTAACCAGTAGTTCCTAGCCAGCTGCGGTCGTCGACCCCACAAGGGTGTCGGGTTGTGCCTCCTGAACACTCTCCCCTCTAGGTGTCGGGTTGCGCGATAGGGCCAACGGTTCTCTTCTGAACACTCTCCCCTCTGGGGGTCGGGTTGCGCAATAGGGGCCAACGGTTCTCTTCTGAACACTCTCCCCTCTGGGGGGAGTCAGCGAGCGAAGCGAGCTGGTGGGGGGTACCTGGTCTCGTCTCCGTCAGGCCAACACGTCTTGTATGTCGTAATGGCCTTTCACCGGGTGGTTGCGCCAGGTTGTGTAGCCACCCCGGTCATGCGTCCCGTGAGTCGGTTGGTCGTGTCGGTGTGCTCCGGTGGGCAGCGGGGGGCCGCGACGTAGTGACACACACGGGTGGAGTGATGCTTCTTCGAGGGTGCCCCGGGGCGCTGGGCGCTCGTGTGACATAAGCAACCCCCGCCGGGTGCGTGGCGGGGGTTGCAATGATTCGGTCGACCGCTGAGGAGTCGGAGGAAGGGGTGCCTCCTGTTCCAGTGGAGTGGGTCATGCGGTCTCCCCGAACCTATTGCTCCCTATCGGTGTCGAACTCAAATACCTTAAGTGGTTGATTTAGCCACTCAACGCGGTTGGTTCGCCTAGTCGCTGGTATCGGCGGTGGGGAACACCTCGGCTCCCACCGGAGCCGGGGTGATGGTGGGATCGGCCTGGTTGAGATCGACCCCCCGGAATGACTCGCTGAAGAAACCGTCGTGACCGAACGTCGTCAGCCTGACGCCGGGAAGGGCGTGCGGGAACTCGCCCATGGAGACGAAGAAGGCGACCGTGTCGCCGACGACCACGGCCCGCACGCTGGACGCCACCCCGGCAGATGGAATCGAACCATCGGAATTCAGCTGGGTGACGGTCAGCAGCCACCGGTCTTCGAAGTGGTCGTAGATCAACTGGTACCAGCGATCGGTCTTCTGGAAGATGTCCCAGTCGAAAGGCGGTATCGCCACCCAGTCATTGGCCGGGTCCCGGTCCGAGTCGACCACCAGGGAGTAGATGAGCGAGACGTCACCCTGGAGCGGGATCTCGGCGTGCATGATCATGGCTCCGACCAGGACTTCCCCCGGTGGCATGTCGAGCACGCCATCCTCCGCGCACACCACGATCAAACCGTCGTCGCGGTCGCCACATTCGAGGAGGGACTCGTTGTAGACGGCCTCCACGCCCTCGATCGTGTAACTCAGCTTGAAGGTGGCAGAAAATTCGAGGTCGATGTAGTCGTCGGTAAAGGTGGCGTCGTTGAACCTGATCGAATCGCGAATATCAGCCAAGGCGTGACCGATCTGAATTGAGGCGTGGATCAACGGATCGTCTTGCCAGGTGCGTTTCTTGATCCGGTCGTAGTGAGGTGTCGGCGGATTCTTATTCACCGTGGTCGTCGTCGTGGGCGTCCGCGCTCGGATCTGTCGCGCCACGTCGGCCTTGAGCCTGGCGTTGCGCCAATCCGTGTGGCCGTCGAGGGTTTCGTGGTCCGATTGATTGTTGCCGAAGACGAAGAACTCCCCATGGCGGAACTCGTGCCAGATCGTGTCGGCAACTCTCGAGGAACTGATCACGTTCTCGTTGCGGATTCGCAGCCGAATCTCGCTCGGCTCACCATCTTCTCGGGCCGTGATCTTGGCCGTTCCGTAGGCGTCACCGCCACCGACCTGAGCCTCCGGAAGTACGTCGATGGTGAACACGACGTCACTCTGCTGGGCCCACCGAAGAATGCGCCGACCTTCAGTCGAGCCGATGAACAGGCGCCAGGCATCGCTCATCAGCGTGTCACCATCTCCGACCGGATTGCCTTCAGCGTCGACCTTGAATTCGCTCTGGGCGTTGTCGGTGAACGTCACCGTGGCCGACGCCACTCCGCTGAAAGCCAGTAGTCCCAGTGTGAGCGCAGTGACGACGAGGAAGCGGGTGACCCACCTCATGGCGTCACCTCGACAGAGATGCCGGCGGCGTGGGGCCCCTCTCCGGGGGCGACGGCCAGCGCCCTGCTTCCCTCCTCGGGCGGCTGGAACCGGTACCCGGCGGTGACGGTGTAAGTGCCGGCCTCCAGCACGAAGTGGTCCGCCAGATCGAAGTCGTGACTCACCGACTCCCCGGGAGCGAGGGTGGCGATGCGGTCGTCGTGCAACGGCTCCAACTCGGCGAAGGGTCCGTCGAACGGGATCAGATTGCCGGCATCGTCCTCGACCGTAAAGGCGACGATGTTCCCGGCGAAGAAGGGTCGGGCCACCGTCAGGGTGCCCCCGGTGCCGTTGGTCAGCGTCACCGTGATCGGGATCGGCCCCCCAACCGGACCACCACCCGAGCTCAGCTCCAGTTGCAAACCGGGTCCGGCGGCGACGATGGTGACGGCGGGCAGTGCGTCATCACCACCGCATGCGGCGACGACGAGCATCAGGGCTGCAACGGCAATCGCACTCCGCCTCACTCCCACGCACCATATCAGGCGCCTCTGCTGTGGTCCGGGGGTCACCCGCCGAGTCGATCGAGCGCCCTATCGACATCGTCCGGTTGGCCACCCCAGGCCTGGATCCAGAACCGCTGCATTCCGGCTCGTTCCATCCCACCGAGAATCTCACGTACCTCGGCCCAGGTACCGCGCGGTGAGTTACGGTGCCGCAGCCCCTCATCCACCCTTTCCAGCGTCGAGCCCATCATCTCGGCGAAACGCTCCAGGCGCGCCCGATACTCCTGGTCGGTGTCGCCGGCGACGATCACACCCGATGACGAGATGAGCAGCGCATCGGGGTCGCGACCCGCCTCCCAGGCCCCCTCCCGAGCGATCGTCACCTTGGCTGCGTACTCCTTCTCCGGCGCCGGATAGGCATTCAGTTCGTTGCAGTAGCCTGGTAGTCGTCGCCGAGAAACTGGTGATGGATCGGGGCTATGGAAGGCGGCGAACCGGCGACATGGCCCCGGTGGTCGACACGGCCGACTGATCCGCTACTCGTGGCCCGAGACCGGGCCGATTGTCGCCAGCCAAGACAGGTGAGTCACCCAGCCAGGGCCTGATCCAGATCCGCAACGAGATCGGCAACATCCTCGATTCCCACCGAGACTCGAAGCAAGTTGCGCGGCACCACGCTGTGGGGGCCTTCGACGACGAACCGGTGCTCGATGAGAGACTCGACCCCGCCCAAAGAAGTGGCCGGGCTAAAGAGGCGCACCCGAGCCACCACACGCCGAGCCGCCTCCTCCCCGCCCGCCACCAAGAGGGACATCATCCCCCCGAAGCCGTTCGTCATCTGACGGCGGGCGAGGTCGTGGTGAGGGTGTGATTCCAGGCCCGGATAGAGCACAGCCTCCAGGGCCGGGTTTCCTTCGAGATGTCGGGCGATCGCCAGGGCGTTGGACGAGGCACGCTCGTAGCGGAGGTGGAGTGTTCGCATTCCTCTCATTAACAACCACGCCTCGAACGCCCCCAGCACACCTCCGGTGAGTTTGCGAACCAGCCGAACGTCGTCCCATCGGGCGTCGCCCCTCGCCGTCACCACGATCCCGGCCAACAGGTCGGTGTGCCCGTTGAAGTATTTGGTCGCCGAATGAAAGACGTAGTCGGCGCCGAGGTCGAGGGCGCGCATCGTCACCGGCGGGGCGCAGGTGGCATCGACCGCCAACCGGCCGCCGATCTGGTGAACCACTGCGGCGACCGCCTCGATGTCGACGATGTCCCATGTCGGATTGACCGGGCACTCCACCCACACCAGATCGGTCTCACCGGGCCGCAAGGCGTCACGGATCGAATCGACCGACACGTCATCAAACAGGGTCAACCCGATCGAGCGTCGATCGGAGATACGGCGCAGCCAGTCTTGGGCGCCGTGATACATCACCCGTGGGGCGGCAATGTGACGACCGGAGTCGACCGTCTCGAACAGGGCGGCCACACCGGCCAACCCCGACGCAAAGACGGCGGCATCCGCTCCCCCGTCGAGGGTGGTTGCCAGCTCCTCGACTGCGTCGACATTGGGGTTGCCGTACCTGGCATAGATGTGATCCCCAACCAATTCGTAGGAGGAGTCCCGCATAAAGGTGGTAGACGGGTGAATCGGGGGCACCACCGCCCCCGTCGCCGCGTCGTGGCCCGGACCTCTGGCCAGGCGGGTCTCCGGCGAAAGCGAGTCGGTCATCGTCGCCAAGCCTAGGTAGGAAGAAAGCCGAGCACGGAGGCGCAGTCCGCCTGGCGCAGCGGTTCAGGACCCGGTTTCGAAACGGAGCACGGTGACGCACTCATCACCGGCGGCCACGGTGCCCACCACCCTCCAATCCCTACGGATGTAGAACGCAGGGTCCACTCGAACCGCCATATGCACGATCGGGTGACCCGCCACAGTCGCCGCGGTGATGGCGGCCTCCACCAGAGCCGTCCCGATACCTTGGCCACGATGCTCCGGCACGACGAACAGCCCCCCGAGCCACGGCGACGAAAGCTCGGGGACCGCTTCCCAACGACCCCGCACCGCAACCGTTCCCACCACCTCGGTTTCGATCTCGGCGATGAGCGCCTGCTGGACGTCCGACACCAGCCTGAATTGGGAGGCCACGTCGGGAAGTGACCTGCCTCGGTGATACTCGGGCCACTCGTCCATGAGCCACACCGCCAGAAGACCAGCGGCGTCGGGACGCTGCTCGAGCGAACGGATGACCAGTGCCTGGGTCGACATGTCGCGACGGTACGGATCGAGCCGGTCCCCGTCACGGGCCAAACGGCCCCTCGCGAGTGCCGAATTCCGGACATTCTTGCTTCTTAGAGGTCCGATGAAGCCCCCACCAATCGGCTACGCCGATTGACTCCCCCTCGAGGTGTCGGGTTGCGCGATAGGGCCGACGGTTCTGTTCTGAACACTCTCCCCTCTGGGGGGAGTCAGCGAGC
>JACZWZ010000117.1 GCA_022571885.1 Acidobacteriota bacterium
GAGGCGATCAGGCCGACGGTTCCCACGCCGACGACTGCCCAACCCGATACGGCCGTAAAGGTGGACGCGGACTCCATCGGTTCACGGATGTATGCTAACGTCTCTTCCGCTTGCAGCCGTTCCTCTTGGGTCGGAATAGTCACAGGGCCTCCCAATTCAATACAAAGGACTTTGTAGTATAAAGTAGGATTTGGTCGCGAGAGTCGCAAGGGTCTCGGCCGCCGTGAGGGCCATGGGGTCTTGAGGGGTGGGTCGGACCAGTTTAACATCCTGCGCTCGAAGGATCGCATGATTACCAGGGGCAAGGCGATGTCGCTTCTCACACTACAGGGTGTTTCCAAGGCGTTTGGGGATATCACGGCCGTGGACGACGTGTCGTTCGAGATTCGCAAGGGCGAGACGCTGGGTCTGGTGGGGGAGTCGGGCTGCGGCAAGTCCACCCTGGGACGGATGCTGATTCGGCTGCTCGAACCGACGGCCGGCTCCATAGAGCTCGAAGGCATCGACATTGCTCATCTGGAGGGGGCGGCCCTCAAGGCGATGCGCCAGAACATGCAGATCATCTTCCAGGATCCTTTCTCCTCGCTCGACCCGCGTAGTCCGGTGGGAAACAGCATCGGGGAGGGGCTGAAGATTCACGGGATGAACGATGCCGACGAGCGGCACCAACGGGTGCTGGAGATGCTCGATCTGGTGGGCCTCGAGTCGTATCACGCCCGCCGGTTTCCCCACGAGTTCTCCGGCGGTCAACGGCAGCGGATCGGTATCGCCCGGGCACTGATTCTCAAGCCGAGCTTCGTGGTCGCCGACGAGCCGGTGTCCGCCCTCGATGTCTCGGTGCAAGCCCAGGTGCTCAACCTTCTCAAGGAGTTGCAGAACGAACTGGGACTCACGCTGTTGTTCATTGCCCACAACCTGGCGGTGGTTGAACACATCAGCGACCGCGTCGCCGTCATGTACTTGGGCGACATAGTCGAGGTCACCGAGCGCGAGATGCTGTACAGCAACCCGACTCACCCCTATACGGAGGCCCTGCTCTCGGCGATCCCGATCCCGGATCCGACTCGTAAGCGAAGTCGAACCATCCTCAAGGGCGACGTGCCCAGCCCGCTCGATCCGCCGACCGGGTGCCGGTTCCACCCCCGTTGCCCGATCGCCGTCGAGGGTATATGCGACACGGAGAAGCCACTGCTTGCCCCGGTCGGAGACGGCGCCGTCCACCGGGCAGCCTGCCACCTTCGCGCCGGCGCCTATCGCCATCTCGACCCGACACTCCGCAGCGCATAACGGATCCAGGAACGCCGGTACCCGCGGCGGAGTTGAACCCTGTGATGCGATTCCGTGCTCTGATCACCGTGCTGTCAATCGTCGCTGTTGCATGTTCGACCGGCGGCAGCGCTGCCACCACTACAGCCACTACAACCACCACACCCGCGACGACACTCACGACCTCTACACCAAGTGTTGCCCCGACTTTGGTGCCGAACACGGAGGATCTGGTGCTTGCCGACGGCTCGACTCTTGGTCCCGCTCCCGTGGTGCCTTCGGGCCCGCTCGACCCGCAGACCGCTGCCGATCTCGACCTGGTGTTCGGCACGGTCACCACCGGGGTCGATATCGACGCCCTGACCCGACTCGGGCAGTCGGGTGACGCCCGAGTGGCCTGGCTGCTGGCGGACTTGTTGAGATTCTTCCAAAGGGGCGAGGTCTTCGAAACCGCGATCGATTCATTCGGGCAGCTCACCGGCACCACCGTAGAAGGTGGGTCTGTGTGGCGTGTCGTCACGGATCGGCTCATCGCTTGGGATCTTCCAGAGCCGCCCGGTTACGTCGAATGGAAGCGGATTCCCTTCGAGTTCATCGAGCCGGGATGGGAGCCGTTCTTTGCCGATCCGGGTTCCGAGGTCGATTGGCGCCACCTCAGCTGGGGTGGAGTGCTCATGGACGACCGACCACTCGAGGCGGTGACCGAGCCATGCCCGCAAGGATGCATCGCGGCACTCGACGACCCGGCGGTGACCGATGCCGCCGGTGGTGATTGGTACCCGGACGAGCGAGTGGTTTTTGGCGTCGTGGTCGGAGGTGAGGCACGGGCCTACCCGAAGAACATCATGGAGATCCATGAGATGGTCAACGACACACTCGGTGGGCGCCGAATCGGACTGCCATATTGCACCCTGTGTGGCTCTGCTCAGGCGTACCTGACCGATTCGGTGCCGGCCGGGTTCGAGACATTGGAGTTGCGCACCTCAGGGCTGCTCACCAGATCGAACAAGGTGATGTTCGATCTGCACACATTCTCGATGTTCGACACCTTTCTCGGCACCGCCGTAACCGGGCCGTTGCACGAGGTGGGGTTTACTTTGGAGCCGGTGTCGGTGGTGACCAGCACCTGGGCCGATTGGAAGGCGGCACACCCCGGCACGACCATCGTGGCCGAGGATGGGGGCCTCGGTCGCACCTATGCCCTGGATCCACTCGGTGACCGCGACTCCGACGGTCCGATCTTCCCGATAGGCGATGTCGACCCCCGACTGCCGGTGCAACAGCAGGTGCTGGGAGTAGAGGCCCCGGACGGCACCCCAATCGCGTTCGCAGTCGACGCGGCGCGTCGCTCGATCGATGCCGGTGAGAAGGTCGAGCTCGCCGGGGTGGTGGTCTTCTCCGACGGTGCCGGACTCATCGCCCAACTCGAAGACGGAACCCCGGTGACGAGCCACCAGGCGTTTTGGTTCGCCTGGAGCCAGTTCCACTCCGACACCCTGGTGTGGACTCCACTGGGCTGATCCGACGAGAAGCCAAGGGGTGGGCCAGGTAGTCGGCCGGCTCGCTGATACGCTGGCATCGTGACCCAGCCTGTCGTCGAATGCGTGCCAAACTTCTCCAATGGGCGAGACCCCGAGGTGATCCGAGCGATCACCTCAGCCATCGAGTCGGTTGATGGTGTTGTGCTGCTCGACGTTGACCCGGGCGCCTCTACCAACCGCACCGTGGTCACCTTCGTCGGTTCCCCAGAAGCCGTTGTGGAGGGTGCGGTGAGAGCCGGTATCGTCGCCGCCGAGCGAATCGACATGCGTCACCATAGAGGTGAGCATCCCCGTTTCGGGGCGATGGACGTGTGCCCTTTTGTTCCGATCACCGGGATCACAATGGATCAGGTTGTCGAGTTGGCGCGGGAGGCGGGACGCCGTCTGGGTGATGCCGGAATCACCGTGTACCTGTACGAGAACGCAGCTTCGGCACCTCATCGCAGCAACCTGGCAGAAGTGCGGGCCGGGGAGTACGAGGGGCTGGCAGACAAGCTCGTTGACCCGGCGTGGCAGCCGGATTTCGGACCGGCCGAACTCAACCAGCGCAGTGGAGCTACCGCCGTCGGTGCCCGGCAGTTCCTGATTGCCTACAACGTGAACCTCAACACGACGTCAACCCGCCGGGCCAACGCCGTCGCCTTCGATGTTCGCCAGCGGGGTCGGATTGCCCGCACCGGCGACCCGCTCACCGGAGAAATCATCAGGGACGGCGACGGTGAGTCGCGGTGGGAGCCGGGGATGCTGAAAGCCGTCAAGGCGATCGGGTGGTACATCGATGAGTACCGGCAGGCACAGGTCTCGATGAACCTCACCGATCTCTCGGTCACACCGATTCACGTTGCTTTCGACGCGGTGCGAGAGCGAGCCACGGCCCGGGGGATGCGGGTCACCGGTTCTGAGATCGTTGGATTGGTGCCGCTCCAGGCGATGCTCGAAGCCGGTCGCCACTATCTCACCCGGCAGGGGCGTTCGTTGGGGATTCCCGATGACGAGATCGTCCATATCGCCGCCAAATCGATGGGTCTCGACGACCTCACCCCCTTCGTTCCCGCCGAGAGGATCATCGAGTGGCGGATGGCGCATCAGGGCGGTCGGTTGGTGGCCCGCAGCGTGACCCAGTTCACCCACGAAACCGCCTCCGAATCACCGGCTCCGGGTGGTGGGTCGGTGGCGGCCCTCGCCGGCGCCCTCGGCGCCGCTCTGGGGACCATGGTGGCCAACCTATCCGCCCACAAGAGGGGCTGGGACGACCGTTGGGAGGAGTTCTCCGACTGGGCCGTTCGAGGCAAGGATCTTCAGGCGCGTCTGCTGGCGTTGGTCGACGCCGACACCGACTCCTTCGGCGTCCTGATGGAGGCATACCGGATGCCGTCCGGCTCCGGCGCAGAGGCAGCCGAGCGCGAGGCAGCCGTCCAGGCCGCGACCCGAGGCGCCATCGATGTTCCGATCGCCGTCATGGAAGCCTCTCTGGAGGCGATGGAGGTGCTCGCAGCCATGGTGGAGCAGGGCCTCGAGTCGTCGGTGTCCGACGCCGGCGTCGGGGCACTCATGATCCGCGCCGCGGTGCGCGGTGCCCGGCTGAACGTGCAAATCAACGCAGCCGGCCTCACCGACGAGTCAGAGCGGGCAGCATATCTGCAGCGGGCGGCCGAACTGGCGGACACCACAACCGAGCGTGAGACGGTGATCCTGGAGAAGGTGCGACAACGGATCATGTAAGAGGGCGCGCCGACAGGCGCGGACTCGGCGGCCTGGGGTTGGGGCTCCGGGCCGCACAGCGATGAGCCGCATGGCGAAGAGCCATGGGCATGGCGCTAGAGCGTCCGTCTATTGCGGACGCTCTTGGGCGGCCGGACGTCACCCCGCCTTGGTGGCTCTGATCAACAAGAACTCGTCCAGTAGCAGGAGGCGGTCGCCGTCGATACGGAAACGTGTGGCGGCACCCATGTCGATCGGGAGATCGCGATCCTGATCCCCCAGGAAGCCTTCGCAGCCGATCTCGGTCTGCTGAAACGACGGGCCGATCGTGATCCGCTGACCCTCGAGGGTGTCGTCGAGCGCCGACTTCGGCACCACATAGGCTCCACTCGTGGCGTAGTCGGCGGCGCCTTGGTTGCAGCCGGTGCCGTACGAGAGGGTGCCGTCGGCCCCGAACTCCAAGAACACCGGGCGGTCACCTACCACGTTGGTGAGACCGCCGCCATCGGGAAGCACGTAGTCGGTGACCTCCCACCGACCGACCAACTCCGCACCACGATCATCCCCCGTCGGTGCCGGTGGGGGGTCGTCGGGGGCAGGAGTGTCGATTGTTCCCCCGGCTGAGGTTGCGGTCGAGTCGTTGATCTGATCATCGGGAATGTCGAGCCCTGAGAGGTCATCGCTGCTGCACGCCGCGGTGATGAGGAGAAGCCCGACCGCGACGATCGCTACCCGCCAGAACCGGCGGGGATCTGGGAAACGTTCCATCGACACCGAGGCTAGTTGTGCCGAAAAGGTCGGTGCTTGGTTGTCGAAGTCACCAGCCAGCTCTCGGCGCACCGTCAACCAGCCGGCGCAGGCCCTCGCTCCATTTGATACGTTGTGGGGTGGAGGTGACATGTCAGAACACCTGGTAGGAGAGATCAGCCACTTCTATAACGACATAGGTGTCGCCGGGATCGACGTAAGCGACGTGATCCACACCGGGGACGTGATTCACATCACCGGTCACACATCGGACTTCACCCAGACGGTGGGTTCGATCGAGATCGATCACACCCACGTCGAGGAAGCGGCAGCCGGCGATTCGATCGGCCTCAAGGTGATCGATCGGGCCCGGGTCCACGACGAAGTGTTCGTTGTAGACGATTGACGGAGATGAGAGCGACGGGTCCTGACGCTGCTGTTCGGCGCGCCCCGGCCCGGCACCACGCGCCGGTCGACATCGGAGGCTCGCTCGTCTCGGAGGACCCCTGGACTCGATAGGGAGATACCCGATGGTGACTTGGCCGAAGGCGCAAGATTGAAGTTTCTCCTGTGGCTCTTGCTCCTGGCATTGAAGGTCGTTCTCGAGGGCGTCGGAATCGTAGATGTCGAGTTCGGCCCGAGGTGGACACATACGCCGGAGCGAGTGGGGAAGACAACGCTCGCCGGTTCGGTGCATTCGGCCACCCCTTTAGGGGCCGAAAGCCGCTGGACTCGTGAGAGCGACCCGGCTCCCGCCGTTTGGGGATTTTTAACCGGTGCCGAGCCCGGTGGAGATGCGGTGGCGTTGATCGGAATGATCCCGTTCGAAGCGCTGCAATCCGCCGCGACCGGCCGCTTCGAGGCCGAGAATCGCAGTGCAATCGAAGCCGGGGTCGGTCTGGCGGGGTAGATCCCCGCTGACTCGGGTCGGCACGACACTGTCGGGTTCTGGCTTCTAGGGTTGCCGCATCACATGGGAGGGGCTCTTTAATGGTGCGTCGGGCGCGCAATCTGTTGCTCGTATTCGGTCTGGTTCTTACTTTTCTCGTCATGTCGACGTCGGTGGGATTTACTCAGGCGGTGGGAGTGACGCCGGGGTCGGCGCCGCCCGGCACCGAGATAACGGTTTTCGGCGATGGTTTCGAGCCGGGAGAGGAAATCACGGTCGACTTCGGCGGTGTCGAAGTCGTCACCTTTGCCGATGACAACGGGAGTTTCACCGTCAGTCTCACGATCGATGAGCTGATGCCGCCCGGGATGCATCCGCTGGATATCAACGGCAGTGAGGGAAACTTCTTCACCTTCGAGTACCTGGTGGAGGAGCCGCCGTCGCCGACCACGACGACGACCCAGGCTCCGACGACGACCACGACCGCGGCTTCCACGACGACCGCCGAGAGTGCGACGACGACCGACGGTGTGACCACGACGGAGGCACCGAGCACGACCGACGCCGCGACCACGACGATCTCGGACACATCGGTTCCGCCAACCACGATCGCGGACGACAGCCAAGTTTCCACGTCGGACGGGGGAGGGGTGCCATGGTGGCTCTTCTTGCTCGCCATCCTCCTTGCGGTGGCGCTGGGAGCCGGGGTGATGATGGCGGTCAACAACGCCAACACGGCAAGGACCGGGACTTTCAGCGACACCGCCGGCAACGATTGGGAGTACTGCTCGGGGCGCTGTCGGGTCAAGTACACAACCGTGACCAGGACGCCCAGCGAGGGCGGCCGGCAGGTCCTGGTCTCCGCGGTGCCCAGGAGAGGCAACCCTTGCACCGGCTCGGGTTGCGGATGCGTTCTGTTCCAGAATCCGGCGGGCGGTGGCTCCCCGATTCTGCTCGACGAGGATGGTGGATCAGTCAGAAGGGTCGGCGGAGTCGAGTATTCGGCGAGGTGCGTCAAGAAGGTCTAGATCGGAGGCGGCTGGACATTGAGAGAGGGTGGGGCCCGGCAGGCCCGCCGTTCTCGATCGGTCGCGAGTCAACCAAGCCGGAAACCACGCTTCGTGCCGATCAGGCGCAATCGGTGAACCAGCGCATCTCGCCATCGAGGAGGGCGAAGACTCCTTCGGTCTCCACTTCGGTGCCCTGGAAGCCGAACGCGACCGCGGCTCGGAATAGCTCGGAGACGGTGATGATCCGGTTGGAGACCGTGAAGTCGGTCGACTCGGGCCCGGAGACGGGCCCGGTCAGCCGGTAGTCCGTGATGAGCAGGACCCGATCCTCCACGGTGGCGCGACATGACGCTTCGTCGTGGATCGCGATCACGATCGGATGCAGCCGATCGAACACGAAGTCGGCGTCTCCTCGATCGAGGGCGGCGGCGAACGCCAGCGCAAACTCTTCGACGGTCTCCGGCGGGAGGGTGCTGGTGGTCGGTGGGATCGTCGTCGTCGAGGTCGGCGCTGTGGTCGATGACGTGGAAGTGGTTGTTGCGGCTGCGGACGTGGACGCCGTGGAGGAGGTGGATGCCGCCGCCGCGACATCGTCATCGGCCAGGACGATACCTGCCACTCCGACGACGGCGAGAAGCGCTCCGAGAATCATCATCGTCGCCGCCCCTCGCCTCTGCAGTACTCGCGTCATTCCCCTCCCGGACCCGATGGGAACCATACCGGCGTCGGCAACTCTCGCCCCGGACGTCGCCGGGGTGGGGTCGGTAGGGTGGCGTCCTTCGTCGGGAGGGTGACGGTTGCGCTGGTTGCGACGTCTGACTGCCGGGCTGGTGCTCGCTGCGCTGGCCGTCTTCCCTGCGTCGGCCGGGACCTCCCCACTTCCCCCGGGGACCTATCTGCTCGAGTTCTCCGTCCTCGACGATGAATGCGTTCACTTCCCCTTCATCGGCGACCTTCCCGGATCCATCACCATCGAAGTAGGCGACGACGGCAGCCTGATCATGACCGGACCGGAGCCCTGGGTCGAGGTCTTGGCGACCGTGGATGCAGACGGATTCATCAGCGGGGTCGGACTGGGCACTGTTGCCGGGTTCTCGGGTGTCTCGGTGCTACTCGAAGGCGAACTGGTCGAACCGGGCGTCCTGCAGGGCGAGTTGACCTTCGGCGCCGACGGCGAGTTGCCGGGTGCATGCCCGATCGTCTGGCAGCTGACCCTGATATCGGAGACGCCGGTCACCACCACCTCGTTGACCACCACCACGTCTTCGACGACCACCACCACCGAGACACTCGAAGCCTCGGCTACAACAATCTCCCCACCCGAGGACACGACCACCACCACCTTCTCGCTTCTGTTTGCCGAGGACGACGGCGGCTCCTACCTGGCGGCGGTGACTTTCTTCCTCGGCCTCTTGTTGCTCGCCGGCGGACTGGTCTGGTGGTGGTTCCTCTCCAGGACGCCGGGCGGATATGGCCCGGCGATGGTGTCGTGGCTACGAGGCTTGAGCAGCACCCCACAGCCCGATGATCCGACCGACGACACGACAG
>JACZWZ010000217.1:0-1592 GCA_022571885.1 Acidobacteriota bacterium
CCCGACCCCTTCGGCCGTTTGCGCCATCTCGATCAGCTCGCCGAAGGGCACCTCCCACTCGACCTCGGGGAGTTGGACACCGATCCGCATCCGGGACGACGCGCCGCTCATCTCACGACGGTAGCCATTTCTGCGATCCGAATACGGTTGATCGGAAGCCAGTCAGAGCACCGCTCCCTCGGCCAGCGGTGACTAAATACACCCCCTCTAGAGAGGCCAGGAGTGCTGAGGCGATCCGCCCATCATCGGGCGCCAGGATCAGAGCCCAGGCCTAGGCCACACCACTGCTGGCTCGCCTTCGTCACCCACCGTTACCTCCCGGACCCGCCAGCTCCCCTTGAATGACTTCGCCATGTGCAAGGTCACAATGCCCTCGATGCCAGCGGCTTCGGCAAACAGCTCCGCTTCGTCACCGTCGACCGTATTGTCGGTAATCCGAACCGGTCCGCTCAAGTCGATGATGAAGGCGCCGTACTCATCGGCCGCGAGCATCAGCGCATCGAAGAGGTACCAGGCGCCGATCGACTCAGGGGGGAACGACTCGTAGATCTCCTCGAACTCAGCATGGGGGATCGCGAGGTCGTCTACGACCACGCGACGCTGCAGGAGATCGAGCTGCAACTCGATCATTTTCTGGGTATTGGGATAGAGCGTCAGCCAGACGGTCATGAAGTCATCGCGTGCGAAAGCATCGAGGAATGTCTTTGCAGACGCGGTGGGTGTGCTCAGATCGAGCGACTCGAAGTAGGTGCGAGCCCCACCGAACGGAGTGGCCTCATCCGAGGAATCCGCACACCCGCTCCCCACCAGAGCTAGGAGCACAACGAATAGAGCTGCCCGGCGCATACCTCTGAATGCTACAAACTAAGACCTGGGAGCTACCAACTCACAGGCACCCGATCGTGAGCTCAAACGGGACTGTCGGAATCGGATGATTCTGATAGAGGTCCCGAGGGGGCCGGTGACTTCCCCGCTCCCTCCCCCAACGTGACGAAATGTCACTTGCAGAATCTTCCAGGTAACGTCTCGTAATGGTTGTTTTCGGAAGTGACCGGATCGGCACTCCTACCCGCTGCACCGCCCTCCCCGTTGCGTCGCCGGTTCGCGGGGGTAAATGCTCGAGGGTCTCGGCCCAGGCGGCTGGATGGGTGCGAATGTAAAGTAGGTGAAGACGCTCGCCGCTCCCGGTGTGGGAGCCGAGGCCTGGAGGGGGTCTATGGACCGTTCCATTGCAGTGGTATTGGTCGCGGTGGCTCTGATCATTGGGGCCTGCGGCGACGACGATTCCTCAACGACCGACGAGACAACCGGTTCGACCGAGGCCGAGGCCAAGTCGACCGTGACCGCTTCGACTGCCGCTGCAGCGACATCGACAACGACGGAGGCCGCCGGTAACCCACTTGTCGATGCGGCCGTTCGGTACGACGGTGCTTACCTCGGGCAGTGGAACAACACCACCTTCGGGTCACAAGGCTCGCTGGAGCTCGATATCGATGTAGATGCCGAGGCCCAGTTTGTGATTATCACCCTCGATCTTTTCGTGTTGGGCGGGCCCGATCCTGATCCGATTGTGATTGAGCTCGATCTCACCA
>JACZWZ010000217.1:1602-2302 GCA_022571885.1 Acidobacteriota bacterium
CTCAGATGAACTGTTCGGGGACTCGACTGTCGATTTCGCAGATGATGGGGCGATGACGTTGACCGCTGGCGCCGTCCCAGTTCTCGGTGGACTCGCAATGATCGTCGAGGGGAACCCGGACCCGTTCTCGATGACGTACACGATTCTCAACGCCGACGGCACGGTGTTCGCCGACGGGATCATCGACGTGGCACCGACCGACGTCCCGGCCGAGGCTGTTCAAGCTGCCGTACTCGAATCGCTGCGGTCTGACTGCGCCGACGGCGACTTCCTCATCTGTGACGTCCTTTATCAGGCCTCGCCGTCCGAGTCCGACTTGGAGTTGTTCGCCGACACTTGCGGTGAACGAGTGGCTCCGGGCGGCTTGTGTGCCGCCCAGTTCGGGGTCTCGGTCGACTTTGACGAGCTGCGTCCGAGGTGCGGCGACGGCGACATGGTCGCCTGCGACATGCTCTTCATCTACTCGGCCTTCGGCTCCGTTGACGAGGCCTACGGAGCGAGTTGCGGCAGTTTGGGTGAGAGCAGCCAGGCCTGTGTCCTCGATCACGGTTTCTTTGCCGGCTGAGGTGGCCGCGAAACAAACGCAGCCAGCTAGCGAGTTTCGAGGCTTGTGACACGAGATGTCGAGCCCATATCTGAAGTTATCGGTAGTAAGTGACATCACCCCACCATCCCCCAACGTGACGAAAATGTCACTTGA
>JACZWZ010000118.1 GCA_022571885.1 Acidobacteriota bacterium
ATGCCCCGGCATATCCACATGGGCGTAATGACGATTCTCCGTCTCATACTCCACATGAGCAATCGCGATCGTGATCCCCCGCTCCCGCTCCTCCGGCGCCTTATCAATCTCATCAAACGCCGTAAACTCAGTCGCCCCCGACCCCGACTCCGCCAACACCTTCGTAATCGCAGCAGTCAACGTCGTCTTCCCATGATCAATATGACCCATCGTCCCCACATTCACATGAGGCTTCGACCGCTCAAACTTCTCCTTCGCCATACCGATCTCCTTGGTTGGTGCGTGATATGTCGGCCTGCCACTGATGGCTCCGAGACTCGGACCTCCTCGGTTCCGAGTCCCTCCACATGGTCGTGCAGCCCGCCGGGCGGCGCAACATGCTTTGTAGCGGCGGGTGGACTCGAACCACCGACTACTCGATTATGAGCCGAGCGCTCTACCCCTGAGCTACGCCGCCCCGGCTTGGGAATCTCACCCAGACCTCGGCGTCGACACGCCACTCGGGCGCGCCGCCACCCGAGCCTCCTCCCGGGTTCGAACCGGGGACCCCTTCCTTACCATGGAAGTGCTCTACCACTGAGCTAAGGAGGCGGTTGCGGAAGAATAGCCTCTAGAAACGACGACTCCACCGGGCCAGACATCGTCGGGACTGAGGTAGCACTCGTGCCGAACCGCCTTCCATTCGGCGCCGGCACCTGTTTCGCCGGGCACGGCGCGGAACAGGACCCGCCCCCATGACGTTCCACACACCATGACGCCCGCAGCATCTGGATCGGATGTCCAGCATTACGCCTGGCTGGCGCGCTCGTTCGGCCGGACCGACTACCTCCTTCTCAGTCCCGACGATCTCGAAGCCCTCAATTCTGCCGGTAGCTACGTCCGAAAGTACCCGGGCACCCATCTATTCCGAGAGGGTGAGGCGTCGCAGGCTGCGTACGTCATAAAGCAAGGTCAGGTCGAGCTATACCGGGGTGACTGGAAGGATTCAATGGTCGTGGCCCGCGCCGGGGAAGGCGCTGTCATCGGAGACATTTCCATGTTCCGCGACGAGCCCTACATCCAGTCGGCCCGCGCCGTTGATACGGTGACGGCGCTCCGCCTGGAGCGCCAGCTACTGCTCCCCCTTCTCATCGAACGACCGGTGATCGCACTTCGATGGCTGGTTGCGGGACTCAGCCAATTGGAGCGAACCCAGCGCCGCGTGCTGGGATTGATGCACCGCACCGTGCTGGAGCAGGTGGCGGGTCTCCTCCTGGACGAGGCCGACACCAGAGACGAGATCCACCTCTCACAAGCGGCGATCGCCCATCTACTCGGGGCCAGCCGCCAATCGGTCAATGAGGCACTGGCAGAGCTACGGACCGACGGAGCGGTCGAGACCGGCTACCGGATGATTCGGTTGATCGATCGCACCGCCACCCGCAGGGCGGCACATAAGCCGGCGCCCGCGGCTCGCTGAGCGACCCAGACCCCAGCAACAAAACGCCCGAGATCATCTGGTGATCGGAACCGGCGCCCATCTTCCCGGGCAGCCTTCGCAGTCACGCCAGACAAGTTCCGGTGCCTCGCCCGCCGCGAGCCGAACCGCATCTTCACTGAGGAGCGCCCCGATCAAACGACCTTGCGGGTCGGTGACGACAACCAATCGGGTGTCACGCTTCTCCATCCTGCCGACAAGCGGCCGCAGCTGCCCGTCGGGGCGTACCGTCATGGGCCCCAACTCCATCGCCTCCGACACCGTGGTCGCCGGGTCGGCACTCCAGGCGTCGCCGCGCAATCGACCCACGACTATTCCATCGCAGTCGACGACGACGGCTTCATCCCATCCGGCTCCGGTGGTCCGCTCGAGGACCTCGCCCAGTACCTCCTGCGGCTGCGCGGTCGGGATGTCGGGCCGGGTGGCGTCGGCAATCGTAAGTCCGGTGTCTTCCTCGCCTTCGACCTCCAGCCCGGCGGCCTTCCAGTCGGCAATCCCGGCGGTGTAGTCGTAGACCTGATCGAATCCATGGCGCTCGAGCCGGCACGCGGCTCGGGGAGACATGTCTCACAATCCATCGTGTCAGTAGACCACCACCGGCTTGTCTCGCCGCAAGACCGCCGTCGCCTCGACGTCGAGCCGCTTGAGCGGGATGTTGATGGCACCGGGAATGTGTTGCGCGGTGTACTCGCCTTCCGGGAGCACATCGACGACCTGGGCGCCGTCCTCGATGAGATCCAGCATCCGGGTCCGATCGATATTGGTCACCACGGCGGTCACCGCTCCCCGATGGCCGTTCGAAGCTGCGCCAGCGAAGGCGACCCCACATATCCGTCATCGCTGCGGTAGACCCGGCACGACAGACCGACCGGGGCGTCGGGGTCGGCAAACGGATCGACCCCATCCATCAGAACCGTCGGAGAACCGCGGAAGCTCGCCTCGGCGGCAGCCTCCGGAGTTTCGATCAGCTGATAGGTGATCGTCAGATCGACACCTTCGGACTCCAGAGTCTTGAAGTGGGCCTCGGCCTCCTTCCAGCTGGGGCAACCGTCGAAATACTGCAGGGTGATGTCCATGGTTCTCCTCAGACGGGGGCAGCGATTGTCTGTTCGAGGACGTGACAGACGCACGACCCGGGCCATTCGTCGACGAGTTCCGCGGCAGACTCTTGAAGTCGGGCCAGGTCCTGGCTGATCCGCCGCAGATCCTCCATGCGAGCCTCAATCGCGGTGACTTCACGTCCAATCGCGTCACGCACGGCTTGGCACGGCGCCTCGCCGCGGGTTCTCAGACCCACGATCTCGCCGACGTCGTCAAGCGGCAGTTCGAGCGAGCGAAGGCGTCTCACGAAACTGAGCAACTCGACGTCATCGCCGCTGTATTCGCGGTACCCGGCTTCGGTCCGCACCGGCTCGGGGAGCACGCCGACCGATTCGTAGAACCGGATCGCCGACGCCTCCACCCCCGAACGACGAGCAGCCTCACCTATCTTCATGAGCATCACTGTAGACCTTCGAGTGACTTGAAGGTCAAATCCCGAACGTGGGTGACGTCGAAGCGGCCAGAAGTATGAACCAAACTCCGACGACCATCAGCACGTAGCCACTCGACTTCTTCACCGAGGACCCCACCATCCGAATCGGTTCGAGGAAGCGGCTCCTGAGTGTCGTCACCCCCACCGACGCCACCATCAGCAGGCTGAGAAATACGAGCGCGGTCGTGGCAAACGCCCACAGCACAACATTCGCCCCGTTGGTGACCGACTGAGCCGCCAGACCGGCGAGCAGGGGACCGGTTCACCCGAAGCCGGCGATCAGATACCCAAAACCGTACGCAAAGTCGCCGGCCGCTCGACTGGAACGCCGTGACGGATCGAAGGCGGAAGCGGCCCGGCCGGCGACCCGATCCAGCCACCGCATCCGCAACCGCAGGAGTCGGGCCTGGCGGAGTCCGAAGCCGACCAGCAAGAGGCCGACGACTAAGCGAATGACTCGTCCGGTCGGCTGGTCGAAGGCAATGACCGAGGTGAGTGCGTCGCCCGATAGCGCGACGACGCCGGCGAGCACAATCAGCAACGAGGCTGCTCCGGCGCCTACCCGTAGTGTCGTAACCGCGGTGGTCATGACCGACTCGTCGGCTCGCCTCGCTAGGAACGTCAACAGCAGCGGAAAGGAGCAGGGCGAGAAGAAAGCGGCAAAGCCGGTAGCCGCGGCCAGCAGCAGCAAGGCCGAACCCGAATTGCGCTCCGCACGAGCAAAGGCCACAAAGCCGACGTAGCCGGCGACACCCACGACCAGAAGCCCTGCCGCCACCGCGGCAAATCGCGCCCGTGATCTGGCTCGAAGCCTCATCTCATTCAGATCGGTGCTCCTCAACAAGCATTACCGACGATATAGCTTCGAGTCGCTCGAAGGTCAACCGGACCCCGGCTCAGGCCGCTCCGAGAAATCTACGTCGAATCAGCAGGAGGCGGCGTTCTCGGGTGCCGTCCGATTCTGGAAGGCACGAATGAACTGGTCGATGCGAGGATCGTCGGCCGAGTCGACCCGTAGTTGGGTTCCCCACGTCGTCGCAACCACCGGTGAGTCGAGGCCGGGATAGGGACTGACGATGAGCTCCCGCCTCCGACCAAAGCCCTCCAAGGTCCGAATCTCATCGGCGGCAAGGTCCGGCTGATAGGTGATCCACACCGCACCATGCTCGAGAGCATGAACCGCAAATTCGCTTACGACCGGAGCGTCGTACACCCGACACTCCAGGACGTTCCCACTATGAGGCCCACCGGCCGGCGGGTCCTGTGGATACTGGACAGGTCCGTCGACGTGGACGGCTTGGGTCACCGCGAAAGCTTCGCTCCCCTCCGGCGGATCCGCCACGCCCTGAGGATTGTTCGACAGATCGGAAGCGATGAACACCACCCCCACTCCTAGAACCAGAAGTACACCGGCGGTCAATAAGTACTTCTTCCATGGAGTCGACTGCTGTGGACTGGTCGCGGCCGGAGCCGGCTTGGACCGAGTCGACCTGCGTTGCTGGGCTCGTCTGAGCCTGCGAGTGTTACCCATCGTTCCTCACTGCGACTGAAGGAGGACCCTACTGCGGACCGAGGTGTTGCAACCGCATCACATCAAGAATCGAGCGCTCCTTTACTCGACCAAAAGGTCGAATGCCGGACAGAGTTTGTGCGGCGCGGCAGATGGCAGTGAGATTCTCGAATCCGGACCGGACCGCGTGGCCGGTTGCTGGTCGCTGTCATCGCTCTCGCTCAGAGCAATTCGACCGGTGGCGGGTCCCAGCGTCCGTCGAGTACCTCGGGTAGTGGCGCGTAGAGGCGCATCGTGACACCGAGTGGCCCCGGTGGAGCCGGAAGCCAGTTGGGCTCCAGGTCGGCGCCGGGGCTCTCGTGTCCGATGTAAACATCAAGGGAGCCGTCGTCGTTGTAGTCGAGCGGGTCGCGGTCGCCGAGGGCGTAGCGGTCGAGCGGGTTGGGGGCAGGGAAACCCTCTGCGTCGTACATGGTGATCGACCAGAAGGCGTCGACCGGTGGAAGTTGGTCGGCGTCGAAGTGGAGGACGTAATTGTTCTCCCCCACCGGCTCGTCACCGGAGCCGTCGCGCAGCATCACCGGGTAAATTGCGTCCTCGGGGAGGTTGGCACCCAAGCCAATCCTGGCAATCACCGCACGGGTCAGATAGTTGCTGCCGTACACCCCCATATTGCTACGCGCGATCGTCCAGCCATTGACTACCGGGTTGAGTCTCGGAAGCGCAGACTGCATGGTTTCCTGCGCCGAGCCGGGTACCCCCTCGAGAGCGGCGCGCACCGCCTGGGGGAGGGCGCCGACGTCGAGTGGCCTGCCTGCTTCGATCCCAAACCGGGCCATCCGGGCGATGATGGGCTGGTCGGTGAGATGCGGCGGGTGGAGGGTCATTAGTTCGGCGGCATAGGCAAAGAAGTCGAGGCCTCCCATTGAGTTGACCTGGTCCAGCGGCGGCGTCTCCATGTCGACCGATGGGTCTAACGAGCCCCCCACCTCGGTTGGTGAGCCGGGCCACCGTGACAGGGGCGTAACCGTAAAGCCGTGCTGGATGTGGTGAACGGCCTCATAGTCTGCCGGTCCGTTGGTCTGGGTACGGCCGATGATCCACACATACGGTGTCGGCGCCTCGATGCGGGTGGTCCCGTCGGGAAGATGACCATCCCAGCCCTGGGGCACCACTGCGAAGTGGCCGGCACCGGTACCGGTGGTCCGACTGCCAGGCACTGCAAAGACATCTGTCCACATGTCCATCATCGGAAGCATGTAGTAGCGACCGTCCGTGTCCGGTACCGACACCACCATCGGCTCCTGCGTCAGATCCAAAAAGACGATCGAATACAGGGTGTCGAAGTTGGGTCGCACCACCTCTTTGAAGTCCCCGGGAGGGAACTCCTTCATGTGAGAGAACGCGTTGGGTGGCCCGAAACCCGGCCTGACCCCGATCGGGAAGTTGGTTCCGACCTTCCGGGTCACATCCATCAGTACCAACGGGAACAAGAAGAGGTATGCCTCCTCAGCGATCTGAACTATGTCCGGCTGTTTCGGCATCGGTGCCTCCCTCGGCTATGCCTCTTGCTGATCGAAAGCATCGTGTCGTACGCCCGACACACACCACCTAGGTCGGGTGAATGGTGACTAGATCACCCCGACAAAACAGGTGAACGGGTCCGGGGCCAACATCCAGAGAAGCGGGCATTAGGTGTCTAACTCGTCGATCCGGGCCCGCAAATCGGCGATCGTTTGCTCGAGCTCCTTGCGCCCGGCGGCCTCGTCGATCTGCTGATTGAGCCGCACCGCGTCTGAGGTGAAGCCGAAATTACCTGCCGCCAGATCGCCTGCCTGTTTTACCACGTCGATCCGCTGTCGCTGCAAGGTTTTCCATGAGTCGACCAGTCTCTCCAGTTCGAGCTCCATCTCCGCCTTCGAAAGCGGCGCCAATTCTCGAGCCTCACGGTGCAGCTCGTCGCGCCGTTCCATCAGGGTGATCCGCTCTACGGGGTCGACCGTCTCAGCCAGGCGATCCCTCACAGATGCCAAGTCGACAAGGATTCGATCAAGATCGTTCATGAACGCGCTTCCCTCCCTACTCGTCGCCGCGCGTCGCAAAGATGATGAGCGGGTCGTCCCCGGCTTGCAGGGTGAGGACTTCGCCGTCGCGTTCGAACCCGTCGGCAGTCTGCAGCAGTCCCAGGAAGGCGATCTCTTGGTCCATCGTTCCCGCCGGCTCGCCACAGAACGCCCGGGTTGATCCGGCTTCGGTGACCTCGATCGCACCGCCGTCTACCACATAACCACCGAAGTAGTCGTTACAGCCTGCCACGCCGCTGATCACACCGTCCTCAAAGACAGCAGTGAGAATCGTGCCCGGGATAGGGGTGGCCGAGGTGCCGTCGATGGTGAGCTGGTCGACGACCCAAACCTCGCCTTCGAGCCCGTCATCGGAGGAGACGAGGGCAAGGGCTACGAGGGCGGCGACAACGCCGGCCACAACACTGGCAGCCACGACGATCGACAGAAGCTTCCAAAAGGCCTGTGTTTGCACCATCGACCCTTCCTTCGACTTGACCTATTCGCCGATCTGCAATATTCCGTGGCCCACCTCGGCCCGTATCACCCCAGCGGGGTGGTTGGGACCCGGGTCCGAGGCCCGCACCTCGACCCCGATCCAGTCGAATCGCAAGACCAATCGGCTGCCGGTGCCCGAAGTCGATCTTCCAGCCGAGAATTACTGTTTACGGCGATGGTGACTCTGCGCCAACAGGCTCTGATGCGGTCTCTTCGGCCAGCTGGGTTCCCGGGCCCTGAGTAGAGAGGCGACTACCGCCTCGGAGGAAGCTGCCAACCGCACTCCGGCACTGCTCCAAGCGGTGTCAGCGAGGCGGCATCATCTCGACGGGTCGGCTCTCGGCGTCGCCGCCGTGGGTCCGGTACCACTTGGCATAGCGCTCCGCCAGGACCCATGAGGTCGCTCCGTGGGCGACGACGCTGACGAGAACGGTCCAAACCACGGTGGCCAGGCCACGGCCTGCTCCCGGAAGAGTAGTTTCGTCGATCACCAACAGCACCAGGAGGATCGAGGTGATCCCCCTGGGGCCCAACCAACCAATGTAGGCCACCGTTCGGGCCCGAAGACCGGTACCGATGAGTGCCAAAGCCACCGGGACCATCCGAACCACCGTAAGGCTGAGAGTGACATAGAGCGCGATGCGCCAGTCGAGCGTGTTCAGCAGCGGTTGCGCCATTGCGGCACCGAAGAACAGGAATGTGAGCATGGCCAGCAGTTGTCCCTCGTCCTCGGCGAATTCATACGCTCCCTGAGAGTGGTCGCGAGCGGCAGCACCGAACCCCACCCCAGCCACGAATGCGGCAACAAAACCGTTGCCACCGGCCAGCTCGGCGGCGGCAAAGGCACCGACCCCAATGGCCAGGGTGGCTAACTGGCGAAAGACGTTATCGAGCCAGCCCCGCCCGGCGGCCCGGTCCAGCAACCAGCCGCCGGCATATCCCACTAACAGACCGAGGGTGACACCCCAACCGATCTGTTCGATGCCAAAACGGAGCCATGATTGTGGGTTCTGCAGCCCCATCCCTGCTCCCGCAAGCGCCAGGAGCACCGTTACCACAGGAAGTATTAGCCCGTCGTTGAGGCCGCTCTCGACGTTAAGCGCTTGCCTAATCCGTACGGGAACCCTGGAGTTGGTCACCACAGCCTGCCCCAAGGCCGCATCCGTGGGAGCCAGTACCGCCGCCAGGAGCGCGACCTCCCAGAGATCGAGGCCGTCGAACAACAAGGCACCGAAACCGGCACCGAGAGCGATGGTCAATGGCAGCCCTAGGAAAAGGAGCCTCAGCGGTATCTGGCTGCTGCGTCGAAGCACCCGAAAGTCGATGCGCGAGGCGTCCGTATACAGAACGAGGACGAGCGTGAGCTCGGCGAGGGTGCGAACCACCTCGTTGTCGAGGCTGAGG
>JACZWZ010000119.1 GCA_022571885.1 Acidobacteriota bacterium
CGTTAGTTTTCGTACCCCTCTCATTTGAGTGTCAGCCACCCTGTCAGCCGAGTGACAAGCAGCCCGTGACCAGGCACTACGAGGAATGCATAATGCCGGATATGCGCTACCTGAGTTTGGCGACTAGCTCCACGAGCGGGAACACAAGGCCGGTTCTGGGCCTGCTCGCCGAGGTCGTGCGCTGTGTCCGGCCACGAACGTTATGTGCGCTCAAACGGTCCCTAGTGGGGCGCTATCCGGTGTTCCGGTTATCCCGATCAACGCCAGCGAAGGCTTCTCTGTAGAACGTGACCGGAAGGCTTTCCGCAGCGCCTACGAGCTTATCGCTGGGGCGCCCAAACTCTTCCAGCCCAAGGGTGTCTCGTTGATACCAGACGCAATCACACTGCTAAACGACTCGTTTGAAAGCTGCGTCGGTTGACTGAAGAATTCATCGCACACCCATCCGCGCAGATAACGGCTGGCGCTTATGAGTGGCGCATCTTGCTGGTTCTTGGCTCCCAGCTTCCTTAGCTGGGCTAGTGCTGGATTCCTACATCAACCAGGGTCATCAACGTGGCGGTCATCACTGCGATCGTCTCTTCGCTGTCGGCCGGTGTGGCAGTCCCAGAACAGACGGTGAGAGTACGTCCGGGTTTCAGGACAGTGGCCGAAGCGCGGTAGCGCTCGGCTTTTGCTGGTCGCAGGAGGTTGATCTTGTATTCGACGGTTAACACAGCAGCGTCTTTGGGCATAAGGGAGAACGCGGCGTAGCCACACGCTGAATCGAGCGCAGTTGCGATTGCTCCCGCATGTTTGAACCCGTCTTGTTGGGTGAAGTCGTCGTTATGGTCGAATTCGAGGTCGATCCAGCCAGGGCCGAGTCCGGTGATGTTCACCCCGAGGGTTGTCATCATCGGCTGAGCGTCAAAGCTCGCTCGGACACGTTTGGCATAGTCCGGGTCGGATGGCGTGTAGTCGGTTCTCATGGGGTAATGATGACACGGCGGCCTGAGCGCTTGCCAACAGCAGCCCAATACCACCCCCAGGTGGGCAACACCACTTCCGGATCAGGACCGGCTTCAGCGACCGCCCTCACCAACTCCAACGGCGAATTGTCGACCCTTCCCGACGACATCTTGGTGCCATCCGGATCCAAGATCACCACCTGGGACCGACGGCGATGCAAGTCAACACCCACGTAACGTGACACGACGGGCCTCCCTTCTCGAGGCGATAGATGACACCCCGATTATCGGGGCTTACGTCACCAGGGAGCGGAGGCCCGCTCCCTCATCACATCACTTATGGGCGGCCTCAATCTCTCAAATACTCACTGAGCATGTCAACGAGACGAGCGGAAGAGTTGCGGGCGAAGATCAGCTCGGTCTTGTGCTCGCTGTCGCCTCGTTGACCCCATTGCGACTGAACCACTGCCGAGCCAATCGAGTCGCCGACATTGACGTCGCCGTGTCCCGTGACCGACGCGACGATCGAGTTTGCGATCTCGGGGAGGTCGGTTCCGATCGAGACCAGGGTGATGCCGATGATGAACGGCGGGATTCGGGTGCCTGCAGCGAACTTGGTGAGATGCTCTACCGAGTAGCGGCTGGCCAGGACAGCCACCAGAAAGCCTGTCGCCATGACTGCCGTCCACAGGCCAATCTCAAGTGCCATCTGTTGATTGGCGTTCGCTCATTCCGGGCACGAAGGTGGAGACGGCCAACACCGCGAGAGCACCTCCGAGCGCCAGCAGGATGGCAACGGTCCAGTCCGAAAGGCTGATGGGGACTGTATGGAAGAGACTGTTGCCGACGGGGCTCATCACTACCACCACTTGGAGCAGCACCGAGATGAGGACCGCCCCGTGGACGAGGTAGTTGGAGGCCAGACCCTGGCGCCACCCCGACTCGGAGATCCGCACCGCGAACAAATAGGTCATCTGGACGAGGACCAGTGTGGTGAAGGCGAGAGTTCGTGTGTGCTCCCACTCATATCTGCTGCCGATGCCTATCCAATACGCAGCCATTACGGCTGTCGCCATGATTGCTCCCCTTCCCAGCAGCCGTAGTTGGCTTTCCCACCCGAGCAGAGTTCTCTTCCGTTGCGGAGGCTCTTGCATGATGCCGGGCCCCGGAGGATCGAATCCCAGGGCCAGAGCCGGCAGACCATCGGTGACGAGATTGATCCAGAGCAGCTGGACTGCCAGCAGCGGATCCCCGATGGCTCCGAACATGAGGAATGCGGTGAACACGACCAGGACCTCACTGACGTTGCTGGCGAGCAGGAACGCAATGACCTTGCGGAGGTTGGCGAAGATCGTTCGCCCACCGCGGATGGCGGCGACGATCGTGGTGAAGTTGTCATCGGCCAGGACAATGTCGGATGTGTCCCGCGCCACATCGGTGCCGGAGCCCATTGCCACGCCGATGTCGGCCGATCGCAGAGCGGGTGCGTCGTTGACGCCATCGCCGGTCATGGCGACGATCGCCTCCTGTTCCTGCCAGGCTTTCACTATCTTGACCTTGTCGGCTGGGTCAACCCTGGCATAGGCTCCGATCCGTTCCACTCGATCCGCCAACTCCGTTGACGTCATTACCGCCAGTTCCCGGCCGCCAATCACCTCGCGATCTTCGAGCAGCCCGAGGTCCCCGGCTATGGTTCGCGCCGTCACCTCGTGGTCCCCCGTGATCATCACCACGGTGATGCCGGCCTCAACGGCCTCTTCGACAGAGGATCTGGCTTCGGGTCTGAGCTCGTCTCTCATTCCCGCGAGCGCCACAAGTACCAGGTTCTCCTCGGCCGACTCCAGATTCGCCGCGATCTCACTCGGTTCCGCATAGGCGAGGGCCAGCGTGCGCAGGCCTCGTCCGGCCATTTGCTCGGCGGCGGATAGTGCCGCCAGGGAGCGATCCTCGTCGAGCGGTTCGACCCCGCAATCGCCTTCGAGTCGGGTGCACATCGGCACCACGACCTCGGGTGCCCCTTTGACCACCAGCAAGACGCCCGCCTTCGATCTGTGGAGGGTCGTCATCCGCTTTCTTGTCGAGTCGAACGGCACCTCATCGATTCGTGGGTATGCCTTGCGAAGTTCGGGCACGTTGACCAGATGGGCGACCGACCGGAGCAGCGCGATCTCGGTCGGGTCCCCGAGCCAGGTGCCCTCACTCCGGCGAGCGTCGTTGCATAGGACGGCCAGCTCGGCGTAGCGAGAAATCCGCGGGTCGTTCGGGGCTGTGGCGGGATCTGCCATCCGAAGTGCGGCCATTTCTGTTTCCTGCACCCAGATCTCGTTTTTGGTGAGCGTCCCGGTCTTGTCGGTGCAGATGACGGTCACCGCACCCAGCGCCTCCACCGCGGGGAGACGGCGAACGATGGCGTTCCTGCGGGCCATATCCTGGACGCCACGACCGAGCGTTATCCCCACAACCGCGGGGAGCCCTTCCGGTATGGCGGCGACGGCCAGTGCCACCGCGAGAAGGAACATCGACTCGGTGGGCTTCCCCTGGGCGATTCCGATCCCGAACACGACGATGGCTACGCCCACTGCCAGGACTCCAATTCGCCTGCCGACCTTGTTGAGCTCCTTCTCGAGCGGGGTAGGCGGTTCATCCTCGGAGAGCAACTCGGCGATTCGACCGATCTCGGTGGCAGTGCCGGTAGCGGTGACGATGGCGATCCCATGACCGGCCGCCACCGTGATTCCGGAGAAGACCATCGAGGACCGGTCACCGATTGAGACTTCCTCGGCTACCGGTGTCGACGTCTTGTCAGTGGGGACCGATTCGCCGGTTAGCTCGGACTCAGCCACGCTCAGGCGGATCGCCTCTACGAGCCGTCCGTCTGCGGAAACCCGGTCGCCTCCTTCGATCCTGATCAAGTCGCCAGGGACGATCGTCTCGGTCGGGACCTTCACCTCGACGTTTTCCCGGATGACGGTCGCGTACGGGGCCGTCAGCTCTCTCAGACCCTCTGCCGCGCCTGCGGCCTTCAACTCCTGCGAAAAGCCGATGACCGCATTCAGGAAGACGATGATCAGGATGACCGTTGCGTCGATCCAGTCCCTGAGCACCACACCGCTGACGAAGGCGGCGACGACGAGAGTCAGGACCAAGGCATCCTTGAACTGACGGGTGAACAACTGGAGCCAGGTGGGCTTCCCGGCCGTCGGCAGTTGATTCGGCCCCCAACGTTCCAACCGCGCTGTCGCCTCGGCACTATCCAGACCGCGGGTCAGATCGACAGAAAACGACTCAGCGGTTGTTTCGGGGTCGAGTGCGTGAAAAGGCATCCTCCCCGAGCCGGAGTTGGTGATGGCCACCATCCCAGCCTTTCTAGTGTGTTGTCGCCACCGCCGATTCGAGTCCCGAGTGCTCATCAGCGAACTCCTTGAACGCCTCGACAGCGCGGGACATTAGAGCGATGCTCCCTAGACGAAAATGATCTGGGCGTCAGCCGCCATTTCCACGAAGGCGCCGACGTTGATCACATCTTCGATCTCGTCGATCATGTCGTCTTCTTCGAGCCCCATCATGTCCGCTGACATCTTGCAGGCCCACAGATGGGCGCCCATGTCGTGAAGCATCGTCAGAAACTCTGATATCTCGGGGACGTCTTGGTCTTTGATCTGCTGCTTCAGCATCTTGGTGGCGTAGCCTGTCATGCCGGGCAGCCCCCCAAATCCTTGTGGGATGTGCTTGGCAGAGCCAGGCATGTGCATCGCGGTGTTGCCGAGCATTGTGAACTGGAGGTGGTCCTGGGTCTTTTTGTTGATCATGTCCAGGCCCCAGAAGGTGAAGAAGATGTGTGTCTCGATCCCTTCCGTTAGGGTGCCATTCGCCATGATGAGCGCCGGATAGGCCATATCGAGGGCCGTAAGCTTCCCTCCACTAACTGCCAACACCACAAGCACCCGCCCATAATCGGCGTTGAGTTCCGACAGGAGGCTGGAAGGATCCTGAGAGATTGGCATTTCGGTGAAGCCAACGAAGTCGAGCATAAGAACTGTCACGCTCTGGAATCGACTGGTTAGACCGGCAGTTCACCTCGAGCTGCGGCTCGCAGCACCATATACACGGCCGAGTCGACAAGCTTCTCGGTTGGGAGTGGTAGCGGCACCTCGATCTTCACGACTCCCTGGTCCCAAACCCAGTTGGTACCGGCCTTCCCGACGGCCTCTAATACGAGTCGGTTCTCCCCAGAGACATAACCGCGGAATCGTCTGATTCCGTTCTCTTGGGCTGTGTCGGCGAGGACCTCAATGAGAACGGTCCCGAGGCCGCGGCCCTGGTACGCGTCGATGACGGTGACCGCCGCCTCAGCAATGTCAGAGTCCCCTCGGTCTCGGATGTAGCGAGCAACTCCAATGCCAGGGGCACCTGGTTCGTCTTGCGCAATGGCGACCCAGGCAAAGTGGTCCTTGTAATCGATTTCGGTCAAGTATGTCAGCTCCTTTTCGGACAGCTGGCTGATCGGCCCCATGAACCGCAGAAACCTGGACCTCGGAGACAGTTTCTCGAGGCCTAGTCTCAACCTCTCGCGATCCTGGGGCACGATCGGCCGGATCACCACCGGCGTGGAATCTCGAAGGTCGAGCTCGGCGGTGCGGCGTCTGATGAAATGGCTGTCAACGCTCATATCTTTCATAGCTCGACGCCGAACCACTCGAGTGTGTCTCGGTCGCGGTCTACAGGGATCACGTTGCTAGCGCATCAGCCAGGCACAATGAGATGATCGCCAACCAACTGCCATGGGGACCATGACGAGATCCACGTCACGGGTTGTCCCGCCGTTCTCGATCCGGGCGGGGGTTGAGGTGGCTTCCATTTGATCCGTCCGGGGACCGCAGCGGACATGGGCTCCGCCTCCAACCGAACGGAGATGAGCAACGCCTCCCCCCGCGTTCGGGTCGGATGAGTCATACCGTCCTCCAATGTAACGCTTACTACTTCAATAACCTACGCGTTGCATTGCAAGCAGTCCGGGTGAACCGTGCGCGGCCCCACCGGTATCCCTGGTGCCACGGTCTCGGCGGAACGAACCGGCGAGGAGATCGCCGGCATCGGATACTCGGTCCTCGGAACCCTGATGTTCTCCGCGATCTAACTCGGCATCGGCGTGGCGGTGGGTGCTGTTGCCCGCAGCGACGTTAACGGGTCGTACGTGGTGATCTTCGGCTGAACGCCTGTGATGAGCATGGAACGGCCCTGGAGAGAAGTTCTTGGGCGGTCGTTCGAGGTTGTGTGTGAGGGGGGGGGTTCGGACGTCTGGTGCCTCGCGGGGAGCACGAGACGCCCGTCGGGTTCTATTCCCTCGACGTCGAGATCCTGTCTGATCGATGGCCGTACTTCGACGCCCTCACGGGCGCGCGTCAGCTGATTGTGAGCGTCTGCAACTCGCCGAAGGCGGCGAGTTCGTCCCAGATCTCTTGGATCTTGCCTGATGAGAATCGGAAGAGGGTCAATCCTGACGCGGAGACGCGTTGCTGGGTGGCCGCTGTCCCGCGGAACTCTCCCGTGTGGGTGCCCTGGGCCCGCCAATGGAGGAGCACTCGATCCTCGTCGGCTATCGAAAAGTCGATGGTGAGGCGCATGTCGGGGAAGCCGGTGAGCCAACCTTCGACGAATGCCTTCCACCCGTCGTGGCCTCGGATCTCGCCACGCGCGTTATGAAACACCAGACTGGGGCTGAGGAGTTCTTCGGCGACGTCGAGGTTGTGGTTCTGGAATGTTTCGAGGTACAGGCGGACGGCGGCGGCTTTGTTGGATCCGGCGGATCGATGAGCCATCTTGTGACCTGTTGGCAGCGTCTTGTGATCGTAGCGGGGTCCCCGCATCAATTGAATGAAACACAACGGTTTCGCCGTGACGGTCGACGGTTCCGAACGAGTGCTTAGCAACGACACGAGTCAAAGTGGAGTCAGCAGGACACCCAGAATCGACCGGAAACGTCCGTTGCTAGAGCACATAACGAGCGTCGGACATCACCGATCAGTGTTCGATCCTTACTTCTGCGGAACCCGCCGGCACCTTGACATAAGAGAATCTGGGAGGACATCGAGAGTTGGGCCGCTGGGATCGCCAACTCGCGGCAAGCCGGACCCTCAGAAGTGACCGAATGACGAGTCGGACCACCGCGACGACTGGTGGGGTGATCCGTTGGGTGGTTGGTGTCATCCTGGTTGGACATGGCCTCATCCACCTGATTGGTCCCCTGGAGATCTGGGATCTCGCCGACTTGCCGGAAACGATCGGCCGGCCTTCCGTCGATCCCGGGGCTGCGGCAACCAACCTTCAAGCGCATCCCGAAGCCGGCGTCGATCTCGCCGACGGCCAACGCACGGTCAAGGGGCGGGCTGCAGAGAGAGAGGATCGATCGCGACTGTGGGCCCGGTGGCGCGAGATTGACACCAACTTGGACGCCTACGCGGCGCTCCGGTCTGCTGAGACCGCCGTTGTGATCCTGGAGCCATCGCCCGACCCCAGCCGATGATGTGCCTGGTTTCCGGACGCCTGTAACTGGTTTGGCGGTCCTGGTCTTGGTTGTAGCACCGAGAGTGTCGCCGTTCAGATCGTGCCGGTTGTATTCGCCGCCGCGGACCAGTCCGACTGCGCCAACGTTGTCACCTCTGGCAACGTGACTGCCAGGAGTACACCCGCCCATAACAACCGGCAGGTTTGTCAATTAACGGTCCAGCGTCATCGATACCGACCCATCGCCGGGCCTCTGCCGGGCCTTTTGGGTCGTTGGTCATCCAGGAGCCCTCTCCGCCTGGTCGGCAACCAGGACCCGGGTCTGACGAGCGATCTCGAGGTCCTCCCGCGCCTGAACTACCACCGTTTGGACTGATGACTCCTCGACCCCGATTACGGCGTCGACACCGACCGTGGCGCTGTTCTTCCCGGGGTCGACAGCCACTCCCAGGTAGCCGAGACGGGATGCGACTTCGGCGCGCACCACCGGGGAGTGCTCCCCCACGCCGCCGGTGAACGTCAGGGCGTCGATCCCACCCATCGACGCGGTCATGGCCGCGATCTCTCGCACCAGACGGTGGAGGTAGACGTCGAATGCGATCACGGCTTCCTTCTTTCCTTCCTGGCGGGCGGCAAGGACATGGCGCATGTCGCCGGAATGTCCGCTCAGGCCCGCCAGCCCCGAGCGCTGCTCGAGACCTTCGCTGACATCGGCCGGGGATAGTCCAGCGACTGTGATGAGCCACAGCACCAGCCCCGGGTCGACCGAGCCGGATCGGGTCGCCATCACCAGACCTTCGAGCGGAGTGAAACCCATGGTGGTGTCGACCGATCGGCCGTCGATCGCCGCGCACAGCGACGCTCCCGCTCCCAGGTGACAGCTCACCACCCGAAATCCTGTGTCGGTGTGTCCCAGCATGGCTGCGGTGCGTCGCACCGCGTAGGCATGGGAGAGGCCATGGAACCCGAACCTGCGCAACCCCCACCGATCCCGCCACTCAGCGGGCAGGGCGTAGGTGCTCGCGGCGGTGGG
>JACZWZ010000218.1 GCA_022571885.1 Acidobacteriota bacterium
CGTTACTGGGACGGCCGTTGAGATCGTCCAGCAACCGAACATATGTTCGATTAGTATGGAGCGTCTCTTGGGACACCCAGCAATCGCCGCGACTAATCACTCCCCCCTTGTGGGGGAGTCAACGGAGCAACGCTCCGTTGGAGGGGGGTGGCGAGCAGAGCGAGTTTTTGTGGGGGAGTCGACGGAGGGATCCGTTGGTGGGGGGTGGCGAGCGGAGCGAGCCACCGTCGACCTCGCCGTTACTCCGGGCCGGGTGCTCGGTCTGTTCGGCCCTGCGGGTAGTGGACTCACCTCGATGGGGATCTCACTCGTGGCCGCGGCCACGACCACCGAACCCGTCGCAGTACTCGATGAGCGTGGCTGGTTCTGCCCGTCGGTGGCATGGGAGGCGGGGATCGGACCCGAGCGGCTGGTGGTGGTCCGCTGTTCCGATCGCGGTCTCTGGCCCAAGGTGGCGGCCACCCTCTTCGAGGGCTTTGCTGCCGTCTATGCAGAGGTTCCCCGCCACGTCCCCGACCAGGCGCTTCGCCGTCTCGGTGCTCTTGCCAGATCGCGCGGAGTGGGAGTGGTGCTGCGTGTGATGAGCGGAGATCTTCCGGCAGGACTTCTCCACCTTCGAATCGAGGGGGCAACAGTGCGTTGGGGTGGGGCAGACAACGGTCATGGAAGGCTCGAGCGGCGGGCGGTGAGGATCAAGGCATCGGGTAAGGGGGCCAAAGGGACAGAGCGGTATCTGGAGGTGATCGATGATGGCGCGAACGCTGTGCATCTGGTTTCCGGACTGGCCGTTGCGCCGTCCGGACGCGCCGTCGGGTAGCCCCTGCCAGGTCATAGATGATACGGGGGTCGTGGTGGCGGCGGATTCACTGGCGTTTGAGGCCGGTGTCGAGATCGGGATGCGCCGTCGTGAGGCGGAGGCATTGTGTCCGACTGCAACGACTCTGATCGCCGATCCCGGGGCAGAGGCAGTCGCCTTCGAACCGATCGTTGCAGCCGTGGAATCTCTTGTTCCCCGTGTCGAGATTGCTCATCCGGGACTCGCCTTCGTTCCCATTGCAGGTGCTGTCCGCTACTACGGGAACGAACTGGCGCTGGTGTCCCGGGTCGAGGTGAAGATTGCTTCTCTCATCGGGGCGGGGGTCCACATCGGGGTAGCGGATGGCCCGTTTGGGGCCCGGATGGCGGCAGTACAAGCAGCCGACGGTCCGGTGCTCGTCGAGAACACTGTGGCCTTTCTGGCAGATCTAGATGTCTCGGTCATCGGGATCGCCGAACTCGTCGACACCTTTCGTTGGCTCGGAATTTCCACGTTGGGGGATCTTTCGGGACTGCCGCGAGCCGCGATTGCTTCTCGATTCGGCCCATCCGGACTCGCCGCCCATCGAGTGGCCAGCGGTGAAGACCGCCCGGTCCATCCCCGACCGATTCCGGAGAGTTATACGGTCGAAGACCGGTTCGATCCACCGCTGGATGACCTGGAGCGAGCTGCCTTCGCTGCTCGCAATCTCTCTGCACGGTTGCTCGACGGTCTCATGCCGCGAGGTGGCATGCCGTACCTGATCGAAGTGGAGGCGGTGTCGGTCGACGGAGACGTGAGAGCACGCACTTGGCGTAGCTCTCATCCGTTCTCGGAGGCGGAACTGGCGGAGCGGATCCGGTGGCAGCTGCGAGCCTGGGTGGAATCGGGCGGGATTCCCGGGGGGATCCGGCGTCTTCGGGTAGTTCCCGGGGATATCTCCGATCAAGGTCGGCAACTCCGACTCGACGAGGACGTCACCTCGCAAGAGGATGCACGTCGTGCTCTCATCAGAGTGCAGTCGCTCGTCGGACCCGATTCCGTACTCCGAGCCATTCCCCAGGGTGGACGCGACCCTGCCGACAAGGTCGCCTGGTATCGGTGGGGGGAGAAACCTGCGGCACCGGCACGGGACCCGGCGGCCCCCTGGCCCGGAGCCATTCCCGGTCGAGCTCCCGCCCTGTCGACACGCACACCGATTTCGATCGAGTGGGAGGAAGGGTTCCCGACACGGGTACGGCTCGGCAGTCGCTGGGAGGAAGTGCTCTCGTGGGCCGGGCCGTGGCGAAGGACCGGCCGCTGGTGGGAGGGCCAACCGGTTGCAGATCGGTATCAGGTAGTGACTTCGGTCGGGGCGTTCCTGTGTGAGGTAGATTCGAGTGGTTCGTGGATTACGGGAATCTACGACTGATTCATTGTCCGGCCGACTTCGCCGCCGAAGGCGGCGAACAGGCGCTGGTCGGCCTCCTCCGCACCGT
>JACZWZ010000120.1 GCA_022571885.1 Acidobacteriota bacterium
GCCCTTGGCTCCCCCCAACAGAAGCAACCGGGTGCCACCAAAGACCAAGCTGTAACCGAGGGAGTCGCTGAGCGGGGCGCTGGTGAGTCCGAATGCCACCAAACCGATGACGCCCATGACCAGCAACCCAGCCGAGAAGGCCTTTACATATAGAGGAAACCTCTCCAGAAGAGACATCTCCTCTACCAGCTCGCCGGTCTTTCGGTCCAGGCGCATCCGTTCCAGGAACGGCAGGTCACGTTTTCGGGCCATGGTGGGAGGCTACCCGGGACCAGAGCTTGCGTCCGTCAGCGGCGTTCGAACCGTTCCCGGCCACCCACCGCGGGATCCAAGGCACCTTCGAGCTGCCGTATCTCGACCAGACGGCGGACGTGGAACGCGGTGCGCAACATCATCAGCAGAAGAAACAGCAGGACGGTGAGAATCGCCAGGAGTTCGGGTCCCTTGAAATAGGACGTTTCGCAGGATCCGATGCCTTGCGGACAGAGGCCGAGACCGTCACCGCCACCGGCGAGATCGACCAGGGCCACCATCGGGACCAGCGCCACGACGACAATCGTCGCAATCACTACCCCGATCACAATTCGAACTGCCGTCATGACGGGTCCCAGGGTACGCAGGGGTCGCCAGTTGCACACGGCATTGGCCCGGTGATACCTTGCGGTAACGATGGATTACACCGGTGTGAGATCACGATGAAAGGCCACTCCGACAACACAGCCATGGCATCGGAATACCATCGCGAGTCCTTTACCGAGTCGGAGCTAGGAGCACTCGACCGGTTCTTCACCAACACCACCGGCCCCGTGTTCGGCTTGACCAATCTTCCCGAGGTGGTCAAGGGCGCATTGTTCGCCAGGTACAGCCGGTCTCCCAAATCCTTACGCCGCCTCTTTATCGACGAGTTCTACAACTCTCCCGATGTCGGAATCGAAGCCATCGCCGGACAAATGGACGACGAGGATTCGGGTGTGCGCCTGGAACGCGCTGAAGAGCTGTTCCAACGGGTCTTCACCGAGTTTGGGGACGACTCTGTAGCCCAGCTCGGCGGTGTCCACCTGGCGTGCGAGCAGGCCTCGAACGTCCTCACCAAGGTGCTGGAGTGGGGACGCATCGCCGCCTACCTCGAGCAGAGCACCCGTTACATGTTCTATGACAGGCGCCTCGGCGACCGCTTCCGCTACCACACCCCTGCCGAGGTGGCGGCTGCCGGGCGCGGAGGTTCGTATCGCGCCGAACTGGACGCTCTGTTCGAGGCGTACGGCGCCCTCACCGAACAACTGACCCGGTATTACGAAACGCTCTATCCACAGCAATCCGGAGACACCAACTTCATATACCGGTCAACCATTCGATCCAAGGTCTGCGACGACCTGCGAGGCCTTCTCCCGGCAGCGACCATCTCGAACGTGGGCATCTACGCCACCGGGCAGTCATATGAAATGTTGCTACTGCGGATGAGAGCCAGCCGACTGATCGAAGTTCGCGAATACTCCGATCTGATGCTGGTTGAACTTCGCAAGCTCATCCCCGCTTTCTTGCGCCGCGTCGATATCCCCGATCGTGGGGGAGAGTGGAGCGAGTACCTGGCTCAGACCAGCGCCGCGGTGGAAGAACTCGCATCTTCGCTCGACATCCCTTCCGAGCCACGGCCGGATGTGACGCTGGTCGAATTCGACCCCGAGGCTGAACTCAAGATTGCGGCAGCAGCGCTCTACTCAGTGACCGATGTTCCCGACGACGTACTGCTGGCGTATGTACGAGGACTCCCGGCCAGCAAACTTCAACACCTGTTTGGGACGTACATCGGAAAAAGGTCCAACCGCCGCCACCGCCCCGGCCGTGCCTTGGAGAGGTCCGGCTACCGGTTCGACATACTCTGTGACTACGGCATCTTCCGCGATCTGCAGCGGCACAGAATGATGACGCTCGAGTGGCAGACACTGGGGACCAACCACGGATATGTCACGCCCGACGGCATCAACGACGTCGGAGCGGTCGATGTCTGGGAGGCAGCCATGGAGCGCGCCGCCGCCCACCATGGCTCCTTGACCGATTTGGTCGGGCCCAGGATCGCTCAGTACGCCGTCCCGCTCGCCTTCCGCGTCAGATTCTTTATGCAACTGAACGCCAGGGAAGCGTTTCATCTTCTCGAACTCCGCACCGCCGAGGGCGGCCACGCCGGCTATCGGCGGGTCTGCCAGGAGATGCACCGCCTGATTGGTGAAGAAGCCGGCCACCATCTGATCGCCGACGCCATGCAGTACGTGGATCACACGACCTACGGCCTGGGGCGGCTCGAATCGGAGCGTCGGGCTGCCGCCAGGCGCGCCGCAGCCGGAGTCGCCGACCCGACCGATTAGGAGCAGGCAGCCTGCAAGACCAACGGAAGAGCCACACAAGCCACTGTCTCCTCTGGATTAGGAGGCTCAGCGGATACGGAGTCGGTCGCGGCCTGTTGCCCGTCTCCCGCTTCCCGAATGGTGTTGCCTAAGCCGTCGTGGTGCTTGAAGTTACCGGGACTTGATTCGGGAACCGGGGAACTAGAAACGGGAAACGATATCGACCGACCCGCACCACCTATCCGCGCCGGCTCTAAGGACTAAAGGCCAAGGACTGAAAACTGAGTCACTCGCCTGAGGCGAGCGGGATTCGCAGCACCAACGCCTCATCTTCCAGCTCCCAGGATGCGTCGGCCACCAGGGAGTAATCGGTGAAGTCCTGCTGCGCCGACGCCATGAATGTCCTACGGGCGTCGCCTTCGAGTGGCGGTACACCCCGGTCCTTCACCGCCGCGGCGCGTCCGGCAAATCGTTCGAGAAAGGCGCCGACGTCGAACTCTGCCATTGGGTGCTCCTAGTGCCGAATCGACCTCAGAGTAGGCCGGGTGGTGCCGTTGGCTACGCTGCGCCACAGTGCAACCAGACCCTCGCCTGATCATCGTCACCGGCAAGGGCGGTGTCGGCCGAAGCGCAGTGAAATGCCGCCCTCGCCCGAGCGCAAGCCCCAGCCGGGGCACGCCTCCAGGCGATCGCGATGGGTGGCGGTGGTGGATTGGCGACCCACCTCGGGCTCGAGCGGCTGTTCAGCTGAGCACAGATCCGGCCCCGAGCAGCTCCCGAAGCTCAGCGTAGAGAGCCGTGCGAGATTCGACCGTGTGCTCGGCGCCGAGCCGGACCACGGTGTCGTCACCATCGCCGCTCAGGTGCACATACACCGGCGTGTTACCGGGATGGTTGGCGAGAATGTCCTTGAGCTCGGACACCAGGTCATGAGACATCCGGACTGCCGGGACTCGCAATCGCACGATCTTCTCCGGGCTGAGATCGGGCTCGGTGATCCGGGAGGCGACGAGTTTCACGTCGTCGCCTCGTTGATCCACTCGACCGGAGACCACCAGGATGGCGTCGTCTCGTACCAGCGGCCCAACCTCCTGCACCGTCCGAGGAAATACCACCACCTCGACCGATCCCTCCAGATCCTCGAGCTGGAAGAAAAGCATCATGTCCCCCTTGCGGGTGTAGCGCCGCGACACCCCACCGACCAGGCCACCGACGATTACCGATGCCTTATCGGGCTGGTCGTACAGGCCGGGAATGGCCGTGGTCACCAATGAGCTCAGCGTCGCACCGACGCTGAGCAGGGGATGATCAGACACGTAGAGACCGAGCATTTCCTTCTCGAAGGCAAGCTTGGTCCGCTGGTCCCATTCCATCTCGGGAATTTCTACTGCACCCGACTGCACCGAGGGCTCGTCGGTGCCAAAGAGGGAATACTGCCCCATGTCCTCGGCCCGGCGACGGGAGACGACGGCGTCGAGCATCTGCTCGAACACCGCCATCAAGCCCTTGCGCGGAGCACCGGTGGCATCAAACGCCCCGGCCTTGATCAGCGACTCCACCGTTCTCTTGTTGAGTGCCGCCAAATCGACCCGATCCAGGAAATCCTGGAATGAAAGGTAAGGACCGCTCTTCTTGCGCTCCTGAGTGATGAGTTCCACCACCCCCTCACCGACATTTCGGATGGCCGACAAGCCGAAGGGCACGGCGCCGTCTCTAGCCACAAAGTCCGACTCCGACGAGCTCACATCCGGTACCAGCACCTTGATCCCCATGGTCCGACACTCGTTCAGGTAGACGGCGGTCCGATCCTTGTTGCTCTTCGACGAGGTAAGCAGAGCCGCCATGTACTCGGCGGGGTGGTGCGTCTTCAGCCACGCGGTCTGATAGGCCACCAGGGCGTATCCGGTGGCATGAGCCTTGTTGAACCCATACCCGGCGAAGTGTGAGATCAGGTCGAAGATCTTCTCGCCCAATTCCCGCGGGTGCCCCTTTCGAACGCAGCCTTCGACAAACATCTCCGACTGTTCTCTCATCACCGATGGAATCTTCTTGCCCATCGCCTTGCGCAACTGGTCGGCGTCGACCATCGAAAAACCGGCCATCACTTGCGCCGTCTGCAGGACTTGCTCCTGATAGACCATGATCCCGTAGGTGCCCGACAACACCGACTCGAGGTCGTCGTGCGGAAACTCGATCGGCGCCAGACCGTTCTTGCGATCGGCATACATGTTGTGGGTTCCCGCACCCAGCGGTCCGGGCCGATAGAGCGATATGAGAGCGATCAGATCGTCAAACCGGTCTGGTCGCAGATTCCTCATCAGCGCCCGCATGCCGGAACCCTCCATCTGGAAGACCCCCATCGACTCGCCCCGCGACAGCATGGCGTATACCTCGGGATCGTCGAGCGGGACCGAGTCGATGTCGGGTCGGACTCCTCCGGCCGCCTCTACCAGGTCGAGTGTCCTTTCGATTGTCGACAGATTGCGAAGACCGAGGAAGTCCATCTTGAGCAGGCCGAGTTGTTCGATGCCGTGCATCTCGAACTGGGTGACGATTTCGCTGTCTTCTCCCTTCCGCTGGATGGGCACGATCTCCATCAGAGGCTGCGGAGAGATCACTACGGCTGCGGCGTGGATCGAGTCCTGTCGGCGCAGACCTTCGAGACCTCGAGCAGTGTCAATCACCCGGGCCGCATCCGGATCCGCGGCGTACATTTCCCGCAGCCCCGCACCTGCCGTGTGATGGTCTCGGTCGATGTCGTCGGCGTCTGCCCCCGGCGGCACCAGAGCTTGCTCGAGGGTCGCCTCCCGACCGAGGATCGGAGGTGGCATCGCCTTGGCGATCCTGTCGCCGAGCCCGTATGAGAAACCGAGCACCCGCGCACTGTCCCGGATCGCCTGGCGTCCCTTGATGGTCGAGAACGTGATGATCTGAGCGACGTGATCGGACCCGTACCGCTGTGCCGCGTAGCGAATCACGTCCGCCCGATACCGTTCGTCGAAGTCCATGTCGATGTCCGGCATCTCGCGGCGCCCGAGGTTGAGGAAACGCTCGAAGATCAACCCGTAGGCAAGGGGGTCGATGTCGGTGATCCGCAGGCAGTAGGACACGATCGATCCGCCGGCCGATCCCCGGGCCGGACCAACCCGGATCGAGCGCTCCCGGGCGTACCGAATCAGATCCCAAACGATGAGGAAGTAGGCGGGAAAGCCCATCTTCTCGATGACGTCGAGCTCGTGGTCGACCCGCTCCAACACACCCTCCGGAAGAGATTCTCCATACCGATAACGCGCTCCCTCGAGCACCAGGGACCGAAGGAACGACGCCTCCGTCTCGTCATCAGGAACCGAGAAGTGAGGGAGCAAGATATTGCCGAACTCGATGGAGACGTCGGCGCGCTCGGCGATCAGGAGGGTGTTGTCGCATGCCTCGGGGAACTCATCACTCGGAAACAACGCTCGCATTTCCCGAGCCGACTTGACGTAATACCCCGAGCCTTGGAACTTGAAGCGCTTCTCGTCCGCCATCTGTGATCCGGTTTGGATGCATAGAAGGGCGTCGTGGGCCTCGACCTCAGTTGCTTTCGTGTAGTGGCAGTCATTGGTGGCCAAGAGTGGCGCACCGATTCGACGCGAGATCGCCAGCAGGTCGGGAAGCACCCTGCGCTCTGCTTCGACATCGTGGTCCATCACCTCGACAAAGAAGTTCTCCTTGCCGAAGATGTCCTGGTACATGGCGGCCACTTCGACGGCAGCTTCGAAGTCGCGCTCACCGCCGGTGTTGCCTTCTTCGTTCGACGCATCCGGCGCTAGAAGTTGGGGTACGTGCCCGCCGAGGCATCCTGTCGTCGCAATGATTCCCTCGGCATAGGTCTCGAGCAGCTCCCTGTCCATCCGTGGCTTGTAGTAGTAGCCCTCCAGGTAGGCCCGACTCGAGAGCTTGAGCAGGTTCTTATAACCGACTTGAGAAACGGCCAGGAGAGTGATGTGGTACCTGAGGTCTTCCCGCCGCGGCAGCCGATCGAACCGCGACCCGGGTGTCAGATAGCCCTCCATGCCGATCACGGGAGTGATGCCGGCGTTGGTGGCTTGCTGATAGAACTCGACTGCCCCGTATAGCACGCCGTGGTCGGTGAGCCCCACAGCCGGTTGACCGTCGGCAACTACCGCCGCGATCACGTCGCTCACACGGGCCGCCCCGTCGAGCATCGAGTATTCAGTATGAAGATGCAGGTGGGCGAAACTGCCGCTGCGATCTGAGCTGGTGGCTGGCACTCCTGCTCCAGGCGAATTACAAGCGTGTGAGTCGACGATAACAGCGGACGGGCATGCCGTCTCGGCGCCGGATTCTGTCAGGTCCCCTGCGATTCCGGGGACAACACCGAAGCCAGGTCCTCGGGGAGCGACGACTCGATATCGATCGGTTGCCCGGTCACCGGATGGTCGAAGGCCAGCCGAGTGGCGTGCAGGAACAGCCGGTGGTCTTTGCTCCCGTCGCCGTAGGTGTGGTCTCCCGCCACCGGCAGACCGATCGATGTCATGTGGACCCTGATCTGGTGCGTTCTCCCGGTCTCGAGCGTCACCCTCAGCAAGGCGCCGCCGTCCCACGAACGTTCCACCCGGTAGTGAGTGACGGCGGGCCGTCCCTCTGCATCGATTCGCATTCGCATCGGTCGATGTGGGTCCCGCATGATCGGCGCCTCTATCGTCCCGGTCGGCGATGGTGGCGATCCACTGACGAGACACAGATACTCACGGGTGACCCGGCGCAATCTGATCGCCTCCGACAGTCCCTCATAGGCCGCGGTCGTCAAGGCCACGACCAGCAACCCACTGGTGTCGCGGTCGAGCCGATGAACGATCCCCCACCTGTTCTCGGCCCCGACACCACGGATCTCAGGCCATCGGTGCAACAGCCCACCGGCCAGGGTCCCCGTCTGGCGACCGGCTCCCGGGTGAGTCACCACGCCCGGCGGCTTCTCGATCACGGCAAGGTGCCGGTCCTCGAAAACTACTCCGAATGCCACCGGTTCCGGTTCCAGTTCAGTGTGGCGATCCGGTATCTCGCCCACGAAGGTCTCGCCTTCGGCCACCCGGTGTCTCGCTGCCACTGAGGTGCCGTCCACGGTGACGGTCGCCTGCTCGAGGGCGCGACGGGCGTCGACTCTGCTGCGCCCGCTCAGGTGAGCGAGCACCTTGTCTGCCCTGTCTCCAATCCACTCGGAAGGGATGGGCCAGTTCATCGGTCGACGAAAGCGAACCAGAGAGCCAGGACCGCCCCGATGGTGATGGCGGAATCGGCCGCGTTGAAGGCCGGGAAGAATGAGAAGTCGACGAAATCCACCACTCCACCATCGAGGAATCCATCACCACGAAAGGCCCGATCGGCCAGGTTTCCGATTGCTCCGCCCAGAACCAGGCCGAGTGCCACGGTTTCGCCGGTGCTGTTCACCCTGACTGCCACCACGAATATGAACACTGCGGCCGCGATGGCGACCAGTCCGATCACCGAACCGAAGCCATCCAGCAGCGAAAAAGCGGCGCCCGAATTGGACACGAATCGAAGCTGAAGGAAGCCATCCACCAAGACGACCGGCTTACCCGGCAAGGTGGCCACCACCCACCATTTGGTCAGTTGGTCTACGACGATGACTGCCGCCGCGACGGTGAGGGCGAGGCGGCGAGACCTCAGTGGCGTGCTGCGGAGCATGACACACACAGCTTGGTATGCGGCAGGGCCTCGAGTCGAGCCACCGGAATCGCCGAATCGCAATCAGCACAGATTCCGTATGAGCCAGCTTCGATTCGCTCGAGGGCCTCATCCGCCTGTGACAGCAGATCCTTGGCATTCTGATGGAGTGACAGTTCCTTCTCGATCTCGAACGCCAACGAACCACCTTCGGCCGTGTTGGGATCCGGGCTGCGCTCCGCCGACGTCTCGACGGCGACGATCAATATAAAGATTGGATCAAAATCGCGCTCATCCACCATCACCCAGTTCTGCTCCCGTCCTTTGTTGAACCAGGCCGGGGCGTTGATTCAGTACTCAACGCGAAATCCCTACTGCGGCTTCTTCG
>JACZWZ010000121.1 GCA_022571885.1 Acidobacteriota bacterium
CGAGATGGCGTCCTCGAGCAATCCGGGGTCAAAGTCCCCAGTGTCGCCGCCGAGCGAGTCTTCGGCAGAAGCGCTGCCGATGACGGTGACGAGGTTGTCGGTGACGGTGATCTCGAGGTTGGAGAGCAGCGAACTCTCGTTGTCGATCAGCTGTTGTTCGGCGTCCGTGATGTCGTCGACGTCTATCTCGACGATGTAGAACGTGAGGTCACCCCGGCGCTCCTGTCTGGTTCGAGCCCCCGGAGTATCGGCCAGTTCGTTGCCCTCGAACGGGTCGCCGCCCTCGAGGAAGAGTTCGGCGGCCTCGTCGTCGAATCCGATTTCTCCGATGATTGTTCCCGAACCGTCGGCATTGATGACGGCCCCGAAGTTCGTTTCGAGCTTGCAGGCCGTGGCGACCAGGGCCAGCAGCGAGGCAAGGACAATCAGGCGGCGCATTGGGTCTCTCTCTGCTCGGTGGGGCGCATGATGGTACTCAGAGGACACGCCGGAAGGCGCGAATGTCGAAGCCGCTTTCCGTTTCCAGTTCCCCGTTTCCCGAATCAGGTCGCGGTAGCTGCAAGCACCACCACAGCTCCAGCAAAACCATTCGGGAAACGGGAGACGGGCAACGGGAAACGTACCCTGCGAGACCAGCGTCTAGCCAACAGGACAGGCGAGTTCTCTGTCCGCTACGCCTCCTTAGGGAGCCGCATGCTGCATATCCTTCGGCCATGGATGATCGGAGCCGTCTGCCGCTGTTACTGGCTGTGACCTCGAATCTCATGGATCACGGTCCGTTCGAGTCGGCGGCCTCTCGCGCCGGCTACCGGTTCGAGCGGGTCGGACCCGCGGCGGTGGCCGAGGTGCAGCCATTGGTGGCCTTTGTAGATCTCGAAGCGTTGGGAGCCGACGATGCGATCGTGGATCTGGCGGGTCGGGGAGTGCGGGTGATCGCCTACGGACCGCATGTGGACGACTTCGCCCTAGTTCGAGCCCGATCTCTGGGAGCCTTTATTGCCGAGCCTCGCGGGCGGGTTCTCAGGGATCCCGCGGCGTACTTGACTCCACTGGTCTGACGGTTCCGCGACCGGCCGCCGCCAGAATGCCGATGAGCACCAGTGTCACCCCGATCCATTGATTGGCCGACATCCGTTCATTGAAGATGATGCTCGCCCAGACAATGGTTGCTGCCGGTTGCAGCAGAAGCATGACGGACGTTTCGAGGGCGGGGAGGCGGGGGAGTGCAGTCGCGATCAGGAGCCAGCCTCCGGTGTGAACCAGCAGGGCCAGTGCGATCAACCAGGCGTGGGACGGCCACTCCGGGGCCAGTGAGAATCCGGGATCGAGCCAACCACCGACGACGAATGCCCCCGTGATCCCGATGGTCACATCGAGCAGTGGACCGGCGGTCGGGATCCCTTCGGCATTCGCCCTTCGGAACAGCAGCAAGAACCCTGCATAGAAGAGGCTTGCTCCGACGGCCAAGACCGCACCCAGGGCCGGGTTGTCCCCGTATGCGTCGTCGGATCCGATTCCACCGATGAGGGCGATTCCTCCCATCACCAGCGGCACCACGACGAACGCCGTGCCGCTGGGCCGCTCCCTGAAGATGATCCAGGCAGCCACGCCCACCCACAGCACCTGGGTGTTGGTGACGACGGTTGCCAGACCGGCGCCGACCAACCCGATCGAGGTGTGCCACAACGCCACGTCCGCCGCCAGGAAGACCCCGGCGGATAAGGCCATGAGCCGGAGCCGGGGGGATCGTTCATCACCTACGAACCGATTGAGGAGCAGCAGCAGCGGCAGTGCATAGACCGCTCTGAACAGGCCCGCCGTAGCCGGAGCCACGTCGGCCAGGCGCACGAAGATCGCCGAAAACGAGATGGCGATGATGCCGACGAGAGCGATGATGCGGGTCACGGTCGCCGAACGTTAGGGGTCCGCCGCCGGTCGCCGATCCTTTCGCCGATTTACGATCACAGGCGGCGGGCTCCTCCGCCTGCTGCTGCTCCCGATGCGCCGCGCTTCAGGGTTTGCCATAATTGTCACGACTACCGTTAGTAGTGGAGTCGGACGCTAAGGGTGATATGAACGATCGGATCCGGGCGACCGCTTATCAGCGGTTCCTGACCCTCGTGACGGCGACGACGCTCTTGGGCGCTCTCGGCGGCGGTCTGGTCTTGGTGCTGCGCGCCGGTAGTGCTCCGGTTGCGGCCCGTATCGAATTCGCCATTGGTTCCGGGCCGGGCACGGTGAGGCTTACCTCGATCGACGACGTCGGGGAGAGGCCGTTCACCGAGCCGATTGCGGTCGACCTGGCGGTCGATCCGGTGAAGCTTCCCCTGGTCCCGCTCACTGCGGAGGCTGCTCGGTCCCCCCATCGCAGAGGCTCATCGGCCGATCGAGTCGTCGCCGGGTACTTCGGTCACGAACTCGTACGGTTACGCGACTCGGGCGTCGAGATGAGTGTCAGGCAGATCGCAGCGCTGGCCGAGGCCACGCTCGGCATAGATGCGATTGTCGGTGATCTGTTGGATGTCGATGGGGACGGACTGGACGATGACGGTCGCTTTACGGTCATCGCCCTCGATGGGTCGGCGGTATGCGTCTCCCTCGGTGATCGCCGTGTGATCGCCTCAGCCCAGTCGCTGGTGATTGATCCAGTCGATGGCGCCCCGGCCAATGGGCTCTCGTGGTCGTGGTACGGAGCCTGTGGTGTTTCGAGCCGGCCTCGGACGGGATCGGAGGTTCGGATCGGCACGACGCCCGGCACCTATGGCGGTGTCCGTTCTGGCGACGTTTGTGATGTGTCGGCTCTGCTGGGCGCCCTCACCGGCAATGAGGTGGTCGGGTCTGCGTGGGCGGCGGTTCATTCGATCGAGACCGAAGAACTGACTCGGTTTGTGGATGCGCTCACCCCGGTGGTGCTGCTGCGGGACACGAATGTGACAGATCACGGATTCGACAACGGACGGATCCATCCTGCGCAGGTCATCTTGCAGCGCGGAACCGCCATTCTGGTGGATCGCACTGGGACGCCACGGGTGCGATGTATTTCGGGCAGCCCGCTGCGGCGACCTCAACCATTGACCGATTCGGTGGTAGTGGTGGGCGAACCGTGGCACGGTTTCTCGCTGGACGCGGTGGTGGATGTGCCCTCGGCGCAGGTGGCTACATCGCGTTTCGTGCTCATCGACATCCGGTCGGGTCAGCCGCTGCTTCGCGAGTCGGGGATCTCGGGTTACATGTCGGTGCTGGCCGGGCCGATCGTGTCGGCCGCGCCCCGACCCTGATCCAGAGCCTGCAACCCGATACGCTCTGTTCCCCGTCGTCTAGGAGCTACTTTGGATTTCTCTCTTTCGGCCGAGCACGAGTCCTTTCGCCGCGTCGTGCGTCAGTTTGCGGAAGCAGAGATCGCACCCAATTCCGAGGAGTGGGATCGAACTCATGAGTTTCCAACCGCAACAGTGCTCGCGATGGGCGATCTCGGATTGTTCGGCCTGATCTTTCCGGAGGAGTACGGGGGAGCCGGTGCCGACTTCCTCACGTTGTGCATCGCCATCGAGGAGATCGCCAGAGTCGACAGCTCGCTTGCCATCACCCTGGAAGCGGGGGTGGGTCTCGGAGCGAACCCGATTCTTCAGTACGGGACGGCTGAGCAGAAGGACCGCTGGCTGCCAGATCTTGTGGCCGGGCGACGGTTGGCCGGGTTCGGTCTGACCGAGCCGGATGCGGGGAGCGATGCGGGTGCGACCGCTACTCGAGCGGAATTGGACGGTGACGAGTGGGTCATCAACGGGGCAAAATCTTTTATCACCAACTCGGGAACAGAAATCACGTCATTGGTCTCGATCACCGCCCGCACCGGTCCCGAGGAGATCAGCACGATCATTATCCCGGCCGCTACTGAAGGCTTCGTCGTCGAACCGGGCTATCGGAAGATGGGATGGCGTGCTTCCGACACTCATGGACTCCTGTTCGAGGATTGCCGGGTCCCGGCCGAGAATCTGCTCGGCGATCGTGGTCGGGGTTTCCATCAGTTCCTCGAGATACTCGATGGTGGTCGCGTTGCCCTGGCGGCCATGTCGGTCGGCGTGGCTCAGGGGTGCCTCGACCACAGCCTCGCCTATGCCAAGGAACGCAAGCAGTTCGGTCGGCCGATCGGCGCCAATCAAGCGATTGCTTTCAAGATCGCCGACATGCAGGTGGCCATCGACGCCGCCCGCCTCCTCACCTACCGGGCGGCATGGTTGAAAGATCAGGGACGGGAGTTCCGTCAGGCTGCAGCCACGGCGAAGCTCTTCGCATCTGAAGCCGCGGTCGATGCCACCCGACAGGCAACTCAGATTTTTGGCGGGTACGGATTCATGGACGAGTCGCCGGTGTCGCGGTTCTATCGCGACGCCAAGGTGCTCGAAATCGGCGAGGGCACGAGTGAGATCCAGCGGATGGTGATTGCACGCGCACTGGGGCTGTAGAGATGGCCGGCTTCTTTGGCGAGCGATTAGCGATTAGCGAGAAGGAATCACTCCCCCCTCGAGGGTGTCGGGTTGGGCGATAGGGCCGACGGTTCTGTTCTGAACACTCTCCCCTTTGGGGGGAGTCAGCGGGCGAAGCGAGCTGGTGGGGGGCACCTGGTCTTCGTCTCCTCCAAGGCCTTGTCACGCGCTTCTGAGAACTAACGACTAACGACTAAGCCCTCACGATCCGATGGATTGTCCCGTTGGAGTCGACAACCAGCATTTCACCGTTGCCATCGATCCCAAAAGATGCGACCTGTCCGGCGCCGGCCAGCATGGTCGTCCAATCTCGCTCATCGGTCACCTGACCGTCTACGTACTTGAAGGATCGGATCATGCCGTTGCACCAGTCCGCATAGAAGTAGTGACCGACCAGTTCGGGTAGCGCGGTGCCGCGGTAGACATAGCCACCGGTGATCGAGCAGCCGACCTCGTGGTTGTATGCCAGTGTCGGTTCCTCCCACCCGGTCATGTCGCATCCGTCGGAGGGCTGGTAGCAGTCGACTCCCTCGAAGTTGGGCCAGCCGAAGTCGAGACCGGGGGTGTCGATCGAAGCGACGTTGATCTCTTCCCAGTTCGCCTGGCCCACATCTCCGATGTACACCAGCCTTGTTTCGTGATCGATCGAATAACGCCACGGGTTACGCAGCCCAAAGGCCCAGATTTCGTCGCGGCCGTCATCGGTGCCCAGAAAGGGGTTTGTGACCGGAATGGCGTATGGATCGCCGCTATCGATGTCGAGACGCAGCAGATTCCCTTGCAGGCTCGAGAGATCCTGGCTCGAGTCATCGCCTAGGCCTCCGTCTCCGAGCGCGACCCACAGGAACCCGTCGGGTCCGAATTGGAGCATGCCGGCCCGATGCCGGATTCCCTCTTGGTCCACTTCGAACAGGATCGACTCGGTAGCCCGTTCGGCAACGCCCGCCCCGAGGCCGGAGGTGGTGAATTCGCTCAGTCGAGAGTCCAGCTCCAAATCGGTGTAGTAGAGGAACATGCGACCGTTGGAGGCGTAGTCGGGATGGAAGGCCAAACCCAGTAAACCGTTCTCGATGCCACCCGAGCCCACCCGGTCCGTCAAGTCGAGGAACGGCTCCGAACGCAACCCGGTGCTGTCGATCACGACCATCCGTCCCTGTCTTTCGAGGACGAAGATCCGATCGTCGCCGGGGATACTGCCGGCAAACACCGGGAAGGGGATCCCGGTAGCCACCTGCTCCAGTTTGATCTGAAGGGCATCAAGGTTGCCGCCGCTGGGGATGGTCGTATCCGTTACCGCGGTCGTCACCGTCGTCGAACTCACGTCGGGCTCGGCGACCGTGGTGTCGGTGCCGATGGTGGTGGCGGCGGTGGTCGTGGTTGCGGCACCGGCGACCGTTTGCGGGCCAAAGGGGTTCTCCACCAGAAGCAGGAAGCTCACCATGCCGGCCAGCGCGGCGACGATGACCAGTATCAGGGGGAGGTTGGGTCCGTGCAGCAAAGTCCCGTTGTCACCGCCTGTATCGGGCCGGTAGGCCTTGCCCTCCCAGGGGTCTTTAGTGCTCATTGAGATCCTCAGTCTGCCATGTGACTCGACGTCGCCAGTCCAGTCGGAGAGAAACTAGTGGTCGGCCTGCTCTCTCGGTGGTGTAGAAGTCGACTCGCCGCCACATATCCGGCTCCGGTGACCCGCCACAGTGTTGCCCGGAGACCCCCCCCGGGCCTGGTTGTGCCTCGGTCGGTCTGGGACCTACTGCTACCGTCGGCGGACCGTGACATTTCTTCCGGGCCGATTCGATGTACGGCGCTTCTGGCTCTCTACGCTGACCGTCGGGTTGCTGGTCGGCGGCCTGTTCGTGGTCACCGGTCAACCCCACGCCGAGGCTGATGTGATCGGCGATTGCCTGGCCGGCGAGTACTTCGACGGAGCAAGCAGCTGCCTGCCGTGCCCGGCGGGTGAGTACCAGCCTCTCGCCGCACAGGCATCCTGCACCCAGGCCGACCCGGGCCATTTCGCGTCCGGAACCGGTAACACCGCGCAGACGGCCTGCTCGCCCGGCACGTTTCAGGGAGGCGTCGGTGCCACCGGGTGTATCGAAGCAGCTCCGGGTCACTTTGCAGCCGGCTCCGTGAGCACCGCGCAGACGGCGTGTTCCCCCGGTACGTTCCAGGGAGTCTCTGGTGCCACCGGGTGTATCGACGCAGGTCCCGGCCATTTCGCGGCTGGGTTCGGCAATGCATCCCAGACGGTGTGCCCCGCCGGAACCTACGAGCCGTCGGCAGGCTCGGCCGGGTGTCGGGACGCCGGCCCCGGCTACTTTGTGTCCGGAACCGGAAACACCGCTCGACGAGGCTGCGGTCCGACGTCTCGTCTCAGAGGCGGTCGACTCCGGCGAGTTGGCCGACGCGCTCGCCGCGCGTGCGGACGCCGCGGTGGCCGGCGCCCTCAGCGCGGGACGGCTTCGGGCCGCGGTCGAGCCACTCGTCAGCGACGCCCTCGACCGGGCGGGGCTCGAGCCGGACGGCAAACCATCGGGGCCGCTGGCCAAGGCGCTCGGCGAGATCGTCGCCACGCGGATCGAGAACATCCAGAAGACGGATTCGGCGGATGTACCGTTCTGATGGATATTAATGAGATGATGGATATTAATGAGAAGGGAGGGACGATGCACTTCAAAGAAGCTCAAAAGTTTATCGATCAGTCGAGCGTGTGTCTGGAATATAAGGAATTTGCGCGAGAAGTGTTGGAGGTATTGGAAGGCGGTAAACCCGTCCTACAACAACTCTGTGCGGTGGGTTTGGAGCTTACCACACCGCATGCGGGAGAGGTGGTGCGCCTCCACGCAAAAGATGTGCCTGGAGGACTCATCCTCTCCGTGATGAAGAATGGCACGATCTCTGGATTTCGTGGGGTAAGCTCTGGACATGGGTGTCAGTTGGACGAGAATGGGTGCGTGAAAGTTGAGGACACGGGGAACTGATGGGTGGGGCGGCGTGTGATGAGAACGGTTAAGAAGTCAGTTTATTACTGCGATTTCTGCAAGAAGCATGATCTACCGTCTCCAAAACCAGAAATCTGCGAAGTTACTTACGTGAACCACATCAAGCCCGACAAAGAAGAGACCCCACTTGAACTAGCCGGCAAGGTCTTCACCGGGTTGCACTGGAAAACGAATCGCGGATTTCTACCGACACCGGAAAGTATGAAGTTTAATCGTGCATTCGTCATCAGCCTCGATGACGTGGTGATTACAGAGTTTGTGAAATCCGCCGGGCAGGATACGCTGCCAACCTACATGCTGGGCCAATTACGGCGGGTGGTGACACCAGAGATCAACGCGATTTCGACCGTGCTTTTGATGATCTCGGTAGCGATGGTGATCGCCTATACCCTGCTCAGCAGAACCAAAAAATAATCAACCAAAGGGAGCTTAAGATGAAAAAGACACTGACAGCAATCGGTCTTGTCCTCGCCGGGCCAGCCTTGGCCGAAGGGGAACTGAACCTCTACAACTGGGGCAATTACACCAGCCCGGAACTGATCGAGAAGTTCGAACAGGAGTTCGACATCGACGTCACCATCACCGACTATGACAGCAACGACACCGCCCTCGCCAAGCTCAAGGCGGGTGGTCATGGCTATGATATCGTGGTCCCGTCGGGCACCTATGTGCCGATCTTCATCAGCGAAGGGCTGTTGATGAAGTCGATGCCAAACCAGATGGAAAACTTTAAAAACATGGACCCGCGTTGGGTCGATGTGGAATTTGATCCGGGCCGCGACTACACCGTGCCATGGCAATGGGGCACCGTCGGCGTCACCGTGAACACGGCGGTCTATTCCGGAGATATCAACTCGGCCGCG
>JACZWZ010000219.1 GCA_022571885.1 Acidobacteriota bacterium
TCTTTCAGACGGCTACTCGCCCGCGTTGTACGTCGGCGCCTTCGCCACGCCGAGCAGATAGCCGAACCACGGCCACTGGTTCTCGAGTGCCCGGACGACGCCGTAATACACGGCAGTGACGACGAGTACGGCGGCTGCTGATACTTGCGCCTCCGCGGCTGCGTCGAAATCGACACCGAGGGTGATGATATAGGCGACGGCTGCCGCGACGGCAGTAGGTACCCATGTGCGGATCAGGCTGGTTACAAAATCGGACACTGTTCCTCCTAAGTGGGGGTGATATCTCCGACGATCCGATACGACGACGGGCGAGAAGCAGCGCCGGCACCGCCTTCGGGTTGCCAGAATCCGATCCGTGCCGACGTGGTACGCCGGAACCCTTCCCAACTGCCGGCGTCGGCCGGGTTGGGGTGGCGCGCTAGCAGCGCCTTCCAATGCGTACGATCGCCGGTGTGGACACCAAGATCGAACAGTCGGTCGATGTCCTCGGGCCGGAGTGTTGCTACCCAGTCGTCGAGATTGAGGGTGTCTGCATATGCCATATGTAGTAGCTCCATTGTAGGGGGTGGCGGCGGCGGAACCACGTCACCGAACGTGTCGCCCGTTGTGCCGTCCTCGTTGATGACGATTAGTTTCCCGCCTTTGCACGGTGGCGTATACCACCAGTTGGATTTCATTTTCGGCCATGTCGACATATGGATATGGTTGGCGTGCGCGGCGTTGTCGCCAGGGCCCAACATCTGATCGACGATGGGCGCGTAGTTGAGCGTGATGAAGGCGCGCACCGCCCGAAGCCACACTTGATGCGCCGGTGACGAGTCTGCTGGTTTCCCTGCCGGCTTATGGTCGACGTGCCAAATGTCGATAGCGTTCCCGAAGTATTTGCGGGCTGGTTCCGACCCGGCGTGTTGGGACCAGGACCGGAGCGGATTCGACCCGATATGGCGACAGTTGTAGCGACCGAATCGGGCGTCGGGGAAGGCGGCTAAGACTGCGGATTCGACAACCTGACAGTTCGGGGTGGCAGCCATCAGGTAGGTACTCCCGCCTTGGTCGCTACGGCAACAGGACAAACCATAAAGTGATAGCTATACCACCGCTTTCCCTCACTCCACGGTTCAGCCCACGGCTTGCGAAGACACCGACAGCCCATCTTCCTCCACACTCGTCGGATGGCTTCCTTCTCCACCACCGGGACGACCACTTCTAAATACTCAGTCATCAGGTCGGCCTATCTGGGGGTGGGCGGATGGTGACTGTCGGGTCGCTGCGGGCCTGCTGGAAAGTGATGTCGATGAGCCAGTCGAGTCGATCTTCGAGGCCGTCTACCTTGTCGATGAGCCCGTTTTCGATGACCCCAGACATCCGGTAAACGGTGACTGTCAACGCGCCAAGACCGCCGAGAAGCACGATGACACCGCCGATGATGATCCCTTCGATAATCATCAGAGGGGAAGCACGATGATGTTGCGGTTCTTGAAATTGGCGGCGTTGGCGCCGTTGTTGGTCCGATATTTGCAAGTGAACGTGTTGGACCCGGCGGTCAGACCGGTAAACAAGATGGGGCGTGTCATGGAGGGGGCGATGGTGTCGGCCGTTGACTTGTCGATCTGCAGCGACGTCGCATCGGCGGCCGCTACCGTCGAGTCACCGGAGACAGCGACCCCCATGAAGGCGACCGCATTGAGGGCAGGGTTCCATAGTTGCGCCGAAGCGAACACCAACGCCGATGTCCCGGTCGTCACCGTGACCGCCGGGCCAGCAGTCGACAGATCCGTATAGGAGGTTGAGGTGGTAGTTTCACTGGTCGCTACGGAGTCTTGGGTGGGGAGACGTTCCACGATGCTGTTCGCACCGGTGGTGACAAAGTACCGTCCGGTAGCGGTCGCTTTACCGGGCGCCGTCTCGTTCATGTTGTCGCGCAGCTGCTGGTTCAGCAGCGCCGCTGTGACAGCTTGAGATACCCATGTCAGCGGGCTTGTCCATGCCATTTAGGTGCCTCCTACCATGACGCCACCGTCCGCTTCGCGCCGCCTTCCCAAATGTAGAGGGCGTTGTCGGCGACGTGGAGCCACATTGTCCCGTCGGCGGGACTCGACGGATCTACAGCCCCAGCGGGAATGACCAGTATGTCTCGGACTACGACCTCGTCGCGGATTTCGGGGATGACGGCGAAGCTCCCGACCGTTAGCTTCGTCACGGTGGTCGCGCCGCCGAGCGTCAGGTCGTCGTCGA
>JACZWZ010000011.1:0-27263 GCA_022571885.1 Acidobacteriota bacterium
AACAGCGTGCAGCGGGCGGCAGGGTCTGCCGGACAACGGATAACGAACAACAGAATTCGGGTATCGGGTATCGGGTATCGGGTATCAGGTATCGGGTCGGGCTACGACCCGCCTACCACCCGTCTTGCGGCCTTTATGGCCGTCGCGATGTCGTCGGTACTGACGTCTACGTGCGTGACCATTCGGATCCGCCCGGCGACTGCACCGATCCGAACGCCTTCAGATTCCATGGCGTTGACGAACCCGGCGAGCTCTACTCCTGGCGGCGGGTCACAGAACACCATGTTGGACTGGGGTTCGGCAACCTCGAGGCCGATTTCACGCAGTCCCGCTGCCAGGCTGGCGGCATTGGTGTGGTCATCGGCCATTCGGGGCACGTTGTGGTCCAGGCCGTATAGGGCTGCTGCGGCGAGTACGCCTGATTGGCGCATGGCGCCTCCGTAGAGGTACTTGAAGCGCATTGCCGTTTCGATGAACTCGGCGGAACCAGCGATGACGGCGCCTCCCGGTGCTCCGACGCCTTTGGAGAAGTCGATCCAAACCGCATCGACCGGAGCCGCCCAGCGATCGGCTGCCACTCCGGTGGCCGCCACCGCGTTGAGGAGGCGGGCGCCATCGGTAAAGATCGAAGCTCCGTGATCGTGGGCAGTGGCACACACGGCCTCGTATTCCTCGAGGCTCCACACCACCCCGCCACCGAAATTGTGAGTCTGTTCGATGGAGACGAGCGAGGTGCGCGGTTCGTAGACATTCCCCGGCCTCATCACGGCGTCGAGTTGCTGCGGAGTGAAGATGCCCTTCTCGGTGGCCAGCGGCTCGAAGACGATTCCCGACAACACCGCCGAGCCGCCTCCCTCGAACCGATAGACGTGGGCAAGGTGGTCACACACCAGCGCATCGCCCGGCTTGGTGAGGGCCGACACCGCCACCTTGTTGCACATCGACCCGGTCGGCATGTACATCGCCGCTTCTGTGCCGAGAAGTTTGACGATCGTTTCTTCCAGGCGCCGTGTCGTGGGGTCTTCCCCCAGCTGCTCATCTCCCAATTCGGCATCGGCCATGGCACGACGCATTCCGTCAGAAGGAAGCGTGTGGGTATCTGAGAAGAGATCGATCACTGTCGGGCACCCTACCGGGTCGTAAACGACCAGGTCGCCAGTACCAGGCGTCGTCTCCGAGGTCGGTTCCTGCGGGCCTCCCGCGATTCGCAACAGCAATTCGCAAGAGAAGATCGGACTATCGCTTGCGTATTGCGTATTGCGTCTGATTACGAGGCAAGCAACCCGTGTTCCGAGATCCAATCGAGCAGAACGGTGGGATCGACACCGATGCGGGCGGGTGACACCTGATCGACGATGTCGGTCTTGTCGAGGACGATGAGCTCTGGATCGGCCAATAGTGATCCGACGGAATCGGCCACGACCATCGCGAACGGCGGTGCTTGAGGGTGATCTGACGGGTGCGTGACCATCGCGATGTTTCCGTTGGCGAGTTCGAGCAGTGTTCCTGGTGGGTAGATCCCCAGCATTCGGATGAACGCATGTACGAAGTCGGGATCGTGGGCAGTTCCAGCACTGGTGAGAAGTACCGACAAAGCCCGAACCGGGGTTTCAGCGCGCCGATAGGACCGCCGGGTAGTGAGGGCGTCGTAGGTGTCGGTGACCGCTACCAGCCGGCTGAAGAAATGCATCGGTTTCGATAGGTGGCGGCGGGATCTGGCCGGGTAACCCGAGCCGTCGAATCGGAGATGATGCTCGAAGGCGACGATCGCTGCGGCCTCCTGTCCCTGATTGGATGCAGCGAGGATGGCCTCGCCACCAATCTGGGGGTGCCGCTTGATTTCGACCCATTCCGACTCGCTCAACGGTCCCGGTTTCTGAAGGATCTCGGCCGAGACGCCGATCTTGCCGATGTCGTGAAGGAGGGCACCCATTCCCAGCAGGAGCTGGTCCTCTTTGTCGAGCCCTGCCAATCTTCCGAGAGCCAGCGAGTGGATTGCCGTGTTGACCGAGTGATAGAAGGTGTACTCGTGATGGCTCTTCATGGTCGTCAGGAGAAAGGCAGCGCCCGGCTGTGACACCAACTGGCCGAGCAGCGTCTTGACCGCCGATGTCGATTGCGCCAGATCGATGCCGGTGCCTCGGCGCAGCGAGTCGCCGATGACTCGGAGTGCTTGCAGCGACCCGGCGTAGGCCGACCGAACCAGTTCTGAACTCGAAGGAGCGACTTCCTCTTGTATTCGCTCGTCTGCGTTGAGCGTGACCGTGGATCCTGGCGATGGACCGTCGCCTCGGCCGCAGATCAACGCGGCGAGCTTGCCGCAGTCACCGGCGTCGACCGGAGCCTCGAAGGCAATTGATTCGACTCCGTGATCTTGCAGGGTACGGATGATCCCATTGCAGGAAACCGAGGTCGCCGCCAGCAGACGACCGTCCAGGTAGAGCGTGTCGTCTATCAGAATGACAACGGCCCGCCGAGCCAAACCGACGACTTGATCGGCTGCCCGGGCGACAGCTATATCTGCAGATTCGGTGAGGTGATGCGTGGCCCCGTAGAGGCTGCGGTGTGAGGAGGCCCGTCTCAGGGCGGTCAGCAGGATCCCGACGCTTGCCTCTTTCATTTCGTGTTCTGGAGAATCTGGCGCGCGGCATTGCGCACTGTCCGGGTGACGCCCCGCCCCCCGGAGCCGCCCTGCGCTTGACGTTCGAGAGCGGCGTGGGCGTCGCTGGTGGGTTGCGCGCCCAGGAGGGCGACGATCTCGAGTTTCACGTTCGTGTCTGCCTGACTCGCCAGGAGTGCCTCGAGGGCGGGAACGAGCTTTCCGTCCTTGCAGGTGTGCAGGATGGTCGCAGCCGCGGTGCGGACGGACTCGTCGAGGTCGACCAATCCGTCGATGAACGGCTTGATGTCGGTGTGCCGGGCGAGGGAGTAGATCGTCCGGAGCGCCTCGCGTCTGACCCTGGCTTCTGGGTGTCTGGTGAGCGGAAGAAGGTGGTGGACCATATCGGGGTGCCGGCACCGACCGAGGACGATGGCCAGATTGCGGACCAGATACCAGCGCGGGTCATCGAGATGAGCGACGACTCGGGCCGGGTTGTCGTGCGATACCTCGACCACCATGGCGACCAGCTCCCGCCGACGACCTAGATCCTCTTCGCGGCCGAGCAGCTCGATCAGGTGGTCGGTGAGATGGGGGGCCAGGCGTCGCAACAGCTCGGTCCCCGCGGTCGAATCGGGTGCATCGCGCAGGGCCTCAACGAGTTCTACGACGACATGCATCTCGATCACTCTCTGTAGGGCTTGGGAAGCGGGGCCGGCGGGATCGTCGGCTGCCGACCCGGGGTCCGACACGCCTCGCAACCAGATCAGAGCGGACTCCAGGTCCCGGTGACGGATGGCGGCGGCAGTCTTGCCGGCCCAGATGCGCAGCACTCTGTTGGTGTCGGCATCGGATTCGGCGACGCTCAAGAGGCGCTGGACGACACCGACCCCGGTCATCGTGTTGGTCGGGGAGTCTCGGCGCAGATGGGCCAGCCGGGCCAGCGCACTGCTGCCCGAGGCGTTTCCCTTGACGGAACCCGGTGCGAGTACCGCCGCGATACGGCGATCCACCATCGTATTGACCGACTCTCCCGGAGCGGTCTCCTTGAGCAGATTGAAGATCTCGTTGCCGCGATCGTCGTCTTTGCCGGCGATCCTGGCGTATTCGAGAAGGAGTGGGTGGGCCTGCGGATCGAGCAAGCCGGCGAGTTCGTTGATCTCGTGGCTGGCGAACTGGTCGAGAAAGATCCGAAACAGGGGTTCGTGTTGACGAGCCAGAAGCTCGGAAATCAGGGGAGCCTGGTATCGGGGTGGGAAGTAGAAGAACATGTCCACGAAGGTGTGAACTATCTCTTCGTGCTCCCAGACTCCTTGCTGGTCGATGGCTCCAAGGGCTCGGCTGTACCTGTCGATGACTAAGGAGGCCAGGGCGGACGAATCCTCACCGGCAGTAGTGAGTAGGAAGGCAGCAAGTGCCTCGGGATCGCCCTTGTAATCGAGAACATCCGCCGGTCCGTCGGTTTCGTCCTCGAGCTGCTCATTCTTCGTGTCCTCGTCACGGAGAATCCGCCTCTCCAGCAGCCGGATCGAGTGGACTCCTGCGTTCCTCAGGCCGGCGGCGGCACCACCTTGATCCTCGAGTTCGGCCGGGGTTTGGTGAATGACTTCGAACAAGGCCACCAGGTCCTTGGCGTTGGGTGGTGAAACGAACCTGACGGCGGCGATGCTGTTGGCGAACAGCCGCTCGACGATCCGCTCGACGCCCCCATGAGTCGACGGCACCTCCGACTGATCCCAGAGGAATGTTCGAGGACCGACCTCGAGTTGTTTGATGTCGAGCGATTCCGCCAGATCCCCCAGAGCGCGGTCGAATCCGACGTGGCCACTCGGATCGGGATACAGCTGGTAGGTGGCCCACGCCGTGCCCAAAGCGTTTGCCATCGCCACAGCCATGTCGGCGAGCCTCACTTCAGCGACAGGTGGCGGCACGGGATCGAGCGCGACTTGGGCGCGCCCCTCGCTGTGTCGTTCGCTCACGGTCTCGCTTCGTGGGGGTCCGTCTGAAACCATGTGACCCCTTCTTCCTATGTTCTCTGTTCATCGTCCGCCACGGCCCCGAGCTTGAGGAGCACACCGACCGCTTTGTCCTCCACGGCAGGGCATGCGCCCCAGCAGCGACGGGCGGGTGACGTCGTCGCGGTGTCAGGTCTCGGGTCGAGGACCCGACCGCTGGACAGCCTCCGCCTAATGCCTAGCCTCCGCCTCCATGACCAACATCGACGTCCTCGTTGTCGGCGGCGGGCCGGGTGGTTCTGCTGCTGCCTATTGGCTTGGTCGGGCCGGTCGTGCGGTGATGCTGGTAGAGAAGAAGGAGTTCCCCCGCGAGAAGACCTGCGGCGACGGTCTCACTCCGCGTTCGATCCATCAACTCGTGGAGATGGGGTTCGATTTCGATGTGCCGGAGCTTCATCGGATTCGCGGGCTTCGTGCCTATTCGGGCGAGCTGATGATCGAACTCGATTGGCCTGAACATCCGATCTACCCCAACTGGGGTGCCATCATCCGCCGCGCCGACCTGGACCTTCAGGTGGCCAATCTGGCCGAGAAACAAGGTGTCATCGTGCGGGCCCACACCACGGCGGCACCGATCCTCGAGCGGGGTCGGATCGACGGCGTAGAACTGGTGTCGGACGGGGAGATCGAAATTGTTCACCCGAAGATTGTTGTCGTCGCAGACGGGTCACTGTCACGGTTCGGACGTGCGCTCGGAACCATCCGCGACAAGCGGCGTCCGTACGCCTTGGGTGCTCGTGCCTATTTCTCGTCGCCGATGTCGACGGACGGCTACATGGAAAGCCAACTCGATCTACGCGACGAATCCGGAGCTTCGATTCCCGGGTACGGGTGGGTCTTCCCCCTGGGCGACGGTTCCGTCAACGTCGGGGTAGGTGCGTTGTCGACCTTCCATCGCTGGAAGCAGATGAACACCAACGGACTGATGACGGCCATGATCCGCGGTGCTCCCGAGCAGTGGGGGATTTCCGAGGAGACCCGGTTGAGCCCCAACCGTGGTGGGAAGCTGCCGATGTCTCTCTCCGTCAGCCCGAAGGTTGGTCCGAACTGGGTGCTGGTCGGGGATGCTGCCGGTGCGGTCAACCCGTTCAACGGCGAAGGGATCGATTACGCCTATGAGACAGGCCGCATGGCGGCCGCACACGTCGGTGCGGCACTCGACGCCGACGATCTCACTCTCCTCGGTAGGTACAAGGACGAGTTGGATGCAACCTACGAGCTCTATTTTCGGGTGTCACGGATGTTCGTTCGGTTAATCGGACGTCCCGGCGCGATGCGTCTTCTGACACATACCGGCCTGCGGAACAGGACGGTCATGGAATGGACCCTTCGGATCATGGCCAATCTGATGCGGCCCGAAGACAAAGGGGTGGGCGAGCGTGTCTACGACGTGATAGAGAAGATCGTTCGCGTTGGGCCTAACCCTTAGCGTCGGCTGTGTTCGGGGTTGTGGGTTCCGTTGCCCGTTCCTGACCTGATTCAATTGGACGGGCTCGACGCGCCTGCCGCAGTTTGGTCGGGCCTGCGTCGAGTTATCCGTTTTCCGTAAGAGCCGCCGCCAGGCTTTACGGGAAACGGGAAACGGGAAACGGGGGAGGGGGCCGACCAATGGGTCGACCCCCTCCGTTATTGGATACTGGTTACTGGCTACTTCTCTTACTCGATCAGCCCCTGTGCGTAGTACACGAGAGTGATCGCAACCAAGAGGTACGTCGTTTCGATCATCCACGTTGCCTGATTCTTGCCCGTCCAGATCACGTCCGAGTACGCGGCGGCGCCGATCAGGAAGACGCCGAGGACCAGTCCCATGACGATGGCGTGCTCGAAGTTGTCGGTCACCTCCAAATAGTTGATGGCTGCGCTGAGCACAAAGCTGGAGACGAACATCTTGATCAGCTTGTCGGTCGCCGGAGTCCCGCTCTCCATGGGCCGTCCGCTGGCTGCCGACCACTGCTTGCCGAACAGCGGTCCGTACCAGACGTACCCGACCACCATGAACACGACCGCGCCGACTACAACGGCCAGGTAGTCGAGGTCTCCAAGACGGTCGAAGAAGTCGCTAAATGACAAGGTTGTCCTCCCTTACGTTGCTCACCAGAGGCTACCCGGCCGACTCTCTCGATGCCGACCGGGTCCATGCTGCCGCGCCTGGGGGCAAGTGTCGCTCCTGTCGCTTTGGTGAAGGCGGGCTTGGCATTGCTGGGAAGCGGTCCATGTCGAACCGTCAGAAAAGGACAAAGCGACGCCATTTCGACCGGGCCGGCCGAATTCCAGCACGGCGCCGGTGATCGAGATCCACTCTTCTTGGCGGTGATTCTTCGGCGCGTCTTTCGGCGGTGTGCTCGGAGCGGCGTCGGTTGAGAGCCTCTGATTTTGATGGGTTACCGGCGTGCCTAGGCTTTGAGCGTCCCCGAGAGTCCCGAGATGTCGCTGACCGCGTACCTGCCGATCGCCATCATGTTTTTCCTGGCTCTTGCCTTTGCAGCGGGCTCGATGGTGGCAAGTCGTTGGCTGACTACTCAGAACCCGACACCGGAGAAACTCGAGCCGTATGAGTGCGGGATCGTCCCGCTGCAGGAGCCGGTGCAGCGTTTCCCCGTGAAGTTCTATCTCGTTGCGATGCTCTTCGTGATCTTCGACATCGAGATCGTCTTTCTGTTCGCCTGGGCCAGTCGATTCGACTCGCTGGGTTGGTACGGAGTCGGGGCCGTTGGGATCTTCACCCTGCTTCTGGTGGAGACCCTGGCGTACGTATGGAAGCGGGGGGCGCTCGACTGGAATGTCGCCAGCCGCCGCCGCCGACGGATCACGGCCGAGTTCGAGGAGGCGGCCTGATGGCCGCCTCCTACACGCCTCCCGGGTTCGTGACCGGGGTGCTCGGCAAGGCAGTCAATTGGGCCCGGACCCGGTCGATGTGGCCGGCGAATTTCGGTTTGGCCTGCTGTGCCATCGAGATGATGGCGACCGGTGGGGCCCACAACGACATGGCCCGGTTCGGGATGGAGGTGTTCCGCGCCTCGCCACGACAGGCAGATCTCATGATCGTTGCCGGTCGGGTATCGCAGAAGATGGCGCCGGTGCTTCGCCAGGTCTACGACCAAATGGCCGAACCCAAATGGGTCGTCTCCATGGGAGCCTGCGCCTCGACCGGTGGGATGTTCAACAACTACGCCCTCGTCCAGGGCGTCGACCAGGTGGTGCCGGTCGACATCTATATCCCCGGATGCCCGCCCGGCCCGCAGTCGCTGATGCACGGGATCATGATGCTTCACGAGCGCATCAAATCCGGGGAGATCGTCCGATGACGTCCGCTCCGACAATCCTCACCGCAACGGCAGAGAGATTTGCGAATGTCGAATTCGACTCGGTACTGGGCGATGTCGTGGCGAGGGCCCCCCGGGAGGACGTCGTCGGGTTGCTCGAGTCGGTGCGCGATGCCGGCTATGAGATGTTCATCGACCTTTGTGCCGTCGACTATCTGGTCAGAGATCCACGGTTTGACGTTGTCGTCAACGTGGTCTCGCTGGCCGAGTCGTCGAGGCTGCGGGTCATCATCGGTGTTCCCGGCACCGACTCGACAATGCCGACCATCACCGCCGTCTATCCGGGCGCCGACTTCTACGAACGAGAGGCGTTCGATCTGTTCGGAATCGACTTCTCGGGGCATCCTGACCTCACTCGGATCCTGTTGCCGGACGAGTGGGAAGGCCATCCGCTTCGTAAGGAGATCGCGATCGGCAGTGTGCCTGTTCAGTTCAAGGAAGCGAACAAGGCGAAATGACCAAGTCTTCCGACACCACACCCGACGATCTCGAGACGCCGGATGCCGCCGCGGGTGCGTCTCCGGCCGATCCCGATCCGGCGGCCGGTGACCGACGCACCGTTCATGATCTCTGGCTGAGCGGCACCGAGTCACCGCGCCAACTCGGCCCGTTTACCGACGAGGGGGCTCAGGAAATGCTCCCCGAGGAATCGGATCGGATCCTTTCCAGCCAGCTCGGCACAATCGTCGAGGACGACTTCGAAGGCTTGGCCGGGTCCGACGGCGATGAGTTGCAGATCATCAACATGGGTCCGCAGCATCCGGCGACACACGGAGTTCTCCGGCTTCAGATAGAGCTCGACGGCGAGACGATTCGCAGAGTCAAGCCGATTATCGGATACCTCCATACCGGTATGGAGAAGACCGCCGAGGAGCTCACATTTATGCAGGGCTCCACCAACGTCACTCGGATGGACTACCTGTCGCCTCTGCACAACGAACTCTGTTTTTCGCTGGCGGTCGAGAAACTGCTTGAGGTCGAGGTGCCACCCCGCGCCCAGGCAATCCGGGTGCTCATGTCGGAGCTCAACAGGATCGCCAGCCATCTTCTGTGGAGTGCCACCAGCGGGTTCGACATTGGTGCTCTCTCGATGATGATCTACGGGTTGCGCGAGCGTGAGTCGGTGCTCGAGTTCTTCGAGAAGGTGACCGGGCTTCGGATGAACCACAACTTTATTCGACCCGGAGGTGTCGCCGCCGACCTGCCGGCCGGTTGGCAGCAGGACGTGACGGGCATCATCGAAACGGTTACCGCCGGCGTCGCCGACTTCGAGACGCTGCTGATGGGTAACCCGATCTTCATCGAGCGGACTCAGGGCATCGGCATCCTCACCCGAGAGGAGTGCTTCGCCTACGGCGTGACCGGGCCGCTTGCCCGGGCGTCGGGGATCGATTACGACGTTCGCAAGGTGTTCCCATACTCGGGCTTCGAGCAGTACGAGTTTGAGGTTCCGATGATGTCGAACGGCGACGTATACGACCGGTTCGTGGTTCGATTCGAAGAGATGCGCCAATCGATGCGCATCCTCGAGCAGGTCATTGAAACGATTCCGGCCGGCGATTACCGGACCGAAGATCGCAAGGTGACGCCTCCGCCGCGGGCTCGCATCGATGAGTCGATGGAGGCGCTGATTCACCATTTCAAGATCTTCACCGACGGCTTCAAGGTTCCGCCCGGCGAGACGTATCAGGCCGTGGAGTCGTCTCGTGGTGAACTCGGCATGTATCTGGTATCGGACGGCGGTTCGAAACCCTGGCGCCTCCATGTGCGAGGGCCCTCTTTCGCTCATGTGCAGGCGCTCCCGATGATGCTTACCGACTCGCTGATTGCCGACACCATCGCCACCATTGCCTCCGCCGATCCGGTGATGGGAGATGTCGACCGATGAGCTGGCCCGATGATGTCGTCGAGCGAGCCGAGGTGATGGTTGCCAAGTATCCCGAATCCAGGTCGGCAGTGATGCCGCTGCTGTACCTCGCGATGCGTGAGGACAAGGGGCTGACCCTCGATGGAATGCGGCAGGTAGCCGATTACACCGGGCTCACACCAGTACAGGTCGAGTCGGTCGCCTCGTTCTACTCGATGTACAAGAGGGATTCGGTCGGTGACTACATCGTGTCGGTGTGTACCTCGATCTCGTGTCATCTGCTCGGAGGTGACGAAGTGCTCGAGGCGGTCGCCGAGGAGACCGGCGTGCCTCCCGGTGAGACGGGATCCGATGGCCGGTTGTCGGTCGAGGGCGTCGAATGTATTGGCGCTTGTGGCGGGGCGCCTGCGGTTCAGGTCAATTACGAACTTGTCGAAGGAGTGACCCCCGACTCCGCCCGGCGTCTGTGCCGATGGCTGGCGGATGATCAGCCGGTAGTCATCTCGTCCGACCAGATGCAAGCCGATTTCGGTGGGATCCGCTCATTCGAGTGGGGTCCGGCCGAACCCGGGGGAGCGACCGGTCCGGTGCCGGCCTTTGGTCCGCTGGGTACCGAGGGACAGCGATCTTGACTGATCGGATTCTGACGGTTCGCATGGAGGCGCATCCGGCCGACTCCAATACGCTTGATCGGTACGAAGCGACCGGAGGCTATGCCACGTTGCGGAAGGCCCTGGTCGAGATGAGCCCCGAACAGATCAGGGACGAAGTCAAGGCAGCCAATCTTCGTGGGCGCGGTGGTGCCGGCTTCCCGGCCGGGGTGAAGTGGGGCTTCCTGGCACCCGCCGAGCCCAGGTATCTGGTGATAAACGCCGACGAATCCGAGCCCGGCACCTTCAAGGATCGGCAGCTGCTCGAACGCGATCCCCACCAGCTGATCGAGGGGATCGTGCTTTCGTCCTACGCCCTGGGGGTGAATCACGCCTTCATATACATCAGGGGCGAGTACGCCCGTCCTGCTCGCCGGGTACAGCGGGCCGTCGAGGAAGCCTACGACGCCGGGTATTTGGGCGAGAACATCCTCGACTCCGGCCTGGCGCTCGATGTCATGGTCCATCTCGGAGCCGGTGCCTACATATGCGGCGAAGAGACGGCGCTGCTCAACTCGCTGGAGGGTCGTCGTGGTGAGCCGCGGCTCAAGCCTCCGTTCCCGGCGGTGGAGGGTCTGTACGCAAAGCCCACCATCGTCAACAACGTCGAGACGATCTCGAACATCCCTTGGATCATCGCCAACGGCGGGTCGGCCTACGACGCCATTGGTCCCGAGGGGTCGCGGGGGACTCGAATATTCTCACTGTCGGGGCACGTCGCCCGTCCCGGGAATTACGAAGTCGTGATGGGGATGACCTGGCGAGAGATGATTTACCAAATCGGCGGGGGCATCCGCGACGGAAACGAACTCAAGTGCTGGATTCCCGGTGGTGCCTCTGCCCCCTGGTTCACACCGGCCGTGCTCGACGAGCCGGTGACGCTGGACGACGCGGGACGACTGGGCTCCATGCTCGGTTCGGGAGGGATCGTTGTCATGGACGAGACGACCGATGTGGTTGCCGCGGCCTTGAGCATCGTAAAGTTTTTTGCTCACGAATCGTGTGGACAGTGCACCCCCTGCCGGGAGGGAGCGACCTGGCTGGAGCGGATCCTGCAAAGGATCGTCACCGGTCACGGCCGTGAGGCCGATATCGGCTTGCTGCTCGATGTGTGCGACAACATCTCTCCCGGACTGCGCTGGCCTCCGGCACAGACCACGATCTGCCCCCTGGGACCGTCGTTGGTGTCGCCGATCACCTCGATCATGACCCACTTTCGCAGCGAGGTCGAGGCGATGATTCGACATGCGGAGCCCGCCGGTGTCTGACCGAATCACGATCATGCTGGACGGCCGCCCGGTCGAGGTCGATGCGGGAGTGTTGCTCATTCAGGCTGCTCAGGACGCAGGCACCTATATACCGCGTTTCTGCTGGCATCCACGGATGAATCCGGTCGGCATGTGCCGTATGTGTCTGGTCGAGGTCGAAGGACCGGGCGGAACCATGCTGACGACCTCGTGCACCGTGCCGGTGAGCGAGGGCATGGTTGTCCACACTGCCAGCGAAACGGTGAAGAAGGCCCAGGAGGGGGTGCTCGAATTCCTCCTGATCAACCATCCGCTCGACTGTCCGGTGTGCGACCGCGGCGGCGAATGCCCGCTCCAGGACCAGACGATGGCCTTTGGCCCCGGCGAGAGCCGCTATGTCGAGGAGAAACGGCACTTCGAAAAGCCCATTCCCATCAGCGATCTGGTGATGCTCGACCGCGAACGCTGCATCCTGTGTGCCCGATGTGTTCGTTTCAGCGATGACATCGCCGGGGATCCGCTGATCGAATTCCTCGATCGCGGCAACTACACGCAGGTGAACACCTTTGCCGACGAACCGTTTGCCTCCTACTTTTCGGGCAACACGGTTCAGATATGCCCGGTGGGCGCATTGACCGCCACCCCTTATCGGTTCCGGGCACGGCCGTGGGACCTCGAAGCGGTAGAGAGCGTTTGCGCCGGTTGTTCCGTCGGCTGTCGAGTGTCGGTGCAGTCCAGCCAAAACGAGATCCTCCGTTTGCTCGGCGTGGACGTCGAAGCCACCAATCACGGCTGGCTCTGCGACAAGGGCCGATTCGGGTTCCAGCACCTTGCAGCGCCGGACCGGTTGACCACGCCGCTGGTTCGCGGCGAAGACGGCGAGCTTCATGAGGCGTCGTGGAGTGACGCCCTGGATCGCGCCGCTCGGGGTCTGGCGGCGATCGTCGACTCGAGTGGCGAGGGCGCAGTTGCCGGGCTCGGCGGCTCCCGCAGTACCAACGAGGAGGCTTTGGCATTTGAGCGGCTGATGCGTCACACGATCGGAACGCCTCATCTCGACGCCGCGATGGGTGATGCTCTCGACGCACGGCTGTTGGCGGCCGCGCCGCGCCGCGGTCTCATCGGTGATCTGGAGCAGGCTTCCACCGTCCTGGTTTGGGGACCCGACCTCAGGGAAGAACTCCCCGTGCTGTATTTGCGGGTTCGTAGGGCTGTCGCCGAACTCGGAGCCGGACTCGTCGTGGTGCATCCGCGGGCTTCAGGACTCGATACGATCGCCGATCACGTCGTTCGATATCGCCCCGGTGAGGGAGGAGCACTGCTGGCCCGGCTCGCCGCCGGTGATGGGGACCTGGCCGAGGTGCGGAGCGCACTCGACGACGGGCCGGTGGTGGCGATCGTCGGCAGAACCGGACTCACCGAGGACGGAGATTTGGCGGGGGCGGTAGCAGGCTTTGCCGCCGAGCTACCCGATGCGTCGGTCCTGGCGGTGAGCCGCCGATCGAACCTCTACGGCGCTATCGACATGGGCCTGGCACCCGGCATGGGTCCGGGTCGAGTCGGGGAAGATCCGGGCCGAGACGCCGACGGCATCGTCGAGGGTTTGAGGGACGGATCGGTCAAGGGCTTGGTACTGCTCGGTGCCGACCCGGCCGGCGACCACCCGTCGGGTACCGCCGGTGACGCTCTGTCTCGGGCAGAGTTCGTGGTGAGCATCGATCTGTTCATCAATGATTCGAATCGGGGCGCCGACGTCGTGTTACCGGCCGCGGGGTTCGCCGAGGTCGAAGGGACCATGACGAATCTGGAGGGTCGCGTCCAGAAGGTCAATCGCCTGGTACCGGCTCCGGGGCAGGCTCGCCCCGCCAACGAGATTCTGGCCGACCTCGCCGATCGCTTGGGAGGAAAGTGGGAATCCTCGACTGCGGAATCACTTGCTTCCGACATTGCAACGCTGGTCCCGTACGCAGATGTCAGCTGGGAAGCGCTCGACCGGGGAACCGGTGGCGACGGAATCCTCGCTCGGGGTGGCGATGTGGTGTATTCGGTGCCGACGGTGTCGACCAGTGTTGGAAACGGTATGGCTCTTCATCTGGGCAGGGTGCTCTATGACCGTGGTACGGCGCTGATGATGGATCCATCGTTGGCGAAACTGACCCAGAAGCCGGTTCTTCACCTCCATCCCGACGATGCTTCGTCGCTGGGTGTTGCCGTCGGGGATCAGGTGAGGGTCAGCGGATCGGACGGAAGTGCCGAGGTCGATGCCGCGGTCGATCCGTCTCTTTCTCCGGGTGTGGTCTACCTCCCGTTCAACCTGGGTGTGTCCGTTGGATCCGATCCATCGGTGACGGTGGAGAAGGTGACATGACCGCGGTCCTCGAAGCGATCTTCGGCAATGCCTTCTGGTCGGCGGTGGTGAAGACCGTGGTTGTATTTGCCATCCTCATGGTGAACACGCTCTTCCTCGTGTGGTTCGAGCGCAGGGTGGTGGCGTTCATGCAGAATCGGATCGGCCCCAACCGGGCCGGGCCGATGGGCCTGCTGCAGACGCTGGCCGATGGAATAAAGCTGTTCTTCAAGGAGCAGATAACCCCCCGCAAGGTCGAGCTGGGCATGTACCTGGCCGCTCCGGTGGCGGCGATGATCCCGGCGTTTCTCATATTCATGGTGATCCCGTTCGGAGAACCGATCACGATCGGCAACACGGTGGTCACACTGCAGGGGGCCGATCTCAACGTCGGGCTGCTGTTCATCCTGGCGATGTCATCACTGGCCGTCTATTCGATCGTGCTCGCCGGCTGGGCATCCGGTTCCAAGTACCCGTTGCTCGGCGGGGTGCGGGCGACGGCCCAGATGATCTCGTACGAGGCGGCAATGGGTTTGGCGCTGGTACCGGTGGTGTTGTTCGCATCGATCCAGATCGCCGATGGGTCGGTGGGGGTCGGGACGATGTCGTTGTCGCGTCTGGTGGAACTCCAGCAGGGATCCTTCCGCGGGTTCATCCCCGGATGGTTTGTCTTCTGGCTGCTGCCCTCGTTCATCATCTTCATGATCGCCGCGGTCGCCGAAACCAACCGTGCCCCGTTCGATCTGGTCGAGGCCGAGTCCGAGATCGTCGGTGGCTACCACACCGAGTACTCCGGCATCCGTTTCGCGTTCTTCTTCTTGGCGGAATACATCAACATGTTCAATGTCTCGGCGATCGCGGTGACCGTGTTCTTGGGTGGGTGGCTGGGCCCAGACTTCGGTCTCCCATCCGGCATCGCATGGGCGATGCCGATCATGTGGTTCCTGCTCAAGACCTACGCCCTGCTCTTCATATTCGTCTGGCTGCGAGCGACCCTGCCGCGCATGCGATACGACCAGCTCATGACATTGGGGTGGAAGCGGCTGATCCCGGCCGGGCTCGCCTGGCTGATCCTGTTCACTCTGGTGCAGGCATTCCGTTCATTTGGGGCACCGTGGTCATGAGAGGGGTGATGCGCTGATGGGCTTGTTCGATCCGGTTGCCGGGTTTGCAGTGACGCTTCGTCAGATCTTCAAGCGCAAGGTGACCACGCAGTATCCGGAGCAGAAGCGGACCAAGCCGCAACGCTTCCACGGCCGGCATGTGCTCAACCGGTACCCGGATGGCATGGAGAAGTGCATCGGCTGCGAACTCTGTGCCGGTGTGTGCCCGGCTCTGTGCATCTACGTTCGCGGTGCCGAGAACCCGGTCGATGATCCGGTGAGTCCCGGGGAGCGGTTCGGCTTCGTGTTCGAGATCAACATGCTTCGCTGCATCTTCTGCGGATTGTGTGTCGAAGCCTGCCCGACCGAGGCCATCACGATGACCCATCTGTTCGAAATGTCGGTGGGAGATCGCCAGGACGCGATCTACACCAAGAGCGAGCTCACGATGAATCCAGACGGGTCGGTCCCGCACCCCGAGCCGGACAGCATCCTCATCGATCTCGACGAGCTGCGACGGGGCGACGGTTGGATGCGGGCGACCGCTCCTGCCGGCAGAGCCTCCTACGAGGGAGTCGTTGGCTGGACGCCCACCGCCGGCGTGGGATTGCGGCCGCCGGAGTCCGGGCAGTCTCCAGTCTCCGGTCTCCAGTCTCCACAAGACCCAGAACAGAATTCGGGAAACGGGAAACGGCGAACGAGAGAAGCCCGGTCTCCGGTCTCAATTCTCCGGTCTCCCGAAGAGCCCGGTCCGCCGGGAAGACGAACAACGGAACACGGTCAACGGAATTCGGGTAACGGGAAACGGGAAACGGGAAACGAGACCGGACACACGGACCCAAGTTCTCAGTCCCCAGGAGAGTTCGAGGACAATTCCTGATGGTCGAGACGGTTGTCTTCGTCATCTTCGGCCTGGCCGCGTTGTTCGGTGCGATCACGATGGTCTGGGCGCGTAATCCGGTGTACTCGGCAATGGGCCTGATGATGACGATGTTCTCGATCGCGGTCTTCTACGTTTCGAATTCGGCCCATTTCATAGCGGTCGTCCAGGTGATCGTCTATGCGGGAGCCGTGATGACGCTGTTCCTGTTCGTCATCATGCTCATCGGGGTGGACAAGGAGGAAGACCGGACCGAGAACCTTCCGATCCAGCGACCACTGGCGCTGGTGCTCATCCTGTCGTTCGGAGCAGCGGTGGTTGTTGCCGGGCGGTTGGCCTGGACCACCGGTATCCGTAATCCGCTCGATCCGGTCAACGGCACTGTGGAGGCGATCGGCGATGAGCTGTTCAAGAGGTGGGTGCTCCCGTTCGAGATCACCGGGTTGCTGCTGATTGTGGCGGCGGCGGGGGCGATAGCCCTTGCCTTCTTCAAGGACGATGACGACGCCGAGGTGGACCCATGGCGGTGACCCCTGGGTGGTACATGGCGCTGGCGGCGGTGCTGTTCATCATCGGTGCCGGCGGGATGCTGCTGCGGCGTAATGCCCTCGTGATGTTCATGTCGATCGAGTTGATGCTGAACGCGGTGAACCTCACGTTCGTGGCCGCCGGCCGCGAGTTGAACGTTCTCGAAGGCCAGGTCGCGGTGTTCTTCGTGATGGTGGTGGCCGCGGCGGAGGTGGTGGTGGGGTTGGCGATCATCATCGCGGTCTTCCGGCGCAGACAGACGGCTTCGGTAGACGAGTTGACGCAGTTGCGCGGCTGATGGATCTGTCTCTCTCACTCATCATCTTTCTCCCGATGGGGGGAATGCTGCTGCTCTTCGGGTTCGGGAAGAGGATCGGCGAACCCGGTGCCGGGATCGTCGCCACCCTGGCCGTCGTTGGATCGTTCCTCATCGCAGTGGTCTTGGCGTTCGACTTCATCAACGGTGACGGGCCGGCGGAGACGGTCCGTTGGTTCGAGTGGCTGCCGGCGTTCGGCGTCGAGGCCGAACTGCGGTGGGACCAGCTCTCGGCTCTCATGACGCTGGTGGTCACGGGGGTCGGTTCGCTGATCCACTTGTATTCGATCGGGTACATGCGTGGCGATCCCGGATTCGGGCGTTTCTTCTCGTACCTGAACCTGTTCATCACCTCAATGCTCATCTTGGTGTTGGCCAACAACTTTGCCCTTCTCTTCGTGGGCTGGGAGTTGGTGGGCCTTTCGTCCTACCTGCTGATCTCATTCTGGTTCGAGCGACCCATCGCAGCCGCCGCTGGTAAGAAAGCCTTCATCGTCAACCGGGTGGGCGACGTCGGTTTCATCCTCGCCCTGATGCTGATCTTCTCGGTGTTCGGGTCGTTGGGATTCGATACCGTGTTCGAGGGTGCCCACCGCGGTGAGCTGACCGTCACAATGGCAACCGCCATCGCGCTGCTGCTGTTGGTCGGGGCAGCAGGCAAGTCGGCCCAGCTTCCGCTCTACGTGTGGTTGCCGGATGCGATGGAAGGTCCGACACCGGTCTCGGCGCTGATCCATGCCGCCACGATGGTGACCGCGGGGGTGTACATGGTCGCCAGGACCGGCGCCATCTTCGAACTCGCCCCGATTGCGGCTGCCACCGTGGCCGTTGTCGGTGGTGCCACCGCGTTGTTCGCCGCCACCATTGCGATTGCCCAACGCGACATCAAGCGGGTGCTTGCCTACTCGACGATCAGCCAATTGGGGTACATGTTCATGGGAGTTGGTGCTGCCGCATACACGGCCGGAGTGTTCCACCTCATGACCCATGCGTTCTTCAAAGCGCTGTTGTTCCTCGGCGCGGGGTCGGTCATCCATGGAATGTCGGGCGAGCAGGACATGCACAAGATGGGTGGTCTGGCGCGCAAGATGCCGGTCACCTTCGCCACCATGGCGATCGCCTGGCTTGCCATCTCGGGCATCCCTCCCTTCGCCGGCTTCTGGTCGAAGGACGAGATCCTGGGTGTCGTATTCGAGCGCGGCGGTCTGTGGCAGGTGTTGTGGGGTGTCGGGCTGGTGACCGCCCTGTTGACCGCGTTCTACATGACCCGGATGATGTGGCTCACCTTCTTCGGTGAACCTCGTTGGGATGACGGTGTTGAGCCGCATGAATCGCCCAGGCTGATGACCGTCCCGCTCGTCGTGCTGGCCGGTCTCTCGGTCGTGGGTGGACTGGTGAACACTCCGTTCAAGGCAACGCTGGAGCACTTCCTGGACCCGGTCTTCGAAGCGGTCCACCTGGCACATGCCCCCGACGGCTCGCTCGCTTGGATCCTGGCCGCGGTCTCGGTTGCAGCCGGAATCATCGGGATCGGGGCCGCCATCCTCAGGTATCGAAGTCGGGTGCCGGTGGAGGACGGACTCGGATGGAGGTTGCTCGGGAATGGCTATTACATCGATGACGTCTACGCCGGTGTGTTCGCCGGGGGAGGCAAGCTGGGCGCGGACTGGCTCGCTTTCCGCTTCGACGTTCGGGGGATCGACGGAGCGGTTGAGGGGATCGGGTCTCTCACTCGCAAGGCGGGCGGGTGGCTGCGGCCGCTTCAAACCGGTTTCGTCCGTAGCTACGGATTGGCGATCATCGCCGGAGCCGTGGGCTTGCTGGCGTGGTTCCTGAGCAGGGGAGGGATCTGATGTTGAATCCCGCGGCCGGTCGTCAGCCGAGTCTCCAGTCTCCAGTCTCCAGTCTCCAGAAGACCCGCAACAGAATTCGGGAAACGGGAAACGGGAGACGGGAAACGAGGCGCGACTGGCGACTGGCGACTGGCGACTGGCGACTGGGGGCTTCTTGATGGATTTCCCAATCCTTTCCGCCCTGATCGCGCTGCCGGTTGCTGGCGGTCTGGCAGTTCTCCTGGTGAAACGCGACGAACTGGCGCTGCCGCTCTCCATCACCTCGTCACTGGTGACATTCGGTGGCGCGGCATGGCTGCTGTTTGCCTTCGAATCGGGTGAGGCCGGGTTTCAGTTCGTCGAGAAATCCACCTGGCATGAGCCCTGGGGGGTCGGTTGGCATCTCGGTGTCGACGGAATCTCGTTGCTGATGGTGGTACTCACCGCCTTCCTGTTCCCAATAGCACTGCTCGCGAGCACCGCCATCACTCACCGGGTACGGCAGTACGCCGCCTCGATGCTGTTTCTCCAGGCAGGGATCACCGGTGTGTTCCTGTCGCTCGATCTACTGGTCTTCTTCATCTTCTGGGAGGCGATGCTGGTGCCGATGTACTTCATCATCGGGATCTGGGGAGGCGAGCGGCGGGTCCATGCTGCGGTGAAGTTCTTCATTTTCACGGCATTCGGGTCGGCGCTGATGTTTGCCGGAATTCTGTCTCTCGGTTTCCTCGTGTCCGACCAGCTGGGCGGTCCGACGTTCGACTTCGTCGAACTGCTCGGTGCCGATCTGACCCGCAACGCTCAGCTTTGGTTGTTTGGTGCCTTTGGTATTTCGTTTGCGATCAAGGTTCCGGTGTTCCCATTTCACACTTGGTTGCCCGACGCCCACGTCGAGGCGCCGACCGGGGGATCGGTGATTCTGGCGGGGGTCCTCCTGAAACTCGGTGTCTATGGGCTCATCAGATTCAACCTCACGTTGTTTCCGAAGGCGGCAGTGGATCTGGTTCCGGTTCTGGCCGTGTTGGCTGTGATCGGGATTCTCTATGGCGCGATCGTCGCCATCGTCCAGACCGACATCAAACGTTTGGTCGCCTACTCATCGGTGAGCCACCTGGGCTTCGTCGTGCTGGGAGTGTTCGCTCTCACCACCCAGAGTCTTCAGGGTGGTGTCATCCAAATGGTGAACCATGGACTTACCACCGGCCTGCTGTTCCTCCTGGTCGGCATGATCTACGAACGACGCCATACCCGCCAGATCAGTGAGTTCGGAGGGTTGGCGACCGTGATGCCCCTTCTTGCCGGTGCCTTCCTCTTTACCGCATTCGCATCGATCGGACTCCCCGGGCTGAACGGGTTCGTGGGAGAGTTCTTTGTGCTGCTCGGTTCGTACCTTTCACTGCCCGGTTACGCCATCGCGGCAACGTTCGGTGTTGTGCTCGCCGCGGTCTATCTGTTGTGGGCCTACCAACGCATGTTCACCGGAGAAATCACCGTGGAGGCCAACCGGGGGCTCAGCGACCTCAGTGTGAGGGAAAAGATCATCATCATCCCGATGGCGGCGCTGGTGGTGTTCCTGGGCGTCTACCCAAAGCCGGCGCTCGAAATCATCGAACCTTCGGTAGACGCGATTCTCGAGAGAATCGAGGAGCAGACGGATTACGTGGTGCCGGAATTCGGGAGTACGGGCGATATCGCGGTGGAGGTGGCGGAATGATGACTCCGACACCCGATACCCGATACCCGATACCCGATACCGGGAGCTGTGGTTCGGGCTCTGAATCGGGTGTCGGACAACGGGCATCGGGCATCGGGAAGCCGATGGAGGTGCTCCAATGAACTTGGACTTCTTGGCCATCGCCCCCACGGTGATCATCGTTACCGCGGTGGTGCTGCTGCTGATGGTGGATGTCACTTTCCAGATGACCCATCGGTGGTGGGGGATCGCAGCCGCCCTTGGTTTCGTCGGCGCCACCACGGCTTCGGTATGGCAGTGGATCGAGCACCGGGGAGATGACGGCGAACTCTTCTTCTCGGACATGCTGGCGGTGGACGGCTTCTCGTCCTTTGCGGGGATGCTGGTCTTCCCGATCGCCGGACTCGGGCTGATGGCCGGTTGGCAGCTGGTTCGGGGCGTCGGGCGACGCGGTGCCGAGTTCGTCGCGCTGTCTCTGATCGCGGCCTCGGGGGCACACCTGATGGCGGCATCGGCCAACCTGATAATGCTGTTCATCGCTCTAGAGGTGTTTTCGATCAGCCTTTACGTTCTTGCCGGCTTTACGCGCAAGGGGGAGGGTGCCGACGAGGCTGCTCTCAAGTATTTCTTGTTGGGGTCGCTCGCCTCGGCGGTGTTCCTGTACGGCATCGCCCTGATATTCGCCGCCACCGGCACCACATCCATGTACGGAGCGAAGGCCTTCCTCGACTCGACACTGATCTTGCGGCCGGGAATCCTTCTGGCGGGGATTGCCCTGCTTCTGGTGGGACTCGGCTTCAAAGTGTCGGCCGCCCCTTTCCATGTGTGGGCTCCGGACGTGTACCAGGGATCACCGGGAGGCGTGACCGGGTTCCTGGCGGCCGGCGCCAAGATCGCCGGATTCGCCGCCATGGCTCGCGTGCTGGTCGTTCCGCTCGGGTCCTACATCGATGATTGGGCGCCGGCGATTGCGGTGATGGCGGCATCGTCGGTGATCATCGGCACCCTGTTCGCCATCGCCCAGACCGATTTGAAGCGGATGTTGGCCTATTCGTCGGTGGCTCACGCCGGCTTCATCATGACCGCGCTCGTGGCCGGCCCGGCGGGCATCGGTGACATGTGGTTCTACGTCTCCACATACGCGTTTCAAGTGGTGGGCGCCTTCGCCATCGCCGCGGTCGTCTCGGGCGCTCTGACCGGTCGGTCCCCGCTGTCCGATTACGCCGGCCTGTCCGGTCGATCCCCACTGCTGGCTGCGGCGATGGGGCTCTTCATGCTGTCCATGGCCGGAATTCCACTCACTTCCGGGTTCATCGGTAAGGCCGCGGTGTTCCGCGCCGCCATCGACGCCGATTATCTGTGGCTTGTCATCCTGGGCCTGGTTGCGGCCGTGGGCGGGCTGTTCTTCTATCTCCGGCTCATCGTCGTCATGTACATGCAGCCGGAGGCCGAAGATGCTGCGCATCCGCAGGTGCGCTTGGGGACCCGGTTTGCGGTGGGGGTGGCGGCCGTGGTGACAATCGTGGTCGGTTTTGTGCCCTGGCCGTTGCTCGATTGGGTAAAGGACGCGATCCCGCTCTAGCGACTCCCGACTCCCGACTCCCGAAAGAGCCGCGACCTCTTAGATTGCCTAACACCTAACACCTAACACCTGATGCCTCCTGCCTCCTGTCGCGTAACCTGCACCTCGTGATCGAGCGATGACCAATTCTGCACCCCGTCGTTTCTTCGGAATCACTCTCATCGTGCTGGCGGGTCTTCCGCTGGTACTCGGCAGCCTGCGGGTAACGGGGCGGATCATCGTCCCCGTCGGCGACGTCGTCGACGAGGATCTGTACGCGATCGGCAACCTGGTGAGTATCGAAGGCACGGTTCGTGGCGATGTCATCGCCATCAGCGGCGAACTGCGGATAAGCGGAACAGTGGAAGGCGACGTGATCGCCATGGTGGGTGGGCGAACCGAGATCAGCGGCGAGGTTGGCGGCGCGGTCAGGATCGCCGGTATCCGGCTCGACATCGGTGGCTCCGTGCAAGACGACCTGGCAGCTTTCGTGGTCGAGACCGACGTGGTCGGGTCGGTGGGTCGGGATATTCTGCTCATTGGAGGCGAGGTGTCGATCTCGGGTTCGGTCGGCCGCGACCTGCGACTGCAGGCGATTCGCCTCGGGATAGATGGCGAAATCGGCGGCAACGTCCTGGTGAAGGTGAACTCGTTGACCTTGGGGTCGGGTACCCGCGTCCTCGGTGATGTGCTCTACCGGGCGTCGGCAGATGCCGCGGTTTCCGACGATGTCGTCATCGGCGGACAGTTCATCCGGCGCACCGTCCTGGCCCCGGTCTGGGCCAAGGCGGTGACCCGAGTCGTCTCGGTGCTCAGCCTGTTCTCGTTGATCGTGGCCGGACTCACGGCATCGTGGGTCTTCAGGTCGACCTCGGAACGTGCGGTCCGAGAGGTCGAGGATCGTCCGCTGCGATCCGGAATCGTAGGACTCGGGATTCTCGTCGCTCCACCCCTTGTGGCGATGCCACTGTTCCTCACTCTGGTCGGGATGCCGGTCGCCATCTTCGTGCTGCTGGCGTGGTTGCTGGCGCTGATATTGGGCCCGATCCCGGCGGTCACCCGGTTCGGTGTAGTGCTGCTGCGAGATCGTGGAGGTGTGGCGGCAGCGTTGGTGGTCGGCGTGGTGGTCTGGAGAGGGGCGATGTGGCTGCTGCCTCTTATCGCCGGCTTCGTCTACCTGGCAGCTCTGTCGGTGGGTCTCGGTGCCTACGCCACCGCGGGATGGAACCTGCGACGTGGGAATTGAATCTCGCACGAGACTCGGCATCCTCTCGGGCCATTTCTCGTTGACTAGGTTCGGGTGTCATGAGGAATCTGGCCGGAGGTTCCGGCGCCGGTGCTCCGTCGCGTGAGAAGGCCGGCATGAAGACGCCGGTACCAACGTTTGCCATCGAGGCGGCTGATCACAGTTTCGAGATCCGCAACTACAACTGGGCGAAACCCTTCTCGAGCTTCCTGCCCGGCATTGCCGGACCCTGGGGCGTCCCAGCATGGACCTTCTGGGTAAATCGCGGCCAGGCGATAGCCGGCCTCGGCGCGGCGGACCGCGACGGGCAAGTGCTCGAGTTCATGTCGTTCAACAAGGCGTGCGGCCGCGTGATGACCGAGGGTTTCCGGACCTTTCTCCGCATCGACGGAACCAGTACCTACGAGCCCTTTCGGCGAACAGTGGAGCCGGATGTGGAGCAGATACTCCGAGTCACTCCGGCGGAATTCACGATTGAAGAGCGCAACGACAGACTGGGAGTCGAAGTGACCGTGACCTATCACACACTTCCAGGGCAGAGGGCGGCAGGTCTGGTGCGCACGGTTGCTGTTCACGACACGTCGGGCCGGGATCGACGCCTCGAGTGGCTGGACGGTGCTCCCCGGGTGCTTCCGTTCGGGATCGATCAACACGGGATCAAGGTGATCCCCCGACACATCGAGGCGATGATTGGAATTGATCACCACGCTGGTGCGATGCTCTTTCGTCTCAAACAGTCGGCGGCGGACAGCGCGCGGATCGAATCGGTGCCGGGCGCCAACTTCTATTTGTCATCGGCCCTTTCGGGGGCGACTCATCAGGCCGTCGATCCGACCGCGGTGTTCGGCGACCAGTTCGCCTTCGACCGGCCCCTCGTGTTCGACCACGGCGGCTTCGCCGCGGTGCAGGGTTCCCTTCAGATGTGGCAGGGAAGAACTCCTTGCGCCTTCACCGCGCTGGACGACCGGCTCGCCGCCTACGGGAGGTGCGAGTTGATCTCGGTGCTGGGAACGGTCGAACGTGAGGCAGACATCGAACCGCTCAGCCTGCTGGTGCGATCGGATTGGGCGAGCCTGAGAGACGAGAATCGGCTTCTGATCGATGCCATCGCAGATCTCGGCGCCACGGTCTCGTCGACTGGAGAATTCGATGCGTACTGCCGCCAGAACTTCCTGGACAACGTCATCAGGGGCGGAATGCCGGTGACTCTCGATTCGGCAAGCGGTCCGACGGCGGTCTACGCCTACTCCCATCAGAACGGCGACCTGGAGCGCGACTACCACCAGTTCACCCTCACCCCTACCTACCTCTCTGAGGGGCTCGGCCACTATCGGAACACGGCACAGAACCGGCGGAACGACATCTGGTTCTTCCCCGATTCAGGAGACATCAATCTGAAGCTGTTCTTCGGTTTGATTCAGCTCGACGGATATAACCCATTGGAGATTCTTCCGCAGACCTACCGGGTTCTTCACCCGGAGATGGCGGCCGACTGGACACGACGGTGGGTGTCTGAGAGCCAGGCACAGGACACCATCACGACACTCATGGGAGGACCATTTTCTATCGGTCGATTGGCCATGTGGCTGGAAGACGCTACGGGAAGTCTGCCTCCGCAGGCCGCCCTCGCCGACGCGTTTGTGTTTCTGGCCGCCGAAGAGGTCGGCAGTACTCATGCAGGGTTCTGGATCGATCACTGGCACTACGCCCTCGACCTCCTCGAGAGCTACCTGTCGGTGTTCCCCGATCGCCTATCGCAGATTCTGCTCGACGGCGGATACACATGGTTCGACAACCCGGACACCGTGCGCCCCAGGAGCCGGCGCATCGTCTGGAGGGAGGGCGAGTGCAGGCAGCTGGATGCAGTGGGGAGGGATGCAGACAAGGTTGCCATGATCGCCGCCAGGGTTACGGACCCGTACCGGGCTCGCTCCGATTCGGGCGAGGTTTTCCGCTCGACTCTGTTGGTCAAGCTCCTGCTGCTGGCCACCACCCGACTCGCCACTCTCGATCCTTCCGGGCTTGGAATCGAGATGGAGGCCGGCAAGCCGGGTTGGAACGATTCCCTCAACGGCTTGCCGGGTCTGTTCGGCTCCGGCCTCTCTGAGACCATCGAGCTCCGACGACTGGTGCGCCTGGTTCTCGAGTGGATCGGCACCCTTCAGCTCGGGACTGTGGAGGTGTTCGACGAGCTGGCCGACCTCATCGAGGTCCTGACGCCCCTCGCCACCGATCGTGCCGCCGGAAACCTGACCGCCACCGAATTCTGGAACCTCGCCAGCGATGCAAAGGAGAGGTACCGCGCAACGGTGCGGTTGGGCGTGTCTGGGTTGCGCCGGTCTCTGGCGGCGCAAGATCTGGTGGTGTTCTGTGAGGCTGCGCTCCTCGTCCTCGACAATATCTTCCTCGGGTCGGGGCGTGACGACGTCGTCTCGGCCGCCGGAATCCCTCACACCTATTTTGTGCATCGGCCCCAGGGAGCGGTGGCAGCGACCGGCAAGGTCCTCCCCGATGCGTTCGTTGGTTCACCGACCGAGCCGTTCCTCGAGGGTGCCGTGCACTGGTTGCGGGAGTTTCCGCAGGATGCCCTCGCAATCTACGAGGCCGTTCGAGCGTCATCGCTCTACGACGCAGAACTACAGATGTATAAAACGAATGGACCGATGGTCGACGCCGATCCCGAACTCGGACGCGCAGTCGGTGCCTACCCACCCGGGTGGCTCGAGAACGAGTCGGTGTATACCCACATGGAATACAAGTACCTGCTCGAAGTGCTGCGTAGCGGACTCGAGGCCGAGTTCTGGGAGGACGCGGTACGGGCTCTCCCGCCGTTCCTCGACCCGGCCGTCTATGGACGAAGCCCGCTGGAAGGTTCCTCGTTCATAGTCTCCAGTGCTTATCCCGACCCCGGTGAACACGGTCGGGGCTACCAACCGCGTTTGTCGGGGATGACGGCCGAGTTCATCAGCATCTGGTTGCTGGCAACGGTGGGACCTCGGCCATTCCGCCTGACAGAAGGGATGCTCGAGTTCGCCCCGAAGCCGTTGCTACCCGGGTGGTTGTTCACTGATGAGCCGCGCACTGCGAAGGCCTTCGATCTAATCGCCGGATTCTCTCACGTCGATCTTCCGGCCGGTTCGTTCGGGTTCCGGTTCATGGGTCGCGGGCTGTGCGTCTACCTCAATCCGGGTAGGCGCGACACATACGGACCGGACGGCGCCCGTCCTGCCGCCTTCGAGATCGAGTTCCGAAACGGGCGCACAGCCACCGTCGAGAGCCCCGTGCTCGAGGGTGGCGATGCTGTCGCCCTCCGCGCCGGGGAGGTGCGGCGTCTTCGGATCTTGCTCCGGTGAAAGCTGATTGTGGATCCACGCCGGCCACTTTTCCCGTCGTAGATCGAGGGGGCCGGGTAGGGTCGGCAGCGATCCGGCCGCGGTTTTCGCGGGCTGGTTAGGAGGAAATTATGCATTTCAAGCGATGGCGATTCCTGGCGGTACTCGCTGTGTTGGCCCTGGTAGCTGCGGCTTGTGGGGACGACGACGAAGCCGCCGATATCTCGGGTCAATCCCTGGAGGTATTTGCAGTCTGGGCCGACGATTCGGCCGAGGGCACGAACTTTGCGATGGTGATCGCCCAATTCGAGGCCGACACCGGTGTAGACGTCACCTATACCGGGGTGGCTACCGATGCCTCGACGGTCCTTTCGACCCGAGTCGAAGGTGGCGACCCACCCGACGTGGCGTTCCTGCCACAGCCGGGCCTGATGGTCGACCTGGTGGCCCGCGGTGCTCTGGTCGACATCAATGGTGCGGTGGGCAGCATTGTCAACGACAACTACGCCAGTGTGTGGCGCGACCTCGGCACGGTCGATGGAACTCTCTACGGCGTGTGGTTCAAGGGTGCCAACAAGTCGACCGTGTGGTACGACGTGGCGGCGTTCGATGCCGCCGGCGTTGAGCCGCCCTCGACCTGGGACGAGTGGATTGCCGTTTCGCAGGCATTGGTCGACGCCGGCCGAGGTGCCATCTCCGTCGGCGGCGCCGATGGATGGACCCT
>JACZWZ010000011.1:27273-31905 GCA_022571885.1 Acidobacteriota bacterium
CCGACTGGTTCGAGAATGCGTACATCCGCGTCGCCGGATCCGACAACTATGACGCCCTGTTCACGGGCGAGTTGTCGTGGGAGGACCAGACCGTAAAGGACACCCTCGAGTTCCTCGGTCAGATTCTCACCGAGGACTTCATGAACGGTGGTTCGGCGAATGCGCTGCAGACCGGATTTGTCGATTCGGTGACCGACGTCTACACGGCGGGTGATGCTGCCGTCGTCTACGAGGGTGACTTCGTCGCCGGGGTCATTGCCGGTGAGACGACCGCAGTGGCGGGCACGGGATTCGATTTCTTCGATTTCCCGAGCATCGACGGTTCAGGACCCTCCGTCATCGGCGGTGGGGACGTGGCCGTTACCTTCACCGGGACCGAGGCCGCCATGGCGTTCCTGCGGTATCTAGCCGGACCCGAGTCGGCTGAGATCTGGGCGGCACAAGGCGGATTCTCGTCGATGAACCGGAAGGTCGACAGCTCGGTCTATCCGGATGCGATTACGAGGCGCGCAGCCGAAGCGCTTGCCAACGCTGACGCCTTCAGATTCGACGGGTCGGACCTCGTCCCGGCGGCCCTCGGGGCCACCGGTGGCGCCGGCATCTGGGGCGGGCTGCAGGAGTGGCTCGGCAACCAGGGGGACGTGGACGCGATCCTCGCTCAGATACAGCAAGAGGCTGAAGCCGCCTTTGCCGGCTGATTAGCCCAAGCAGATGCGAGCGTCGGGGAGGGGTTCAACCCCTCCCCGACCCGCGTTCGAGATCGCTAGGTTCCCCTCGGGGCAAGTAGGGAGGCTTCGAATGCGGAAGCGAAGATGGCTGATCGCCTTGCTGTTCCTGGCACCGGCTCTCTTTGTACTCGGTGTGCTGGTGGTCTACCCCACCATCGAGACCATCCGTCTCAGCTTCTTCGACCGCTTCGGTGAGGAATTCGTCGGCCTGGACAACTACCGGCGCATGCTTCGCCTGGATCGAATGCGCACCGGCTTTCGCAACAGCATGATCTGGGTGGTGGTGTTCCCCACCTTCGTGACCACCTTGGGCTTGGCCCTCGCCGTTCTCTCGCAAAAGGTCAGGTGGAGAAGCGCCTTCCGCGTCATCCTCTTCATGCCGGCAGCTATCGCGGTGCTCTCGTCGGGGATCATCTGGCGCTTCATGTACGACGCCGACCCGGAAACCGGGCTGCTCAATGCGGTGGCAAACATACCCCGGGCCATTTTCAACCCGGAGGGAGACTATCCCGGTGCCGCCGCTTCACACGACGGGTTGATTCAGGAAGAACCGGGCGACGCCATCGCTCAGGTGTTAGAAATCGGTCCCGGTGGCGGAGTCGCCATGCTGGGAGTGTTGCGGCTCACTGATGCTGCCCTCCCGGCGGAGGCGGTGCAGGCATTTGCACCAACCCCGGCGGGTTCGGGCACGATCACCGGAGTGGTGTGGAGGGACACCACGCCCGGCGACAACATCAAGGGGATCGTTGACCCGGCCGAGAGAGGCATCCCCGGGATCACGGTGGAGATCATCGACAGTTCTGGTGCGACGGTCCAAACCGTCCGGTCCGGCCCAGATGGTTCGTTCGACGCATCCGGGCTCGATCCGGGAACTTACCGGGTGGAGATTCCTGCCAGCACGTTTCGGAAGCCCTGGAGAGGGATCACCTGGCTCGGTGAGGATCTGATAACGCTGTCGGCGATCATCGCCGGCGTCTGGATCTGGGGCGGCTTTGCGCTGCTGGTCATCGCAGCAGGATTGGCGTCGCTTCCGCAAGAAACCCTGGAAGCAGCCAGAGTCGACGGTGCCAACGAATGGCAGGTGTTCAGGCGCGTGACCGTCCCACTCCTCAAGCCGATCATCGCTGTGGTGTTTGTGGCCCTGACGATCAACGCGTTGAAGATGTTCGATCTCATCATCGGAATCGCCCCCGGGTCGGTCCAGGATGATGCCAACGTCATCGCCCTCGAGATGTGGCGCACCTCCTTCACCGGTTTGGGCGATCGCGGGATGGGCTCCGCCATCGCTGTCTTTCTCTTTGTCTTGATCCTTCCGATACTGGTGTTCAACATCCGCCGCTTCCGACTCGAGTCCGACGCATGACGGCGGGGGTCGTCACCGGCACCGGCCGGGTCGGCGGATTGGTCCGGGTCAGGAAGTGGTTCAGCAAGAGCGCGGTCCAGATCTTTCTCGTTGTTGTGGCCCTCTTCTGGATGGTCCCCGGCATCGGCCTGTTGGTCACCAGCTTCCGACCATTGGAGAAAGTCGCCGAGTCGGGCTGGTGGACCACCGTCACCTCTCCGGGCCAATTGACGACCGACAACTACTCGAATCTTCTCGGCAACGACACACTGGTGGATGCGGTGATCAACACCTTGCTCATAGCTATTCCAAGCACGGTGCTGCCGATCCTGCTTGCGGCCGCTGCAGGCTACGCGCTGGCGTGGATCGACTTCAAGGGACGGGACGCGGTGTTTCTCTTGATCGTGGCAATGCTGATGGTGCCACTCCAGATGGCGCTGATCCCGGTGTTCCGTATCTTCCGGACGGTGGGTGTCAGCGGCATCCCCGCCGTCGTCCTGTTTCATACCGCCTTCGGGCTTCCGTTTGCGGTATTCCTGATGCGGAACTACTTCGCCGGGCTCCCCAAGAGCCTGATGGAAGCGGCCAGGATCGACGGGGCCAGCGAGTGGAGGATCTTCTACCGAATAGTTCTCCCGCTCGGCTTCCCGGCCATAGCGTCGCTGGCGATCTTCCAGTTCACCTGGACGTGGAATGATCTTCTCGTTGCCCTGGTCTTTTCGGGTGAGCAGAAGCCGCTCATGGTGTTCATCAGCAACCGTCTCGGTCAGTTCGGTTCGGGTATCGACATCATCAGCGCAGGAGTGTTCGTATCTGCGCTGGTCCCGTTGGGGATCTTCTTCGCGTTCCAGAAGTACTTCGAAGCCGGGTTGTTGGGCGGATCGGTCAAGTGACCCGTCTGTGGTTGCTGGGTGTTGCCGCAATGCTGGCGCTGACAGCTTGCAGCAGAGACGCCGTCGTCGATGTCGATGGTGATCTGGGGGCAGCTATCGCGGTCGCCCGACCGGGCACAACTCTGATGCTCGCCGGCAACGAGTTCCAAGGCCCGATTGTGATCGACAAGCCGCTTCGGCTGATCGGTAGTCAGGGCACGGTCATAGTCGGCTCTCCAGATTCGCCTGCGGTGACGATCAAACACACCGAAGACGTCACGTTGAGCAATCTTTCGATACGGGGTGGCGACTCGGGGGTCTTCATCAGGAGCTCCGTCGGTGTCGTCCTCGAAGGAATCAGAATCACCGAATCCCAATGGCATGGGGTCTTCGCTCATGACGCCGAGGTCGAGATCACCGACTGCGAGATCTCGGGACTACGGGCAGCCAAGCCACAAGGTATCGAGATCATCAACTCCGACTCGCGTCCGGCCTCAGTCGTGTCGAGTTGTCGCATCGAAGGGCCGGTCTTCGAGGGAATAGTGGCACATGTTTCGAAGGTGACCTTCGAAGACAACATAGTCATCGGAGCGGCACCCCGCGGAATCGTGATTACCGAAATGTCGGTCGGAACGATGATCGGCAATCGGGTCATTGACGGGTCCGGCAGTGCGCTCTTCTGCGGAGACATGAGCCGGTGCTCGATCATCGACAACGACATCCAGCGCATCTCCGCGGTGCCCGGTGGTTACCGCTCTGCCATGGGTCATGGACTTGTAGTCCACTTTCACTCGACTGCTTACGTCGAAGGCCTCCAGGTAAGCGATATCGACGGCGACACCCTGCTGGTGATGCTCGGAAGCCAGCTGAGTCGGGATCCGATTGATCCCTAAAGGGTGCCTGGATTGGTCGGGAGTCGGGTGTCGGGAGTCGGGTGTCGGGAGTCGCCTACGTGTATCCACCGACTCGAACACCGAAAGCTCCTCACCATCAGTTCCGGTCAATGCCGGCGGACCTCGATCGTGTCGGCGAGCTCCTGGTTGAGATGAACTGGGCCACCTTCGAGATCGACGAGCAGGCCGGAGGCCCCGACTCCAGCGATCGAGAGATGGGCGCCCGGTACCACCCCTTCTTTGGCCAGAAATTCGCGCGCCCGATCAGGGCAAGCAATCGAAACAACCTCGGCATCGTCGCCGACTCCCAAATCGGCTAGGCGAATACTCGGGGGTCGTGTGGTCGGGGCGGTGCTGCGCGGTATCGGACGGCCCAGCGGCCCGGCTTCGGGATCACCGAGGAAACCGGCCAGCCGATCCGCCGCCGCCTCGGTGGTGACATGTTCGAGCTGGCACGCCTGCTCGTCGGCATCGCTGGGGCCAAAGCCGAGGTGCTCGGCGAGGAAAGTAGCCCAGAGGCGTCGAATCCTGAGTACTCGATCGGCCACGTGGTTGCCGGCGGCCGTCAGCTCGACACCGCGATACGGCTCGTAGCTCAGCAGATCGCGGCCGGCGAGTTTGCGGACCATCTCATTGGCCGACGCTACCGAAACGTCCAGGTCGGCCGCGATCGCAGTCATCGGCACCGGACCAGTCCGTCCATCCTCGACGGCGCGGGCCACTGTGATGAGGTACATCTCCTCACTCTCCGAGGTGCTCACCGGAGGGACCGGGCTCGGTGGTCGCCCGGTGGTCAC
>JACZWZ010000012.1:0-23017 GCA_022571885.1 Acidobacteriota bacterium
GGCGACACGAGAGCGGGATCCGCGTGCTGCCCGCCCCTTTGCTGCCGACGCGCGCCGGTGAGATCGAACCCAAGTCGGTGGTTGCGGTGGTGGATCGCCTCAGGTCGATGTTCGACACGGTCATAGTCGATACCGGTCCGGTGTTCGATGATGGCCTGGTGATGCTCCTGGAGCATGCAGATCAGGTCATCGCCGTTGTCGATATGGATCTTCCGTCGGTCAAGAACGCCAAGGTCGTTCTCGACAGCCTGCTGCAGCTCGGATTCGACATGGACCGCATTCGACTGGTCGTGAATCGAGCCAACTCCAAGGCGCGCCTCGATCTCGTCGAGGTCGAGCGCAGTCTCGGGCTTCGAGTGGGGGGAGAAATTCCTTCCGATCGCCTGGTCCCGCAATCGGTCAACGAGGGGATACCGGTTCTCGCTCTGAGCCCCCGTTCCAAGGTCGCCAGAGCATTCCACGCTCTGGCGGAGAGCATGGATCCGGACGCCACCCCAGAGCGGCTCGACGCTCACTGAGGTTCGGTCGATGTCACCGAGACGGGCGACCGGCGCCGTTCGGGAGACTCGGTCGTTCGATCGGCGCGGTCAGAAGTCGAGCCGGATTCGAGCGCCCGGTAGCCTTGGGACGTGGCGGCACGTCTGATCCTTTCCGGCGGCATCGGCTCAGGGAAGTCGACGGCTGCAAAAATACTGATGGAATTCGGCGCGGTGGTCTTCTCGTCCGACGAATTCGCCCGTCGAGTTCTTGCGCCCGGCACCGAAGCAACCCGGGCAGTCCTCCAACGCTGGCCCGAGGTGGCCGACGATGGGGTGATCGATCGGGCCCGGCTCGGTCGCCTGGTGTTTGCCGACGCCGACCGCCTGAACGAACTCGAGCAAATCGTCCATCCCTATACCCGGCGGTCGCTGACGGAAGCGATCGACCGCGTTCCGTCGGCCGATGTCGTGGTCGAGATGCCGATCATTCGTGACTGGTTCGAGGGATGGACGGTGGTGGTGGTCGATGCTGCTGATGCGATCCGGTTGAAGCGGGCAGCGGCCCGGCCCGACCAGATGGCGGAAGTCGACATACAAGCCGTGATGGAACGTCAACCTTCTCGCCAAGAGTTCCTGCTGGCGGCTGATTTGGTGATCGACAACGGCGGCGACATGGCGACCCTCGAAGGCGAGTGCCGCGCCGTGTGGGATAGGGTGACCGGCCTCTGACTCGCCGTCCTGCTCCTTGTCGCACCCCGTGAGTACGCTGCCGGCGTGAAGCCGTTCCGTGTCGTATCCGACTTCAAGCCGTCCGGTGATCAGCCGGAGGCGATCGCGGCTCTAGCTACCGGAGTGGCGCGGGGCGATCGGTTCCAGACCCTCATGGGAATCACCGGGTCGGGCAAGTCGGCCACCATCGCATGGCTCATCGAGGCCATTCAGCGTCCCACTCTGGTGCTGGCCCCCAACAAGGCCTTGGCTGCGCAGCTCGCCAACGAGTTCAGGCAGTTCTTCCCCGACAACCGGGTCGAGTACTTCGTCTCGTATTACGACTACTACCAGCCCGAGGCGTACCTCCCCCAGAGCGACACCTACATAGAGAAGGACTCGAGCGTCAACGACGAGATCGACCGCCTTCGACACTCGGCCACCGCGGCGCTGCTCACCCGACGCGATGTGATCATCGTGGCCTCGGTGTCGGCCATCTACGGACTCGGTAGCCCGGAGCAGTACGAGGGGCAGTTGTTGCGCCTGATCCAGGGAGTCGAGTTCCCGTTGTCCGATGCCATTCGGAAGCTGGTGGACATCCAGTACGAGCGAAACGAGGTGAACCTCACCCGGGGGAAATTCCGGGTCAAGGGAGACACCCTCGAGGTGTTCCCGTCTTACGAGCAGACCCTGGTGCGAGTCGAGTATTTCGGTGACGAAGTAGAACGAATGCTGGAGATGAACCCGGTGACGGGCGAGGTGATACGCGAACTGGGGGAGATGATCATCTACCCCGCCTCCCATTACGTCACCACCGACGAGCGCATTGAGACGGCGGCGACCGCGATCGAATTGGAACTGGCAGAACGGCTCCAATGGCTCGAAGAACGGGACAAGCTGTTGGAGGCTCAACGGCTTCGCATGCGTACCGCACACGACCTCGAGATGATGAGGGAGCTCGGTTACTGCAACGGCATCGAGAATTACTCGAGACACCTGGACGGGCGGAAGCCGGGAGAGGCGCCGTACACCCTGATGGACTACTTCCCTGACGACTTCCTCATGGTTCTCGACGAGAGCCATGTGACCATCCCACAGCTTCACGGCCAGTACGAGGGCGACCGAAGTCGCAAGGAGGTTCTCGTCGAGCATGGATTCAGGCTCCTCTCGGCCATGGACAATCGGCCCCTCCGGTTCGACGAATGGTTCGAGCGAACCAACCAGACGATCCTGCTGTCGGCGACGCCGGGGAGTTGGGAGTTGGAGCACTCCAGCCAAGTCGTCGAACAGATCATCCGCCCCACCGGGTTGGTGGACCCCGAGGTCATCGTCAAGCCCACCAAGGGCCAGATCGACGATCTGCTCGATGAGATCCAACAGCGTGTCGAAATGGAGCAGCGGGTGCTGGTTACCACGCTCACCAAGAAGATGTCCGAGGACCTGACCGACTACCTGCTGGAGATGGGGGTGCGGGCTCGGTATCTCCACTCCGAGATCGACACCCTCGAGCGGGTCCAGATCCTGCGCGACCTGCGCCTCGGAGAATTCGATGTGCTGGTCGGTATCAACCTGTTGCGAGAGGGGCTCGATCTTCCCGAAGTGGGGTTGGTGGCGATCCTGGATGCCGACAAGGAGGGCTTCTTACGATCTGAGACCTCCTTGATCCAGACGATGGGACGGGCCGCCCGCAACGTCGACGGGCAGGTCATCATGTACGCCGACGAGGTGACGGGATCGATGCAGCGGGCTCTAAACGAGACCAACCGTCGCCGCGCACTTCAGCGGGAGTACAACCGCCAACACGGCATCGATCCGCAGACGATCCGCAAGAAGGTGTCGGACATCTTGGAGCTGATCGGTTCGGCGGATGCGCCGGCCGTGGACCGGCGGCGCCGTGAGGTGGCCCCCCGACCGGAGCTCGACCTTCCCGCCGATGATCTGGAGCGGCTGATCCGGAGCCTGGAGGAGGAGATGCGTGAGGCGGCTCGAGAGCTCAGGTTCGAATACGCCGCCCGATTACGCGACGAGGTCAACGAACTGAAGCGGGAGCTGAAGGAGATGATCGAGGCGTAGGAGGGGATCAAGGTCTAGCCGGGTCCATTCGAGTATCCAGTACCAGGCGGCCTATCGCCAGGAGTAGTCGGGGTGTCAACCCGCATTCTGGGTCGGCGGGATCGAGTATCCAGTTCCAGAGAAGAAGAGATGTTGCCGGTTACTGGCTACTGGTTGCCCAAGAGACGACCTCGAACCCATGGGGGTCGACAAAGCGGTTCCCGGCAGATTCAGTCGGCTACGTCCGCATTGTCCTGGTCCTGGTCTTCATCATCTCCGCTGAGCCCCTTGCGCAACTCCCGAGCAGACTTGCCGATGGCGCGCGCCAGGTCGGGGAGCTTGCGGGAGCCGAAGAACAGCAAAAGCACAGCGACGATCAGGATGATCTCCCCGGTACCGATCTGGCGGAACATGAAGTGCGGCTCCTCGTGGTGGTGGTGACAATGATAGGCAACCTCCATCTGAGCTCTGTTCGAATCGCGTCATGAATTGGTAAGGCGTGGACGCCCGCTGATCGGATCGGCTGCGAAACACACCATGTGTGGGTCTTCGGCTCGAATCCCGCGCCTGAGATTCGGTCACAGGCGGTAGTTACAATCGCCGTCCTCCGTTGGGAACTGGCTGTGGCAATCGATTCGATAATCATCAAGGGTGCACGCGAGCACAACCTCAAGAACGTGTCGCTGTCGCTGCCGCGCGAGCGACTCATCGTGTTCACCGGACTATCCGGTTCCGGCAAGTCGTCGCTTGCTTTCGACACCATCTACGCCGAAGGACAGCGCAGATATGTCGAGAGCCTGTCGGCCTACGCACGGCAGTTTCTCGGCCAGATGGAGAAGCCGAATGTGGAGTTCATCGAGGGCTTGTCGCCGGCCATCTCGATAGATCAGAAAACCGCCAGCCGCAATCCCAGATCAACCGTGGGGACGGTCACCGAGATCCACGACTACCTGCGTCTCCTCTGGGCCCGGATAGGGATCCCGCATTGTCCGAATTGCGGGCGCCGAGTGTCGCGTCAAACTCCGCAACAGATCGTCGATCAGATCCTCGAGCTCGAAGAGGGAACCCGATTCCAGGTCCTGGCGCCGGTGGTCAGAGGCCGCAAGGGGGAGTACGAGCAACTACTCGCCGAGTTGGGGCGGGAAGGATTCAGCCGCGCCCGAATCGACGGCGAGGTCTGCGATCTCACCGACAACATCAAACTCGATCGTTACTACCAGCACACGATTGAGGTGGTGGTGGATCGCCTGGTGCGCAAGGAGGGGATCGAGCGCCGTCTCACCGACTCACTCGAGACCGCACTGCGCCTGGCGGAGGGCATCGCCACCGTCGACATCATCGAGGGGCCGACGCTCACCTTCAGCCAGCATCTGGCGTGTGATCACTGCTCCATCTCCTTCGAGGAGCTACAGCCTCGCAACTTCTCGTTCAACAGCCCGTACGGAGCGTGCACTGCCTGCAACGGCATCGGCACCCGCTACCAGGTCGATTGGCATTTGGCGATACCCGACGAGGACAAGTCCTTGTCGGCCGGGGCGATCATCCCCTGGATGGGCCGACACCGGTCGTCGTACTACCAGCGCGTCCTCGAGGGGGTGGCTCGGGAGTACGACTTCGACATGGGCACTCCGTTCCGGAAGTTGACCAAGAAGGCCCGGACCCTGGTCCTCGAGGGGACGGGAGAGAAGCCCATAACCGTCTCGTACGTCAATCGTTTTGGGAGACAGCGGCGGTACCAGACATCGTATGAGGGTCTCCTGCCGTGGCTGAAGCGTCGCCATGATGCGGCTGAGACCGACAACGCTCGCGAGGGCTATCAGCAGTACATGCGCCTGGTCCCGTGCGAGGCTTGCGACGGAGCACGCCTCAGTCCGGCTTCGCTGGCGGTCACGGTGGGAGGCCGCAACCTTCACGAGGTGTCGGTGCTCTCATTGAGCGCTGCATCGGAGTTCTTCATCGCGCTGGAGCTCGACGGGCGCGATCGCAAGATCGCCGAAGCCGTGCTCAAGGAGGTGAGCGCCCGCCTGGCGTTCTTGCTCGATGTCGGCCTCGACTACCTCACCCTGGGGAGGTCGGCAGCGACGTTGGCGGGGGGGGAAGCGCAGCGTATCCGCCTCGCCACCCAGATCGGATCAGGCCTGGTAGGCGTGCTCTACATCCTCGATGAACCCTCGATCGGCCTACACCAGCGCGACAACCAGCGCCTCATCGAGACGTTGCTCCGCTTGCGCGACCTCGGCAACACGGTGGTGGTGGTGGAGCACGACGAGGAAACGATCCGGACGGCAGATCACATAGTCGACATCGGTCCGGGGGCCGGTGAGCACGGGGGCCACATTGTGGCCGAGGGCCGATTGGAGGCCATCACGGGTGCGGCGGAATCGATAACTGGTGACTATCTGGCTGGCCGGCGCCGCATCCCCATCCCCGAGCATCGGCGCCCGGGCGATGGGAGGGTCATTCGGGTCCTCGGTGCCAGAGAGCACAACCTCCAGGCGATCGACGTCGATTTCCCGCTGGGGCTGTTCATCGCCGTCACCGGAGTGTCCGGCAGCGGGAAGTCGACCCTCGTCGAGGAGATCCTCTCCAAGGCGTTGCATTTCGAGCTGTACCGCTCCAAGGAGCTGCCGGGCGCTCACAAGCGAGTCGAAGGCCTCGATCAGATCGACAAGGTCATAAACATCGACCAGTCACCGATCGGCCGCACGCCACGGAGCAACGCCGCGACCTACACCAAACTGGTCGATCGGATCCGTAGTCTCTTCGCTTCGGTCCCCGAGGCCAAGGCGCGCGGGTATCGGCCGGGGCGGTTCTCGTTCAACGTGGCAGGGGGCCGCTGCGAGACCTGCAAGGGCGATGGAACGATCAAGATCGAGATGCACTTCCTTCCAGACGTGTACATCTCGTGTGAGCAGTGCAAGGGGCGACGCTACAACCGCGAGACGCTGGAGATACTGTGGAAGGGCCACTCGGTCGCCGATGTGCTGGAGATGTCGGTCGAGGAAGCGCTGGCTTTCTTCGAGAATCAGCCGCCGATCGCCCGGGTGCTGCAGACCCTCTTCGATGTCGGGCTCGGTTACATCCGTCTCGGGCAGTCGGCGCCGACTCTCTCGGGAGGTGAGGCCCAACGCGTCAAACTTGCCAGCGAGCTCGGCAAGCGGTCGACGGGGAGCACTTTCTACATCCTGGATGAGCCGACCACCGGCCTCCACTTCGAGGACGTGCGCAAGCTGCTCATCGTTCTGCAGAGGCTGGTCGATGCCGGCAACACGGTGCTGGTGATCGAGCACAACCTCGATGTGGTGAAGTCGGCGGATTGGATCATCGATCTCGGGCCCGAAGGTGGGGAAGAGGGGGGTCGGGTGGTGGCGGCCGGGAGCCCGGAGGAGATTGCCACCATTACCGAGTCCTACACCGGCAAATTCCTGCGCGAGGTGCTCGCCAGGTGAGCTGGGACGGACCCGCTGCAGAGTGGTGGCGGGGGGAAGTCAGTGGTGATGCGGCCTATGGGAGAGATGTCGACCCCCTGCTTTTCGAGCTCCTCGACGGGATCGGAGCAAGCCGCACTCTCGATCTCGGGTGCGGTGATGGCCGGCTGCTGGACGGGCATGCCTTCGCCGGGGTAGACCGCTCTCTCGATCTGGTGGGCGTGGCGACCCAGCGGGGTCGGGCCGTGGTGGCTGATGTCGGTCGCCTTCCGTTTGCCACCGGGGCCTGGGACGCGGCCTACGCGGTGCTGGTGTTGGAACACATCGCCGACCCGGCTCCGTTATTCGCAGAAGCAGCTCGAGTCGTCGCTCCCGGAGGGTCGCTGGCCGTCGTCGTCAACCACCCGGTGTATACCGCCCCCGGGTCGGGACCGTTCGTAGATCCCGTCGACGGCGAGGTGTTGTGGCGCTGGGGCGCCTACTTGGAGCGAGGCGCCTCCACCGAACCGGCGGGTGACGGATCGATCGTCTTCCATCACCGGCCTCTCGGGGATCTGCTGACGATGGCGGCCTCTGCCGGCTGGCAGCTCGAACGGCTGCTGGAGAGATCGCTCGACCCCGGCGATGATGCCCTGCTGGCGGCCCAGACCCACCTTCCCCGGCTGCTCGGAGCCAGGTGGAGCCGATGAAGATGCGTTGGGGGGGCGGTTGACGAGCAACATACCGGGGAGTTACGCACGGGTACTCGCAGGACCTTTGGCTGAGGAAGGCTACGGCCGTCGTACCAATGGCAATGCTGCCTGGGATGGGCTACATGCTCGCCATCTATTGCATACCGGAGTACTACCTGTAGAGAAGTCCTGAGTAGGTAGTCCTGGGTCTGGACTCCTGGGTCTGGACTCCCGACTCCCCACTCGCGACTCGAACTCCCAGACTTCCTACCCTCTGGGCTGTGCAGCGCCCACCTTCAGCAGAGATCCCCAATGGCCCGGGGGCCTATCAATTCCGTGACGAGCACGGGGCGATTCTCTACGTCGGCAAGGCGAAGTCTTTGCGCAAGCGGGTCGGCTCATACTTCTCGCGCGACCTGCCTCTTCGAACCCGTGCGATGGTGGCGGCGGCCGACTCGGTCGACTGGATCGTCACCGACACCGAGGTCGAGGCTCTCATGCTCGAGTACACCCTCATTCAGAAACACAAGCCTCGCTTCAACATCCGCCTCAGAGACGACAAGTCCTATCCGTTCCTGGCCATCACTCGCTCCGAGGAATGGCCCCGGGCCACGGTGATGCGAGGCCGGCGCCGCGCCGGAACCGAGTACTTCGGGCCATACGCGCACGCCTATGCGATCCGACAGACGCTCGATCTCCTGCTGAGAACCTTTCCGGTGCGCACGTGCTCCAATGCCAAGTTTCGCCGGCACCAAGCAATCGGACGACCGTGTCTGCTGTTCGACATCGAACGCTGCTCTGGCCCCTGCGTCGGAGAGGTGACCCAGCAGCAGTACCAGGAGTACGTCGACGGACTGGCGGCATTCCTCACCGGGAACACCGATTCGATCGGAGAACAGATCAGGTCGGATATGGAGGCGGCTTCGAAGGCACTCCAGTTCGAGGCTGCGGCGCGGCACCGTGATCGCCTGGCCGCCATCGAGAAGGCGCTCGCAAAGCAAGAGGTGGTTTCGACCCGCAAAGAGGACTTCGACCTTTTTGCCATCGAGCAGGACGACCTCGAGGCGTCGCTGGTGGTTCTCAACATCCGGAATGGACGGGTCAGCGGCCGCTTGAGCACGATTGTCGACAAGGTCGAAGACGTGACCACCGCCGAACTGACCGAGAGGATGCTCAGTCAGGCGTACGGGTCTGACAAGCCTCCACAGGAGGTCCTGGTGCAGACGTTGCCGGCAGATGTGAACCTGTGGTCCGATTGGCTCGAGTACCGGCGGCAAGCCGGGGTGTCGCTTCGTATACCGCAGCGTGGTGTAAAGCGCCGTCTGATGGAGACGGCAGTGGCCAATGCTCGCGAAGCCTTCGCCCGACACAGACTGCGCCGCCAGAACGACCACAACGCCCGCGCCAAGGCACTCCGGTCTCTACAGGAGGCTCTCGGCCTTTCGGAACCTCCGCTGCGGATCGAGGCCTACGACATCGCAACCATCCAGGGACGTGACACGGTGGGATCGATGGTGGTGATGGAAGACGGTCTCGCTCGTCCGGGGCAATACCGCCGCTTCAAGGTGCGCCATGTCGAAGGCCAGGACGACTTCGCCTCCTTGGAAGAAGTGCTTCGGCGACGGCTGACGGCATATCTGGTCGAGCGAGAATTGCCGGTTGAAGAGCGTGGCAAGTTTGCCTACCCGCCATCGCTGCTGCTGGTTGACGGGGGAGCGGGCCAGGTGTCGCGAGCGGTGAAGGTGGTCGACGAGCTCGAGTTGGATATCCCGGTTGCGGGTCCCGCGTGGAGACGAGGCGCTGTATCTGTTGCAACGCATCCGCGACGAGGCTCACCGGTTCGCCAATGCCTACCACCGAAACCTGCGCGGTCGCCGTATGGTTGACTCGGTACTCGACAGCGTCTCCGGGATCGGCCCGGCACGCAAGAAGGCGCTCCTGCGTCGGTTCGGGTCACTCAAGCGGATCAGAGAAGCCGAAATCGACCAACTGAAGGAGGTTCTTCCGAATGACGTCGCAGCGCGACTTCACGGCATCCTCCACGGAACCTCTGTGGTGGGCTCCGTATGAGGCCGTCCTCGGAGACGGTTGTATCGCATGGAGCGGCAGTGTGATAGATCTGAGTGTGATCGAACGGATAGTGCTCCCCGGGTCTTCGATGCCACCGGGGGAGACCTTGACCTACGCCGAGGCGGCGACCCAGGTCGGCCGTTCGGGGGTTGCTCGGGAGGTTGGCGCGCCCATGGCCAAGAATCGATTCGCCCCGATGATCTCCTGCCGTCGGGTGGTCGGAAACGAAGGGTCGCTGGGCGGCTACGCCGGGGGGACGGCGATGAAACCGCACCTGCTGGAGCTGGAGGCGGCCGGTGCGTGAGCGACCGCACCTGGTGGTCATAACCGGCATGGCCGGGGCCGGGCGATCGCAGGCGTCGAAGGCTCTGGAGGATCTGGGTTTCTATGTGATCGACAATCTTCCGGCCGACCTCATCGTCGAGGTGGTGGGGCGAGCCGATCTCCCAGAGAGTGCACACACTCGGCTGGCAGTGGTGGTGGACACCCGAGGTGGTCTCGAATTCGACGACCTCGACCTGGTGATGCGCACCCTGGCTGCCGACGGTGTACCAACCACCACGCTGTTTCTGGACGCCGACGACGACGTGCTCATCAAGCGATTCGAGGAGTCGCGACGCCCCCATCCGGTCCCGGCGGCAACTCTGGCAGAGTCGATCGCCGATGAGCGCAAGGCACTCGAAGACTTGCATGGCAGAGCCGACCTCGTGATCGACACCTCCGATCTCAACGTGCACGAACTGCGCGAGTTGATCGTCGGCAGCTTCTCTGCTGGGGCCGAGGATCGACCGCTGCGGGTATCGGTCACATCTTTCGGCTTCAAGCACGGGGTGCCGCGGGTCGTCGACCTCGTGTTCGACGTCAGATTTCTTCCCAACCCGTATTGGGTGGAGGAGATGCGACCGCTAACGGGGCTCGATGAGCAGGTGCGGAGGCACGTCCTCGATCATGAGGACGCCAAGGCCTTCTTGGAGCGCCTGGACGACCTGCTCGACTTCTTGATGCCGAGGTACCAGCGTGAGGGCAAGTCGTACCTCACGATCGGTATCGGCTGCACGGGTGGTCGGCACAGGTCGGTTGCCATCGCCGAACGGGTCGCCGCCTTCCTTGGTGCTCAGGAGGACCTGGAGGTTGCGGTGCGGCACCGGGACGTGGATCGGTGAGAGACACCGAGCTGCTGGTCGAGCCCCTGTTGCAGCAGCTGGAAGAGGAATATGAGGGGCTCCAGGTGGCGGCCATCGGCGGCGGCCACGGCCTGTCGGCTGCACTGCGGGCGATCCTCCACTACGCCGATGCGGTGACCGCCATTGTCACCGTCGCCGACGACGGTGGGTCGTCCGGGCGGATCGCTCCGGGGCTGGAGATCCCGCCCCCAGGTGACATCCGGCGAGCGCTGCTCGCCATGACCGATCAGCCTTCACTGTGGAGATCGCTGATCGAGTACCGCTTCTCGAATTCCGACGTTGCCGGGCACAGCCTCGGCAACCTCATCCTTGCTGCAATGGCCGAACTCGGTGGTGGATTCTCAGACGCGGTCAACACCGTGGGCCGCCTTCTGGGAGCTCGGGGGGCGGTGATCCCGGTGGCGGCGGAAGGGCTCACTCTCGAAGCCGATGTGGATGGAGTCGTGGTGCGCGGTCAGGTAGCCATCGCCCGGTCGCGTGGCTCGATCACCGATTTGCGGGCGGTACCCGACGTCGAGGCGAGCCGTTCGGCGATCGAGGCCATCGCCGCCGCCGATCAGATCGTGCTCGGACCGGGGAGCCTGTTCACCTCGGTGATCGCTCCGCTGCGAGTCGGCGATATGGCGGCCGCCATCACCGAATCGAAGGCGACCCTCATCTACGTCTGCAACCTGACCACCCAAGACGGCGAGACATTCGAGATGAGCGGAGCCGAGCACATAGAGGCGTTGGTCTCGATCGCCGGGATCAGAATTCCGGATGTGGTCATCGCCCACGATGGGCCGCTGATGGTGCCGGACGATCTCGAGCGTGTCGAATTGGACCTAGATCGGATGGCCGAGGCCGGGGTCCGGTTGGAATTCGGAGACATCGTACGAGACGGATCCGATTGGCCGGAGCATGACCCGCCTCGGCTGGGAGCGGTGCTGCGGCGGCTGTCGAGGTGATCGGCTGATGCTTCCCCCTGTGGTGATCTCTCGCGTTTAGTGCCCGACGGTTGGTTTGGATCACTCTCCCCTTTGGGGGGAGTCAAACGCCGCAGGCGTTTGGTGGGGGGTTGCAGAACTCGACAGCCGGAGAGCGATTTCGCGGTTCGCCCGAAGTATCGAACCGGCCAAGACCTAGCGCCCCGCAGTGGCAAGCGACCCCCCACCAGCTCGCTTCGCTCGCTGACTCCCCCCAAAGGGGAGAGTATTCAGAACAGAACCGTCGGCCCTACCGCGCAACCCGACACCCTAGGCGCCCATCTTGTCTTCCACCCGGGAGACGAGTTGCCACTCGCGGGGACGCATGCTGGGAGACATCTTCCGGGAGGCCCAGTCCTCGAGTGCCTCGACTCCGACCTCTGACTCGACTTCGGCCACGATCCGCATCCCCCACTCGGAATCGGGAAGACCGAACACGCGAACCCGATGAATCGCGGAGTTTGCCATCAGCAGTCTCTCGACCGCCCACGGGTGGACGTTCTCGCCCCCGGAGACGATGACCCGATCCGACCTACCCATCACGGTCAGACGTCCCTCGCCATCGATAACTCCAATGTCGCCGGTGGCGAGCCACACATCCGGTGGGCGAACGGGTTCGCCGATATACCCCGGACTGACCATCGGCCCCCGCACCTCAATTTGCCCTTCGGTGCCCACCAGGGGTTGGCCCCCGGCGACCACCCTGATCTCGGCGCCCGGCAACGCCAAACCAACCGACCCATCGAGCGCTGCCCCCGGTGCCGGGGTGGCGATCTGCGAGCAAGTCTCGGTCATCCCATAGGTCGGGATGGCGGGAATACCCGCCGTGCGGGCGGCAGACAACAGTCGTTCATCTGCCGCCGCTCCCCCTATCAAGGCGACGGTCAGGCCGGTCCACTGCCGATCGGTGCGGAGCAGACGATGCAGCATCACGGGCACCAGCGAGGCAAACGTAACGCTTTCGAGTGCCGCCGCCACCGAATCTGGTTCGAAGCGGTCGAACATCAATACCGGTGCTCCGACCTCGGCCTGTCGCCACAGAATCGACAGTCCCCCGACGTGGAACAGCGGGAGTACACACAACCAGGAGTCATCCTGGGTGTTGCCGAGCCGCTCCCGTGACCCGGCTACGGCCGCAGTCAGGTTGCCGTCGGTCAGGACAACACCCCGAGGCACGCCCTCGCTGCCCGATGTGAAGACGATGTACACGGCTTCGGGTCGGAGCCTCGCCATCGGACCATCGCTCCCCCGGTCCATCAGGCGATCGAATCCGCCATCGGGGGTCGTCCACAGGCCGGTCACGCCGGCAGCCCTGGTCGCATCCATCGCCACCGATGGGGAAGTGCCGGGATCCACCGCCACCGCGGTGACCCCGGCCCGCGGGATTCCCCAGACGGCCGCAACCGTCTCGATGGTCCGCTCACCCCAAAAGGCCACCGCGCCGGAGCCAAACGACCCGCTCGCCGAAACGATCGATGCCACTCCATCGGCAGCCCGATCCAGCTCGCGGTACGACACGGCGCCTTGCTCCGTGATGAGTGCCGGTGCATCCGGGTACGCGTCGGCTGAGGCGGCCAACCAGTCCATCCAGCCACGCTACCGGCGCAGGGTGTGTTGCGGCGTAGTAACTACCATCCCGGCCGGAATCTGATTGGAGGGTCATGGCCTTCGAGTGGGAATCACACGGCGACTACACCGATATTCGATATGAGACGATCGCGGGTATCGCCAAGATCACGATCGATCGGCCTGAGGTTCGCAATGCCTTCCGGCCGACGACGCTGTTCGAGATGAGTGACGCCTTCGAGCAGGCCCGCGACGATGCCGACATCGGGGTCATCATCCTCACCGGCGAGGGCGACAAGGCATTTTGCTCGGGCGGAGACCAGAGAATCCGAGGAGATGCCGGCTACGTCGACGCCAAGGGCACGCCCCGGCTCAACGTGCTCGACCTCCAGATCCAGATGCGGCGCCTGCCCAAACCGATCATCGCCATGGTTGCCGGCTACGCCATCGGCGGAGGGCACATCCTCCATCTGGTGGCCGATCTGACCATCGCCGCCGACAATGCCATCTTTGGCCAGACCGGTCCCAAGGTCGGATCCTTCGATGGCGGATACGGTGCCGGCCTGCTGGCGCGAATGGTCGGAGACAAGCGGGCCCGCGAGATCTGGTACCTGTGCCGCCAATACAGTGCCGCTGAGGCTTACGAGATGGGCATGGTCAACAAGGTTGTGCCGTTGGCCGGCCTCGAAGATGAGACCGTGGCCTGGGCTCGTGAGATTCTGCAGAAATCTCCTCTGGCGGTTCGCTTGATGAAGGCTGCCATCAACGCAGCATCGGACGGGCTCGCCGGCCAACAGCAACTCGCCGGTGACGCCACACTCCTGTTCTACATGTCGGATGAGGCCCAGGAAGGCCGCAACGCCTTCAACGAGAAGCGGGAACCTCGCTTCGACGAGTTCCCCCGACTTCCGTGAAGGCGTGGCTGGTCGCGGCGCGACCGCCGACCCTTCTGGCTGCGGTGGCCCCGGTGCTGGTGGGGAGTGGGTTGGCTGCGGCAGATGACGTGCTGCGCTGGGATGCCTTTGCTGCCGCTCTGGCGGGTGCGGTTCTCATCAACCTCGCCGCCAACTTCGCCAACGATGCATCGGACGCCAAGCGCGGCACCGACACTGCAGACCGGATCGGTCCGCCGCGGGCGGTTGCCACCGGCCTGCTCACTGCTCGACAGGTTTGGAGGGGAGCCGCAGCCGTAGTCGGGCTGGCGGCGGTACTCGGTGCCTACCTCGCTTGGATCTCTTCTTGGGTGATCATCGTGATCGGAGTGGCGTCCGTCTTGGCGATGCTCGGCTACACCGGTGGGCCCTGGCCGTACGGTTACCGGGCTCTCGGTGAGCTCTTCGTGTTCACGTTCTTCGGCCCGGTGGCCGTGGTAGGGAGCAGGTACGTACACGACACCACCGCGCCTCTCGACGCTTGGCTGCTGGCGGTACCGGTCGGGTTCCTGGTCACGGCGATCCTGGTGACGAACAACGTGAGGGACATCGAAACCGACCGGGCTGCCGGCAAGCGCACGTTGGCGGTCGTCCTCGGACGAACAACCACCCGAGTCCTGTTTGCGGCGTTGATAATCGGCGCCTTCGTCCTGATAGCGATGTTTGCCGCCGTCGGCGCCACCGAGGCCTGGACGGTCCTCGCTCTCTTGGCTCTTCCTCTCGCTCTACGACCAATCCGGATCGTGAGCACCAGGGTCGACGGACCGTCACTCATCTCCGCCCTAAAAGCAACCGCCCGGCTCCACGTGATCGTCGGCCTGCTGCTCGCAGTCGGCGTTCAGCTCTAGCGGTGTGAGCCTCTACCCGTCGCACGACCGATCTCGATGCCGAACCGGCGACGTGGCCGGCCGGGGCACTAGCGTCGCGGCGGTGACCGATCGCAACACGGTGTTCGCCCGCACTCTCATCGCAGCCTTTGCCGCCTCCGGGGTGGAGCAGGCGTGTGTCACTCCCGGTTCTCGCAACGCGCCGCTCTCACTCGCGCTGGCCGACTCCCCGATCAGGGACTGGTCCCATCACGACGAACGCTCTGCGGCCTTCTTCGCCCTGGGGATGGCCAAGGCGACCGGCCGCCCGGTGTTGGTGGTGACCACTTCCGGTACGGCCGCCACCGAACTGCACCCGGCGATCGCCGAAGCCGACGCCTCGCAAACGCCGCTGATTGCTCTCACCGCCGACCGACCAACCGAGCTGTTCGACATCGGAGCCTCGCAGACGATCGACCAACGTCACCTGTTCGGCTCTGCCGTCAGATGGGAGCACGACCTCGACGTCCCCGATCCGATGGACTCGGGGCCAGACCGCACCGCCTCCCTCGCCGTGCGGATCGTCTCCGAAGCAACGGGGATCTTGCCCGGACCGGTGCACCTCAACATCCGATTCCGCCAGCCCCTCATCATCGGAGCCCATCCCACCGGCGATCTGAAGATTCCGCAAGCCAGCCAGCCATCGGTAGCCCCCGACGCGGAGTCACTCTCCAGGCTCACGTCGCAGATCGGCGCCCGCAGGGGCATCATCGTGGCCGGACCCCAAACCGATCGTTCGCATTGCCGGGCGGTGGCCGAGATGGGCATCGCGCTCGGTTGGCCGATCCTGTCCGATCCGATTTCGGGTCTCCGATCCGGCACCCACCCTACGGCCGCCGTCGTCGGCAGCGACCTCCTCGCTTCAGCAGATTGGCTGGAGACGGCGACTCCCGAATTCGTGGTGCGCATCGGAGCCCGACCCACATCCAATACGCTCACCACCTGGCTTGCTCGGCACCCCGACATCCCGCAAGCGATCATCGCCCCCAGCGGCTGGCCCGATCCGATGGCGTCGGCAGGTCTAATGCTGAGGAGCAGCGTCACCGCCGCCGTCGGCCCCCTCGGCTCCGCCCAACCGGCCCCGACCGAGTGGCTGCAACGGTGGAAGGGCGCAGATGTCGCCGCGTCGGATGCGGCACGAGCCGCGATCGACGCCGCCGCCGGTCCGTCGGAACCAGGCGTCGCAGCAGCGATTCATGACGGGCTCCCCAGCGGGTCCATGCTGTGGGCTGCATCCTCGATGCCGATCCGCGATGTTGACTCTTTCTTCCCCGTCTCCGATCGTCCTGTCACGATCCACGCCAACCGGGGCGTCAACGGCATAGACGGACTCATCTCTACCGCGCTCGGAGCAGCCTCCGGGGGGACACCGACAACTGTGCTCTCGGGCGACCTATCAATGCTCCATGACATTGGTGCCTTGGCAACTGCGGCCCGGCTTGCAATCCCGCTCACCATCATCGTCGTCAACAACGACGGTGGAGGGATCTTTCACTTCTTGCCGCAGGCCGACCACCAACATTTCGAACGCCACTTCGGCACGCCTCACGGCCTATCGCTGTCCCGGATCGCCACCTCGTTCGGAATCGACGCCGTGACCGTAGACGACACCGAGATCGTCGCCGAGATCGTGGCCAAGCCAACGGACGGACCAAGACTGGTCGAGGTGCCGACCGACCGCTCCGCCAACGTAAAGATCCATCGGGAGATCGCCGAAGCAGTAAGGGCCGCGCTGGCGAGTCTGCGCTGAGGCTCGGCCAGTAGCCAGTAACCAGTAACCAGTAACCAGTAACCAGTAACCAGTTTGCCTTCTCCGGATACTGGGTACTGGTTACTCGACGGCGTGCTTGCGAAGGAACCGGAGAGGCGTCACCTTTCTTCCGCTGATCACCGCCAGGTACTGCTGCCTGCAGCAGGCGGCAAGCTATCTATCAGTCAGCAGATCCAGCATCGGGCGTAGCTTGAGCCGGGTCTCCGCCAATTCGTCGTCGGGGTCGCTTCCCTTCACGATTCCGTTGCCGGCGTAGATGATCGCCCGATCACCGCGGACCAGAGCACAACGCAGGGCCACCGCAAGTTCACCGTCCCCATCGGGTTCGATCCATCCGATGCCTCCGGAATACCAACCGCGGTCGATTCCCTCCTGCTTGGCGATGAACGCCAGGGCCTCGGTCCGGGGCGAACCTCCCACGGCCGCCGTGGGGTGCAGCACCTCGGCCAACTCGAGAACCCGACGATCGGTGGTCCCGGTGATCGGCGTTGCAAGATGCTGCACGGTGGCAAAGCGGTGCAGCACCGGATCGGAGGGATGTGTGACGCCCGTCGCCACCGGCTGCAGCCGTCGGACCGCGTCCTCGACCACTATCGAATGCTCCAGGCGATCCTTCACCGAGGACAACAAGGCATCTCCGAGTCTGCGATCGTCGTCGGCGTCGACACCACGGGCTCCCGACCCGGCCAGGGGGTTGAGCTGGAACCGCTTCCCATCTCTTGTGACCAGCAGCTCAGGACTTGCTCCCACGAAGGTCGAGTCGCCCTGCTGCCAGCCAAATATGCGGCAACCCGGGTACCGGGCTCTCAACTGGGCCACGAGATCGAACGATCTGAGAGGGTGCGGTGTATGGACCAGCACCGTTCGGGCAAGCACTACCTTCTCGAAGACCCCTGCGCCAATGGATGCGACCGCCTCTGCCACCAGGGCGCGCCAATCGTCGGGCATCGGACGGGATTCCACCGTGCGGTCGACCTCCTGCTCCTCGACGACTATCCCGGGAGCACGCAGTGCCGACAGAAGGCTTAGCAACAGGCGGCCGTCCGATCCGGGCCGGACGGCGACGGTAAGCGACGACCGTCCGCCGACACGAACAACACTGACCTCCGGAAGAACCGAAGCAGCGCTCGGGAAGCCCTCCCAATCGATTCCCGATGGGCCGTCTTCGTCGAATCCGAAGCCCATGAATAGGCTGACCCCGCCTGGGAGATCCTTGATCCCGGAGTCGATGGTCTCGAACCTCGTTGGACCACCGGCCGCCAACGTCGCCGCGATGCCGAGACCGCCCACCGACTTGCCCTCGGGCGATCCGTAGAAGCCGGCCCAGCCAAAGGCCTCTGATCCGGCCCTAACCAGATCGAGCGGGTCCAGATCGACCTCTACCGAAACTATCCGCAGTCGATCCGAAGCGGCGCCGAGCGCCCGGTCCGCTTCCAGCAGTGTCTGTCGAGGAATGAGCATCGAGCGACGATGGTACCGGTGTCGAATACTCAGTCGGCTGAAGCAATTACCGCGGCGAAGAGTTCGGGCGCCTCCATCGGAATCAGATGTCCGATGCCGTCGAGGATCGTCAGATCTGCCGCCGGGAACCGATCGACCAGCTGCTCGGCATTCGCCGTTCCGCTGGCGATGCCGTCCGATCCAAATACCAAATCGACCGGGCAGCGCACCTCATCGAGCCGCGCCCACGCCCCGTGGAGAGATGCGGTTCGGTAGAACTCGGCCTCGGTCGCCGGGGAGCATTTGAGAACCCATCGACCATCGCGGGAGTCGAATCCGTAATCGACGAAGGCTCTCAGGGCCCGCCCATCCCAGGAGGAGAAGGGAGGGCGATTTCGGTACGATTCGTACGCCGCGATCGGCGACTCGAACGATGCTCGCCGTCTCTCGGTCATCAGCGCCAGCGGATGGTCGTCTCGCCTCTCAAAGGGTGGCGGAAGGATGATCGGCTCGGCAAGGATGAGCCGGGCGAAGGCCCCCGGCCGCAGGATCTCGGCCATGACCAGAGCCGCCCCGCCCGACGAGTGGCCAATACCGATGAGGTCGGAACCGGTTTCGACACACTCGAGGACAGCAACAACATCGCGCCCCAGATCCCACCAATCGAATGGGAGATCAGAAGTGCCGGAGTCTCCGTGTCCTCGCTGATCGATCGTGACCGCCCTCGGTCCATCGAGCTCCTCGAGCAGCGGAATCCAAGTCTCCTTGCAGAACCCGTTGGCATGAACCAACAGAAGATCGGGCTTGTCGCCGGTGACCTCGGTGGCGAGGGCGAGACCGTCGTGACTGATGATCACATCGAATGGGCGCCGGGTTGTGCGGGGAAGGCCGACTGGATACGACGACTATTCGTGCGGCGCACCACCACGAATGTCTTCAGTTGTTGAGCGGGTAGTGCCGCCCGGCCTTCTGATCGTCGACCAGGAATGTGAGTTGGGAGTCGACTCGAACAACACCTTCGACCCGCCGGGTGAGTTCCTCGAGCAGGTGGGCCTCTGTTCGATTCTCCATCTCTCCCTCGAGCGTCACGACGCCGTCTTCGACCGACACTCCGACTTCTTCGGGATCTAGGAACAGCAGCCGACGAATAATGTCCTCGCGAACCTCGTCCTCGATGATCTCGTCTGGCTTGGTGAAGGCGTTGACGACATCGGCCCGGCTGATGATCCCGATCAGGGTTCCGTCCTCATCGATCACCGGGAGTCGCTTTACCTGCTGGTTTACCATCACACGAGCTGCTTGGCCGATGGTGGCCTCCGGTCGGATCGTGATGACATCCTCGGTCATCACCTCGGCCACCGTTTCGACTGCCGGCGGATCCGCCGGGCCCTCGCCAAAGAGAGCATCGAGCAGACTGAATCGGTAAGGCTGATCTCGGTTCGCCTCCTGGCGCAGAAAGTCCCCTTCAGTGACGATCCCGATGAGCGCCCCGTCGCCTATCACCGGCAGCCCGCTCACCCTGTTGCGGACCATCGCCCTCGCCGCGTCCTTGAGCAGCGTGTCGGCCGAGACTGTCAGTGGATCGGTCGTCATTAAATCGCGGACCTTCATGGTGACTCCCCTTCTTGGCATTCTCGAACGACGAGAGCCCCGCACGAAGCCCGACCGGCGACTGGTGCTTCCAAGCGCCTGTGAAGCAAGGTTGCCCCCCAACTGCTCCACCCGCGCCCTCGCCGCCCGAACCGCGGTGGCACCCGGGGCCGAACCATCGATGCCCACCACCTTCATGACGGCCATCGCTCCGGCGGGTAACGATGCTCCTTCTCGGCCTGAATCCGCGCCGCGTACGCAGCGGCCTCGCTGCGGCGGCTCATCTCCAGCTTGGAGAGCACGTTCGAGACATAGTTCTTGACCGTCTTCTCGGCGAGGAACATCTCTTCGGCTATCTGACGATTGGTCAGACCCTCTGCGATGTATTCGAGGATCTTGCGTTCTTGTGCCGACAGCTTGGCGAGAAGCGGATCTTCGAGCTCTTCACCCCGGATTCGACGGAAGACTCGATCGGTCATCTCGGGGTCGAGCAGCGATTCACCCCGGCCTACCTTGCGAATGCTCTCCAGCAGATCAGATCCCTTGATCTGCTTCAAGACGTAGCCGGATGCACCCGCCATGATCGAAGCAAAGAGCGCCTCGTCGTCGGCAAACGAAGTCAGCATGAGCACGTTGATCTCGGGCCAACGCGCCCGGATCTCTCGACAGGCCTCCACTCCGCTTCCATCTGGGAGCCGCACGTCCATCAGCACGATTTCCGGCGAATCGAATCCGACTCGGCGAATCGCCTCCTCGACGGTCCCAGCTTCGCCGACAATCGTCAGATCGTCTTCGGCCTCGATCATCGTTCTGAGTCCCTGACGAACGATCTCGTGATCGTCAACGAGCTCGATCCGCAGAACGTCGGTCATAGCGCGAAGTCTACCGGAGCGCTGCCGTCTCACCGCCCGTACGAACCGTGCCGAAGGGGCCAAAATCCCGAATGCCCACCGCGCTGGACCCCCCGCGGGACCGGTAACCTGCTGAAGCCGTGCCAACCATCGCCCCGAGTCTCATCCGCGATCTCGTCGAAGCAGCCGCCAGCGTGGCAGCACAAGTGGAGCTGACGCCTCTCCTCCGTTCGACGGTCAGCACCGGCATGGAACTCACCGGAGCCAAGTATGGGGCTCTCGGCGTCCTCGGCGAGCACGGAGCATTGATGGACTTCGTGCATATCGGCCTCGAGCCGGGAGTTGCCAGGAGAATCGGCCACCTTCCACGAGCAATCGGCTTGCTCGGCACGATCACCAGAACGGGTACCACGGTTCGGATCGACGACATCTCACAACATGAGGACGCAGTGGGCTTCCCCGAAGGCCACCCCGACATGATGAGCTTCATCGGGGTACCGGTCCGGGTCGGTGAACGCATCTTCGGCAACTTGTACCTGACCGACAAAGACGGCGGCTTTACCCAAGACGACGAGGTCATTGCCGAATTCCTAGCGGTAACCGCCGGAGCCGCCGTGTCTACTCTTCGAATGCAGGAACGGTTGCGGCGAGCCGCGCTGCACGAGGATCGCGAGCGAATCGCCCGCGATCTGCACGACTCGATCATCCAAGATCTCTTTGCCGTAGGTCTCGGACTCCAGGCCTCGATGGTCAAGATCGACGACCAGCCCAATGCCGTGCGAGAACAGCTCGACACCGCCATCGACAAACTCGACGAGACGATCTCGTCACTTCGACGTTACATCTTCGACCTCAGGCCTCCGGTATGGGCGCGTCCGTCACTCCCCAGCGAGCTGTCGCGATTGCTCGAGGAACTGGCCGCACCCCATCCGGTCGCGGTCGGTCTCGATTTCGATTGCCCACCCGATGTGCTTGAAGCCCCGGTCGCCGATGATCTCTTTGCCGTGATCAAGGAGTCGGTAAGCAATGCACTGCGACACGGTAAGCCCGCCACAGTCGACGTACGCGTCGTTTGCGAGGGTGCGATGGTTCGCGCCACGATCTCGGACGATGGAATCGGCTTCGACACCGACATCAAATCCGAGGGACTCGGGCTCGAAAACATGGCCGAGCGGGTCGAACGAGCGCTGGGGAGTCTCTTCATCGACTCGGCCGCCGGACGGGGCACCGTGGTTCACGTCGCCTTCCCCATCTCCCCGAACCGCAATAGAGGCGGCGAAGGCGACACTACGGGAGGACATTCGGCCCCTAGGCCAAAGAGCTCCCGGCGACGATCATGATCACAACGAGCCTCGGAGGAAGCACCACGATGTATGTCTTCGATTTCTCAGGCGGGGACGGAACCGACAAGGATCTGCTGGGAGGCAAAGGTGCCGGCCTGGCCACCATGACTTCGATCGGTCTGCCGGTCCCCCCTGGATACACGCTCAGCACCGAGGCCTGCCGGCGGTTTCTCGAGGAAGGCAAGGTTCCCGAGGTCCTATGGAACGAAGTACGCGCCGCCGGCCGGCGTCTCGAAACGTCCACGGCCCGTAGTCTCGGCGCCACCGATGGTCCACCTCTCCTGCTGTCGGTACGTTCGGGTGCGCGGTTCTCGATGCCGGGCATGATGGACACGGTCCTCAATCTTGGGATCAACGACGACGTGGTCGGAGCCCTCGCCGAGTGGGCCGATAACGAGCACTTCGCCTGGGATGCGTACCGCCGTTTCGTGCAGACCTTCGGCAAGGTCGTGCTGGGGGCCGACGAGCAGGAATTCCAGCGCATCCTGACCGAACTGCGCGCCAATCGCGGAGTCGCCGATGACGCCAACCTCACTGCGGCCGACCTGGAGCAGGCAACTCGGCGATTCCAGCAGGTCATCGCCGATGCCGACCACCATATCCCCGACGACCCCGGCGAGCAGCTTCGCTCCGCCATCACCGCGGTGTTCTCATCGTGGACCAACCGGCGGGCTCACGAGTACCGGCGCATCCACAGAATCGACGACCACCTCGGAACGGCCTGCAACGTGCAAATGATGGTGTTCGGAGACCTGGGAGACGACAGCGGCACCGGCGTGTGCTTCACCCGCGACCCGGCCACCGGAGAGGCAATCGCATACGGAGATTACCTGCCCAACGCCCAGGGCGAAGACGTCGTCGCCGGCATCCGCAACACCCTGTCCCTCGACGGTCTCGCCCAGCTCCACCCAGAGCACCATGCCCAGCTGCTCGAGGTCATGCAGATGCTCGAGAGCCACTACAGCGACATGTGCGACATCGAATTCACCATCGAACGCGAGAACCTGTGGATCCTGCAGACTCGGGTCGGCAAGCGAACCGCGCAGGCAGCAGTTCGGATTGCGGTCGAGATGGCAAACGAGTGGATGATCGATCGTGCCA
>JACZWZ010000012.1:23027-31805 GCA_022571885.1 Acidobacteriota bacterium
GGGTCGAGCCGAACTCGCTCGAGACGATGCTCCACCCACGGATTGCAGATGGGATCGACGTCGAGCCGCTCGCCACCGGAATCAACGCTTCCCCGGGAGCTGCCTCCGGCGAAGCCGTCTTCTCGGCGGACCGGGCGGTCGAGGTGAAGGAGGCCGGAACCGACGTCATCCTGGTGCGATGGGAAACCAACCCGGAAGACATCCACGGAATGGCCGCCGCAGAAGGCATCCTCACCAGCCACGGTGGCAAGACCAGCCATGCAGCCGTGGTCGCCCGCGGGATGGGGAAGGCCGCAGTGACCGGAGCGGCGCTACTCGAGGTCAACGAGGCGGGAGGCCAGTTCACAGTGGGAGAGGTGACGGTCTCAGAAGGCGACATCATCACCCTCGACGGCGGCACCGGCAGGGTGTTCCTCGGTGAGCTTCCCCTGGTCGCCCCGGAGGCGTCGCCCGAATTGAAAGTCCTACTCGATTGGGCCGACGACGTCCGTCGGCTCGGCATCCGAGCCAATGCCGACGACGCGGCGGGGGCGGCCGTGGCCCGCGACTGGGGCGCCGAGGGCATCGGTCTGGCGCGTACCGAGCACATGTTCCTGGGAGACCGGCTCCCGGTGGTGCGCTCGATCATCCTCGAGGAGGATGCCGACCAGGCTCTGGAGAAGCTGACCAAACTCCAGGCAGATGACTTCACCGAGTTGCTGGAGGCCATGGACGGACTCCCTGTGATCGTGCGGCTGCTCGACCCGCCGCTCCACGAATTCCTGCCGGATCGAATCGACCTGGAGCTGGAGCGACTCGACCTCCCCGAGGGAAGCGATACCACCGAGATCGATCACCTCATCGAGGCGGTGGCCCGACTCGAAGAAACCAATCCGATGATGGGCCTGCGGGGAGTGCGCCTCGGTTTGATCCGACCCGAGATCTACCGGGCTCAGGTCCGGGCCGCGATGCAGGCGGTGCAGCGACGGCTCGATGCCGGAGGCGATCCCAGGCTCGAGATCATGATCCCATTGGTGTCGCACCCCGCAGAACTCGCTCATGTGGTCGAAATCGTCCAGCAGGAGATCGCCGCCAACGGCGTCACAGTGCCGATTCCTATCGGAACCATGATCGAGATCCCGCGCGCCGCTCTTCAGGCTGCCGAGCTGGCACTGCACGCCGATTTCTTTTCGTTCGGCACCAACGACCTCACCCAGATGACGTACGGGATCAGTCGCGACGATGCCGAGCGAACCTTTCTCGACCGTTACGTCGCCGATGGAGTGCTCGACGCCAACCCTTTCGCCCACATCGACGTGGCCGGGGTCGGCAGGCTGGTCGAGGTGGCCACCCGGGAGGGCAAGGCCGCCCGCCACGACCTCGAGGTCGGAGTCTGCGGCGAGCACGGAGGAGATCCTGAGAGCATCTACTTCTTTCACCGAGCAGGACTCGACTACGTGTCCTGCTCGCCGCCCCGAATACCGATCGCCCGCCTGGCAGCCGCTCACGCCGCGCTGGGCGAGTCGATCGACCGATCGTCGGTGTGAGGACCTTCACCCACGATGCTGCCCGTGGCAGCATCCCATCGTGGCGATCACGCCGGAATCCGTAACCGAACGTGCCTCGGGTGGAGGTTTGTCCTCGAAGACCCGCCCGGGCCGGCTGTAAAGCGGCGCCTCACCAGGCTCGCTGAGCGGCGGGGATGTCCTTCCGGCTCGGCAACCAGCGCTGCGGCACCGGACGGATCCTGACCCGAAGGTCGACGACCGACAGCCCGCGGCCCGGAGCGAGCACCTTGACCGGATTGAGATCCATCTCGACGATCTCTGGCAGGTCATCGACCATCGCAGAGACCCGCAGCAACGCATCACGGAGCGCGGGAATGTCTCCCTCTTCGCCACCCCGATAACCCTCGAGCAGTTTCGCCGACTTCACCTCCGAGATCATCTCTTCGGCGTCGACGGTGGTGAGGGGGTGGATCCGGAACGAAACGTCTCCGATCAACTCGACGAACACACCACCGAGACCAAAGGCGATCAGCGGCCCGAACGAGGGATCCTCCGTCATCCCGATGATGACCTCGTGGCCCCCCGTCACGAACTCCTGGACGAGTACGCCGGTGGCATCATCGACCACGTTGAACACCCCATCGAACGCCTCGGCCACATCTTCGGGCTGTACGTCGAGGGCGATCCCGCCCACGTCACTCTTGTGGAGTGCGGTCGGTGAAATCACCTTCAACACGACCGGGCCCCCCAGGCCGATGGCAGCCGCCTCGGCCTCTACCGCGGTGCGCACCACTCGGGATCCGGCATGAGAGATCCCATAAGCCTCGAGGATCTCCTCGGCCTCCGCCGGCTCCAGCCAACCACCCTCTACCCCCAGCCGCTCCAGTGCGCCGCTCAACACCTCTTCGGCACGATCTCGCTGGACATCGTCGAACTCCACGTGCTCACCCTCCGGACGGGTACGCCATTCCGCATACCGGGTCGCCCTGGCCAGGGCACGCGCTGCCGGCTCCGGGAAGGCGTACTGGGGAATGCGCACCTCCGACCTGGCGACGGGAGCCCGGGTGTGAGTGTCGGCCTCCATGTACACCGCCAGGATTGTCTTGTCGCAAGTCCCCTCGGCCACCACTTCGGCGACCGCCGTCTGGATTTCGGCGAGGGCTCCCGGGGTGGTCGGAATGAACACCACGATCACCGCGTCTACTTCATCGCTGTCAAGAAGCGCCCTCAGTGTCGCCCGGTATTGGTCGGGCCCGGCGGAGGCGATCATGTCGACCGGATTCCGGAGCGCCGCCGCCACCACCAGATGGGGTCGCATCTCGTCCTGCAAAGTCTGGGAGAACTCGACGACATCCAATCCCTCGGACTCGAGAGCATCCACCGCAAGGATGCTGGGCCCGCCTGCATTCGTCAGAATCCCGACTCTTCGACCCTTGGGAAGTGGCTGGTTGGCGAGCAACGAAGCAACCTCGAATAGCTCCTCGAGCGTATCGGTTCGGATCACACCTGCCTGTCGGAAGAGGGCGGAGACGGCGACCTCGACACTCGCCAGGGCACCGGTATGGCTGCTCGCTGCCCGCGCCCCTGCCGCGGTCCGTCCCGATTTCACAACCACCACCGGCTTCGAGCGCGCCAGCCGGCGAGCGATACGGGCGAACCGGCGAGGGTGGCCGAATGACTCGAGGTAGAGGAGGATCACGTCGGTGGCAGGGTCGCCCTCCCAGTAGAGCATCAGATCGTTTCCGCTGACGTCGGCCTTGTTGCCTACCGAGACGAACGTGGAGATCCCGATGTCGGATTCGCGGGCGTAGGCGAGGATGGCGATGCCGAGCGCGCCGGACTGGCTCGACATGCCGACATTCCCTTGTGGGGGGAACGCCGGGGCAAACGTGACGTCGAGCCGCACCGCCGGATCCGTGTTGAGCAGGCCCATGCAGTTGGGCCCGACCATGCGCATGCCAGCATTGCGCACGATCGAGAGCAGATCGTTCTCGAGCTTCTGGCCCTGCTCACCGGTCTCGGAGAACCCAGCGCTGATCACGACAATCCCCTTGACGCCCTTGGCCGCACAGTCGCGGGCGACATCGAGAACGAACTGCGCCGGCACGACCACGATCGCCAGATCAACTGGATCGGGAATGTCCACAACCGATGGATAAGCCTTCACCGAGCTGACACTGGTGGCATTCGGGTTGACCGGATACACGGTCCCCGCAAACCGCCTGCCGAGAATATTTTGCATGAGCCGACCACCGATCGAGTGCTCGTCGCGACTCGCCCCGACAATGGCCACCGACCTCGGGTAGAAGATCGGAAGCAGGGAGGCCGCCACGGCGCGTTGTTCGTGAGAAGCGGCGGCCTCGATGACGTCGGCCGTCGACTCGACCGGGAAGTCGATGGTGTACACGCCCTGCTCCAACTCGCGATGCATGACGAACCCGGCACCGCGGAAGACGCGCATCATGGCGTAGTTGTCCGAGAGGACGAAGGCACGAAAACGCTCAATCCCGTTGTGTCGAGCGTAGTTGGTCAGGTGGGTGAGCATCTGAGTACCCATACCCCGACCCTGCTGGCCGTCGGCGACGCCGAAGGCTACCTCGGCGAGGGTCGGCTGGTCCTCCAAACGGTCGTAGCGTCCAACCGCCGCCAACTCACCGCCGATCTCGACCACAAACGCCATCCGGTTGTCGTAATCGACATTCGTGAAGTACTCCAGCTCCTCCGGTGACAACGCTTTCTTGTGGCTGAAGAACCGGTGATACACCGAGTCACGACCCAGCCGGTGGAAAAGCCCGTCGAGCGCCGGCGCGTCGTCGGGCTTGATCGGACGGATGCGAGCGATACCACCGTCGGAAAGCACGACGTGAAATTCATAGTCACTTGGATATGCCGCCATGGCGCCGATTCTCGCATGACCGGACTCCGAGCATCACACTTCGAGCCTGACGCGACAGTGCCCCCGCCTACGGGAGCACTGATCGAAATCTGTGGGCCGTTTCCCGTCATGCCCAGGACCCGGGTATGCAGCCGTCAGAGCAATGAGCCACGCGGGGAACCATGAAACGCTTCACAAGACACCTCCGATCGATATTGACGGTTATCTATGGATAGGTTGACACATATATCGACATATGTCAATGTATTCCTCATGGAAAAGATGCTGTGCTGCACTCCACTGCTGACTACCCCGCTGCAACGATCCGATGCCGACGAGTTGGCCGCCAGATTCCGAGCGCTGGCGGACCCGGTTCGGCTCAGGCTGCTCAGTCTGATCGCCGACCGGGGCGAGGTGTGCGCTTGTGACCTGGTTGTTCCGTTGGGTATCTCGCAGCCCACCGTGAGCCACCACCTCCGAACCCTCTTCGAAGCAGACCTCGTGGCGCGAGAAAGGCGAGGGCGCTGGATTCACTATCGGTTGGTCGACTCCACGGTCGACGCATTGCGCCAGGCGCTCGCCCCCGCAATCGTCTCGTCCTGATCCGAGGCCCGGTTCCCGATACCTGCTTCCCGATGCCCGATTCGGGAGTCGGGAGTCGGGAGTCGCCTGAGCAGCAGTGTCGCTGTTAGGCCAACGCCACCAGGTCGAGCAGCGACTCATCGAAGTAGACGGAGTTGCCGTCCGGCATCAGGACCGCACGATCGGGTGTCAACGCCTCGACGAATCCGGTATCGTGGCTGACGACGATGAGGGTCCCGGTGTAGGTGTGCAGTGCCTCCAGCAGCGCGTCCTTCGCCTGCGGATCGAGGTTGTTGGTCGGCTCGTCGAGCATGAGCAGATTGTGTCTGCCCACCACCAGCATCGCCAACGCCAGCTTGGTCTTCTCCCCACCCGATAGCGTCCCCGCGTCCTGTTCCACCTTGTCGGCCAGCAGGAAGTGCCCCAGGAGCGACCTCAGCATCAGATCGGTCTCGCCATGAGAGACCGCTTTCATATGCTCGAACACGGTCACCCCCGATGTGATCTGTTCATGCTCCTGTGCGTAGTAGCCCAACGACAGCTTGTGTCCGGGTACCACCTCGCCGATATCGGCGGTCATCATTCCGGCGAGGATCCTGAGCAGTGTTGTCTTGCCGGCGCCGTTGAGCCCCATGATGACCAGGCACTCACCCCGTTCGACGTAGACGTCGACGTCGACGAACACCACGTTGTCGTCGAATGCCATGGCCAGGCCCTTGCCTTCCAGCGGAATCTTTCCCGAGGGTTCGGGCTGGGGGAACCGGAGTGCAACCGACTTTCCCTCTTTCTTCACTTCGACCAGATATTGTTTCATCTTGTCCGCCCGGGTCTGCATCGACTTGGCTCGCTTCGACATCTTCTCGGTCGTTCCCATGAACCGGCGAGCAGTCTCTTCGAGCCGGTCGATCCTCTTCTCTTGGTGGCGACGTTCACGAATCCGTTGGTCGCGGCGACGATCTCGCTCCGCCAGGAAGTAGGAGTAGTTGCCCCGATAGGGCTCCAGGCGACCGTCATCGAGAGAGAGCACCGAGGTGATCGACTCGTCGAGCAACGGGAGATCGTGTGAGACGACCAGTAGGGCTCCGGGATACTCGGCCAAGTACTTCATCATCCAGGCCTTGGCGTCGAGATCGAGATGGTTGGTCGGCTCGTCGAGCAGCAATACGTCGGTCTCGGCAAACAGGATCCTGCTGAGCTCCACTCTTCGCCGCTGGCCGCCCGACATCGTTCTCACCGGCTGCGCCATCTCGTCGTCGGTGATACCCACCGAGGCCGCAAACTTGCGAGCCTCGGCCTCGGCCCGATACCCACCCTTGGTCTCGAATTCGGCCTCGAGTCGAGCAAAGCTACGGATGAGGCGATCTCGCTCAACACCTGCGGACTGCTCCATCGAAAGCCGGACCTGCTCCAGCCGGATCTGAATGGCGCCGATGTCGCGTGCCGCCAACACCCTCTCGAGAGCGGTTGCCTCAGGATGATCCAGCTCGGGGAGGGCGCTCTCCTGCGAGAGGTAACCGACAACTCCGGTCCGCGCCACCGCGCCCATCGACGGATCTCGCAGACCGGCAAGAGTTCTCAACAGAGTGGTCTTGCCGGCACCGTTGCGCCCGACCAGCCCGACCTTGTCTCCCGGGTGAAGAGCAAACGACGCCTCGGACACCAGCGTGCGGATGCCTACTTGTACAGAAAGGTTGCGAGCGATGATCATTAGGAGTCGGGGAGTCCGGAGTCGGGAAGCCGAAAACGGGAACGGCCGACCCGAAACTCAGGACCCCAGACTCAAGACTCTTGACTTCGGGGCCGGACACGGGTCGGTCTTCCGGCGGTGATCCTAACCGGATCGACAACGGTCGCTGGCGATGAAACATCGTCGGTTCGATCACCGCGGTCGGCGAACGACGAGGCGCGATCCGGAGCCACCAGGTTTGCGTAGAAGATCCCGTACTTCATTCCCAACCTCCGAGGAACCGCCGTGTGATCGGGCGACACCAACTGCACCCGGGTAGCGTGCGGGAGCGATGAGCGACCTGCTGCCGAACCTGAACTCATGGAACTGCTTTGCGTGCCGACAGGACCACCCAAAGGGCCTCCGGCTGCAGTTCACCGCACCCGAACCGGACAGAGTTCGGTCGGAGTTTCGAATCTCGACCGACCATGTAGGGTTGGGGCCGATCGTCCACGGCGGCATCGTGGCAACGGTCTTCGACGAGGCCATGGCTTGGACGCTCTACCGGTGGCGTTACCAGCCGCACGTCACCGCCAGGATGGAGCAACGATTCCGTGCCGCGGTCGAGGCGGATACCCCGCTCGTGGCGGAAGCCTGGATCACGGAAGATCGCGGGCGGCGCCGCAATGTGGCGGCTCATATCCACCCTGAGGGGGAACCCCACCGCATCCTTGCCGAAGCCTCGGGTACCTACCTCCCGGCTTCCCCGTCGGCCCTGGAGGCCTTGCCGACCGTACAACAGAAAGAGCTGACCGCCGCATTCGACCACTTCCGAGCGCTCGACGAAGCAGCCGGAATTCCGGGCTGAGGAACTTGCAGTGACGGAGATCCTGTGGAAGCCATCACCGGAACGGGCGAGCAACAGCCACCTGGCGAGGTTCATGAAGCGACACGGCTTCGACGACTACCACGATCTGTGGCGGTGGTCGATCGAGGACCGACCGGCGTTCTGGCAAGCAGTATGGGACGACGGCAACGTCATCGCCTCAGTCGTATCCGATCGAGCCGTGGGAGTCGAAGCGATGCCGGGAACCGAGTGGTTCCCCGGGGCGCGGCTCAACTTTGCCGAGAACCTGTTGCGCCGTCGCGATGACGGCGTTGCGGTCATCACCGTCGACGAGGACGGCGTACGAAACGACACCACCTGGACCGAGCTCAACGGTCTGGTCGCTCGCGCCCAGGCGGGTTTGCTGTCCCTCGGAGTCGCTCCCGGCGACCGCATCGCCGCTCTCGTTTCTAACGGTCTCGAAGCTCTGGTCGCGATGCTGGCCACCACCGCCATCGGTGCAGTCTGGTCGTCGTGTTCGCCGGACTTCGGGCCAAGCGGCGTGATCGACCGCTTCGGCCAAATCGAACCAAAGGTCCTCATCACGGTCGATGGGTATCGCTACAACGGCTCCGTCCACCTCGTCGGGGCGACGGTCCGCGCCGCCCTCGACGCCATCCCCAACCTCGGGACCGTGGTTACGATCGACCAGGTTGGTGCCGGGGTAGAGACCGACGACACCCGGTCGCTGCCGTGGGAGGAATTCACAGCGACCGGACCAGATCTGCCGAACTTTGCTCAACTCCCCTTCGACCAGCCCGCCTTCATCCTCTACTCCTCGGGCACCACCGGACCACCGAAAAGCATCGTGCACGGCGCCGGCGGAGTGCTGCTCAAGCATCTGACCGAGCTCCGACTTCACTCCGACATCCGACGTGACGACCGCGTCTTCTGGTTCACCACCTGCGGCTGGATGATGTGGAACTGGTTGGTCAGCGCACTGGCCGTCGAGGCGTCGGTGGTTCTGTACGACGGGAGTCCGGTGCACCCCGACCTGGGAGCGCTGTGGCGCATCGCCGCCGAAACCGGCGTCACCCATTTTGGAACCAGCCCCAAGTTCCTAGCCACCAATGCCGATGCCAGGCTCATCCCCAAAAAGGAGGCCGATCTGTCGTCGATCAGATGGCTCGGATCGACCGGTGCTCCGCTCAACCCGAAGCAATTCGACTGGGTCTACGAAAACGTCGGTGCCGACCTGCAACTGGCGTCGGTCAGCGGCGGAACCGACATCGTTGGTTGCTTTGCGCTGGGGGTCCCGACGCTGCCGGTCCGCAGAGGCGAA
>JACZWZ010000220.1 GCA_022571885.1 Acidobacteriota bacterium
CTCGCGCAAAGCCAGAGCCCCCAAACGGTGCCGCCGGCAGCAATTACCGAGAGCGGCATCCACGAGAAGGCAGGTAGAGACACGGACTCCATTGTCACTTGTGCGATGTCGAGCACGCCGGACATGAAGCTTCCGCATAGAACCAGAAGCAACACGAGCACGAAGAGCCCATTGCACGGGCACAAGAAACAGCAACTTGGTCTAGTCATTCTTCGATCCATCCGGAATGGGTAAAGCCGCGTTTATCACTTTTGCATTGTTCGTGCCAGGAACCGACGACCCGTAACTCGTTGTTCTGCAGTGGATTCTGTGTCTCGGATGACCCTGGGGGATGCAGCCACGCGGATGCGGTGCAGTTCGGCGGCTGCGCAACACCTTCCGCTATCTGCTCGGCGCGCTCGACGGGTTTGTCGGCGATATGTCGGACACCGGCGAGATTCCCGACGAATACCGGGAATTGGCCCATGAGTGGCGGGGCCATATGCTCGAAGCCGTCGCCGACGTCGATGAGAAACTGCTCGACAAGTTCCTCGAAGATCTACCGATCACGGACGATGAAATCCGGGCCGCGGTGCGTGCGGCCACCATTGCGGGCAACTTCGTGCCGGTGGTGTGCGGCTCTGCGTTCAAGAACAAGGGTGTGCAGCCATTGCTCGATGCCGTCGTCTGGTACCTGCCCAGCCCGGTCGATCTTCCTCCGATCAAGGGGTTCAGGCCGGGAGATGAGGACACAGTGCTGGAGCGCAAGCCCGACGACGGTGAGCCGTTCAGCGCCATCGCTTTCAAGATCATGAGTGATCCGCACGTCGGCAAGCTCACCTATTTCCGGGTCTACTCGGGCCACGGTTCGAAGGGCGGCTCCGTGATCAATACCACCAACGGGAAGAAGGAGCGCTTCGGTCGGCTGCTGCGGATGCACGCCAACCACCGCGAGGACCTCGACGACGTCTTCACCGGCGACATCGTGGTTGCCGTCGGCCTCAAGCACACCAAGACCGGTGACACCCTCAGTGCGATCGACCAGCCGATTCAGCTGGAGTCGATGACTTTCCCGGCACCGGTGATCTCGGTTGCCATCGAGCCAAAGACCAAGGCCGATCAGGACAAGCTCGGTGATGGCCTTCATCGCCTATCCGAGGAGGATCCGACTTTCCTCGTCCGAGCCGACGAAGAGACCGGCCAGACGATCATCGCCGGCATGGGCGAGCTCCACCTCGATGTGCTGGTCGATCGCCTGCGCCGCGAGTTCAAGGTGGACGCCAACATCGGTCGGCCCCAGGTCGCCTATCGCGAGACCATCAAGAAGGAAGTTACCAAGGTCAGCTACAAGCATGTCAAGCAGACCGGCGGCAAGGGCCAATACGCCCATGTGGTCATCAGTCTCGAGCCGACCGGCCCCGGCGGTGGCTACGAGTTCATCGACAAGACCAAGGGTGGGGCGGTGCCGCGTGAATTTGTCGCCTCAGTGGACGCCGGCATAGAGCAGGCTCTCGACGCCGGAGTACTGGCCGGCTATCCGCTGGTGGACGTTCGTGCCATCCTCACCGACGGTTCGTCGCACGCGGTGGACTCGTCGGAGATGGCTTTCAAGATTGCCGCTTCGATGGCCGCGCAGGATGCTTGCCGCAGGGCCGGCATCCAGCTGCTGGAACCGGTGATGGCGGTCGAAATCGTGACGCCCGAGGACTACATGGGCGACGTCATCGGCGACCTCAACTCTCGCCGGGGTCACATCGACGAGATGACCGAGCGTTCCGGCGCCAGGGTGATCCTGGCTCAGGTGCCGCTGGCGGAGATGTTCGGATACGCCACCGACCTTCGTTCCCGGACTCAGGGGCGTGCCAATTTCACGATGCAGTTCGATTCATATAAACCGGTCCCGGTCGCAATCTCCGAGGAGATCGTCGCCAAGGTCCGGGGCGAGTAACTCAAAGAGGAGATCGGTATGGCGAAGGCGAAGTTTGAGCGGTCGAAGCCTCATGTGAATGTGGGGACGATGGGTCATATTGATCATGGGAAGACGACGTTGACTGCTGCGATTACGAAGGTGTTGGCGGAGTCGGGGTCGGGGGCGACTTCGTTTACGGCGTTTGATGAGATTGATAAGGCGCCGGAGGAGCGGGAGCGGGGGATCACGATCGCGATTGCTCATGTGGAGTATGAGACGGAGAATCGTCATTACGCCCATGTGGATATGCCGGGGCAT
>JACZWZ010000013.1 GCA_022571885.1 Acidobacteriota bacterium
CCGGGACTCGCGGTATGCGAAGCACTTCATCTGCGTGTTTGGCGATCTGCTCGTCGTCTTCGAAGGCCACAGCTATCACGAACGCCCCACGCGCCTTGACCTCCTGGATCGCCGACACCGTCTTGTCGTAGACTTCGGCTTGGGTGATCACCACCACCACCGGCGTCCCCTCGGTGACCAGAGCCAGGGTGCCGTGCTTCAGCTCACCGGCGGGCATCGCCTCAGAGTGGATGTAGGAGATCTCCTTCATCTTGAGAGACCCTTCCATCGCCACCGCGCTGTCGAGCCCTCGACCGATGAAGTAGACGTCGTCGTGGCCGACGAGCCGATCGGCCACGGCCCTCACCTCAGGATCGCGTTCGAGAGCCTCCTCTATCTTGACCGGAAGATGGCGCAGAGCCTCGACCAGATGGGCGTGATCGTCGGGCTCGAACGCATCTCGCCGCTCACCCAGAGCGAGCACCAGGAGATATTCGCCGAGGAGCATCGTGAGATAGGCCTTGGTGGAGGCGACCGATATCTCGGGGCCGGCCCTGGTGTAGAGGACGTCATCAGCGTCACGACTCAAGGTCGATCCGACAACGTTGGTCAGAGCCATCAGCCTCGAGCCGCGTTCCTTTGCCAGGTTGGCCGCCGCCAGAGTGTCCGCCGTCTCTCCCGACTGGCTCACCGCCAGCGTCATCGTGTGGCCGGTGATGATCGGATCCCGGTAGCGCATCTCGTGGGCGTATGCAGCCTCGGTCGGAATCCGCAGCAGTCGCTCAAAGATCTCCTTGCCGACCAGACCGGCATGGAAAGCGGTCCCGCAGGCCGTGATCCAGATCTGATCCAGGTCTTCGACGAACCCGTCCGGCCAGTCGACGCCGTCCAGTTCGACGCGGCCGTCTTCGGTGATCCTTCCGCTCAGTGTCTCGGTCGCCGCAGCCGGTTGCTCGAAGATCTCCTTAAGCATGAAGTGGGGATACCCACCGCGCTCGGCCTGCTGGGGATCCCAATCGACTTCGAACACCTCACGCTCGACGGCAACACCATCGATGGTCTCGATGTGCCAACCCTCGGGGGACATGTCGACCATCTCGCCGTTTTCGATGATTGCAAAGTGACGGGTGTGATGGAGCACGGCCGGAATGTCGGAGGCGAGAAACATCTCGCCCTCTCCGATTCCGATCACGAGCGGGCTGATCATCCGCACCGCCACGATCCGGCCCGGTTCCTGCTTCGACATCGCCACCAGGGCGTAGGCACCTTCGGCGCGCCGCACCGCCCGGCGTACCGCTTCCAGCAGATCGCCGTCGTACTCCTCCGCCACCAGGTGAGCGATCACCTCGGTGTCGGTGTCCGAGGCGAAGGCTGCACCCTTGGCGATCAGTTCCTCCTTGAGAGCGGTGAAGTTCTCGATGATCCCATTGTGAACCACCGCGATGTCGCCGCTGGGATCGGCGTGGGGGTGGGCATTCCGATCACTGGGAGGTCCGTGGGTTGCCCACCGGGTATGCCCGATTCCGAAGGATCCGGCCAAGGGTTGTTCCTCTAGTAGCCCGATGAGCCGATCCAGCTTGCCTTCGGCCTTGGCGACCCTGAGAGAGGACCCATCGTGGACCGCGATGCCCGCAGAGTCATAGCCGCGGTATTCGAGGCGACGGAGCCCGTCGAGAAGGATCGGGGCTGCATCCTTGGGCCCCAGGTACCCCATGATTCCGCACATGTGCGCGTGTCTCCCTTCGTGTGGGAGACCGGGACCTGGTCGGCCACGAGCTCAGATAGAGCCTCGTCTCACATCGATCCGGAATCTGTCTCCGGGATCACTCCCGGGTTTTTCCCCGGATCGTCACGACCGTGAGCAGCCGAGAGGGCATCCGCCGAACATCTCGATACTCCCTCTACCTCGTCCCCTCGCTGAGCGAGGGCAGGCGCTGGATTCGTCATGCCGGGTCGCCGGTCAATTCGGTTGTGGTCTAAGCGTAATGGGTATCGGTGTTTGCGATGTCGGAATGAAGGGGGAGAAAGGTATTAGGTGTTAGGTATTAGGTAATAGGCGCTTCGCCTCACTACGTTCGGCGGCAATCGTGGCCGGCTACACCGGCCACGGGCAATCGCCGAAGCGGCGGGCGATCCGCACCGAACGGCCCCCCTTTGGGGATTGCCCGCCGAGCGGAGCTCGGCGATTGCCGGAGGCGGCGCTAGCCGCCGACGATTGCCCCGAGCCACGCGAGGCCTCGCTACTGACCGCCCAGTTCTGCCCGAACCACCGACACCAACTCCTCAGCGACCGCGGCGGCTTCGTGACTCTCGCGAGCCTCCACCATGACCCGTACCAGCGGCTCGGTCCCACTGGCCCGCACCAGCACCCGACCATCATCACCGAGTCGCTTCTCCATTCTCTCTACCGCCGACCAGACGCCGTCGGCATCACCGAGACGCTCCTTGACTCGTACGTGGACGTTTCGCAACACCTGTGGAAATTCGATCATCACCCTGCGCAACTCTCGAAGCGGAGCCCCGGTGCTGGCAACGACTTCCAGCAGACGAAGCCCCGTCAGCAGACCGTCGCCGGTGGCCCGATCGAGCAACAGAACATGCCCACTCTGCTCACCGCCGAGACCGGCACCGATACGACGCATCTCCTCGAAGACGTACCGATCTCCGACATCGGTCTCGACCACGTTGATAGCAAGGCCATGCATGGCGATTTTGAAGCCGAGGTTCGCCATCACCGTGGTGACCACGGTGTCACCGGGTAGCTCCTGACGCTCACGCAGGTACCGGGCCAGGATCGCCATCACCACGTCCCCGTTGCAGACCCGGCCGTCTTCGTCAATCGCGATGAGACGATCGGCATCTCCGTCGAAGGCGAGGCCTATCCGTCCCTCGGTGCGCGCCGCCAGCGCCTCGGGATGAACCGCTCCGCAACCATCGTTGATGTTCAGTCCGGTCGGTTCGACACACATCGCTTCCACAGAAGCGCCCACCGCTCGAAACAGCTCTGGAGCCGCCCGAACTGCTGCTCCATGTGCGCAGTCGAGCAGGACCTCGATCCCGGCCAGATCGTGATCGGCTTGGGCCGACAGATGCCGGACGTATCGGTCGACCGCGTCATCTATCGTGATCTGTATCCCCACATCCGGGCCACTGACCTCGTGCCACGGTTCGCCGTGACGGAATCGTGCCTCAATCGCGCTCTCGCGGACATCGTCCAGCTTGGCGCCTCCGGGTCCGAAGAACTTGATCCCGTTGTCGGCTGCCGGGTTGTGACTGGCGCTGATCATGACGCCGAAGTCGGCTCCCAAGGCGCCGATCAGGTGAGAGACGCCACCGACCGGAATGATTCCCACGTCGACGGTATCGAAACCGGCAGCGTTGAAGCCGGCCTGGACCGCCGCCGACAGCATCTGTCCGGACCGCCTGGTGTCGCGACCGACCACGACCGAACCGGTGCGACCGTCGCCGGCAGCGCGGGCCAAGCCAAATGCCATGTCTGCGGTGAGATCGACGTTGGCCAAGCCTCGCACGCCATCAGTTCCGAAAAGGGGCGTGTCCGACATATCCCGACCTCCTTCGGCGCGTTTCGCCGGGGAGTTCAGCGCTTCGTGTACTGCTCTGCCCGACGGGCCTTCTTCAGGCCGTACTTCTTGCGCTCGACGGCCCGTGAATCGCGGGTGAGCATGCCGGCCTTCTTGAGGTCGCGGCGCAGCTCCGGATTGAGCTCAATTAGGGCACGGGCAATGCCGAGGCGAAGCGCGTCGGCCTGTCCCGTCGTACCGCCACCCTCGAGTCGAGCGATGACGTCGTACTTGTCGTCGAGATCCACGGTACGCATCGGCTCGAGCACGCGAACACGCTGCGCCATCGTCGGAAAGAAGTCTTCGAGCTTCCGTCCGTTGAGCGTCATCTGGCCGGTTCCGTCATAGAGACGGACGCGAGCTACCGACGTCTTGCGACGACCAACGGTCTGGGTGAGGGGCTTGGGCATCAGGCTTCAACCTTTCGAACGTCGATGGTGAGTGGCTGCGGGGCCTGGCTGGCATGGGCATGATCGGCGCCGGCGTAGACCTTGAGTTTCTTGATCATCTTGCGACCGAGCCGGTTTTTGGGAAGCATTCCTCGGACTGCCTTCTCGATGACTCGCTCGGGATACCTCTCTATGAGGTCGGTGAAGGACTGCTCGGTGAGGCCGCCCGGATAACCGGAATGGCGGTAATACTTCTTGTCGGTCGCCTTGGCTCCCGTCACGGCAACTCGAGAAGCATTGAGCACCACCACGTAGTCGCCCATGTCCATATGCGGGGCGAAGGTCGGCTTGTGCTTGCCGCGCAAAACCTTGGCGACCTCGGATGCCAACCGACCCAACGGCAATCCGGTGGCGTCGACGACCCACCATTCCCGATGAATGTCGTCAGGACGGGGCGAGAAAGTCTTCTGCTGCTTCATACTTCGGCTCCTCGGCGGAAGCGGTCGGTCGGAGGGGCCCGGCGCGACACCGTGAGCGTCCAACCGCGCACGGGAATCACCTCGCAGCTGCGAGGTGAGGCAGCATGGTATTACGCCCCTCGCTCCCCCGCCAATCGAACCCACACCCTGCCGTTCGATCCGGACTCGACAGGTCCACTTTGCCACGCCCCGGAGTGTCGTCGAGTTTCCCGCACCATGTGGCGCGACCCAACGTATCGAACGCGCCTGCCGCTCAGGCCTGTGCCGTCGTGTTCCCAGTCTCCCGAAGAAGACATGCTCGTCGCAATCCGAGAAAATGGGAGACGGGCATCTACAAGCTTGCAGGCTGCGGGCCGCACGCCGTCGTCTCTCAGGTTCGTAGAATCTCTCTACACGACGCATCAGGAGAGCCATGGACGCCGGCTACGACGGCACGCTATTCATCCTCGCCTTCGATCACCGGGGAAGTTTCCGCCAGAAGATGTTTCGGATCGCAGGAGATCCGACGGCAGATGAACAAGCACGCCTCGAAGATGCCAAGCGGCTGGTCTGGGATGGCTTCAAGGCTGCTCTCGAGGCGGGGGCGCCGGCCGGAGAAGCAGGCATCCTGGTCGACGAGGAGATGGGCGCGGTTGTAGCCCGGGAAGCGAAGGACCTGGGTGTTCCATTGGCGATGCCGGTGGAGAAGAGCGGCCAACCCGGATTCGACTTCGAATACGGGGAGGACTTCGCCGCCCATATCGAAGAATTCGATCCCACCTTCACAAAGGTGCTGGTTCGTTGGAACCCGGATGACCCTACCGAGCTCAAGGAAGATCAAAGCAAGAAGCTCAAGCGGCTCGGCGATTGGCTCCACGACAACGGTCGCAAGTTTCTGTTCGAGTTGTTGGTACCGGCGAGCGATCGGCAATTGGCCCTCGTTGGGGGAAGCACCGATGCCTACGACAGTCACCTTCGCCCAACATTCATGCTCGAAACCATCGCCGAGATCCTCGAGGAGGGTGTCGAACCCGATATCTGGAAAATCGAAGGTATCGACACCGTTGCCGATTGCGAGCTGATCGCTCGGCTGACCCGCGCCGGCGGCCGCCAGGGCGTTCGATCGGTCGTTCTGGGACGCGGCGCGGACGACGCCAAGGTCGATCACTGGCTGAGCATGGGAGCCCCGGTGGACGGGTATGCCGGGTTTGCGATCGGTCGATCCATCTGGTGGGCGGGAGTCGAAGGATGGAAGGACAAGACGATGGAGCGCGACGCGGCCGTCGCCTCGATCTCCGACAACTTCAACCGGTTCATCGAGGTGTACCGCTCGGCCATCGGCTGAGGGAGAAGAGAAAGATGCGGATCGCCATTCTCACGGGTGGGGGAGATGTCCCCGGCCTCAATCCATGCATCAAGGCCGTCGTCAATCGCGCCACCGCAGCAGGCCATGAGGTGTTGGGTCTGAGGCGGGGCTGGGGAGCCCTGCTCGATACGAATCCCGAAGATTCCGACTCGGTCTCCCGAAACACCGAGCAGCTGGATCCGATGCACGTAAGAACGATCGACCGGTCCGGAGGTACCTTCCTCCACACCTCCCGGACCAATCCCGGAAAAGTGCGATCGTCGGAGGTCCCACCGTTTCTCTCTGATTCGGTCGAAGGCGACGGGCCCTTCGACTTCACCGACCACGCCCTGAAAGTCCTCGACCACCTCGGTATCGACGTGCTCCTCCCCATCGGCGGCGACGACACTCTCTCCTACGGGCTACGCCTGCACCAGGAGGGTGTTCCTGTCATCGCCATCCCCAAGACGATGGACAACGACGTCTGCGGCACCGACTATTGCATCGGATTCTCCACCGCAGTGACCAGGGGGGTCGACTTCATTCACGACCTGCGGACCAGCACCGGGTCTCACGAAAGGATTGCGGTCATCGAGCTATTTGGTCGCTACAGCGGAGAGACATCACTGCTCACCGCCTACCTGGCCGGCGTCGACCGAGCTGCAATCTCCGAGGTGCCCGTCGACGTCAACCGGATGGCCGATCTGCTCAGCGCCGACAAGCGTTCAAATCCGAGCAACTACGCAATGGTGACAATCAGTGAAGGCGCGGTGCTGGAGGGCGGACAGATGGTGCTGAGCGGTGATGCCGATGCGTACGGCCACCGCAAACTCGGTGGAATCGGAGCCGTGCTGGGGGAAGAAATCAAACGCATCACGGGTGAGGACATCATCTTCCAACAGCTCGCCTACCTCATGAGGTCGGGCTCCCCCGACTCGCTCGACCTCATGGTCGCGATGAACTACGCCACTATGGCGACGGATCTCGCGCTCGAGGGGAGGAGTGGGATCATGGTCGCCCTGCGCGGCGGTACCTACACCACGGTACCCATCTCGGAAATCGGTGAAGGCGGCCGCCGCGTCGACATCGGAGAGCTGTACGACGTCGATGAGTACCGACCCAAGATCCACCACGTCGGCGGCAAACCTATGTTCCTCTACTGATCGGACGGTGTCCCCGTGAGTGTCATTGGCGTCCTGACCGCTTGAGGTGATTGCCCCGGTCTAATGCCGTCATCCGCGCCGTGGTGGTGTGAGCGCCTCGTGAGCAAACCGCACGAGGTCATCGGCATCATGAACGGCTGAGAAGGTCTCATGGATGATGACACTCGGCCGCTGGATCGCGACGAGGTGCGTGGATCCTGGCCACCGGAGGAACGATTTTCGGCGCCTCCCCACGAGGCCCGCACATGCATGGAGATGGACACAGAAGCGTTCGCAAGACCCTCGACAACAACGACATCGGCGCCCTCGTCGTGATCGGAGGCGACCGAACGCTCCAAACCGCACTCAAGCTGGCGGATGACGGGGTCAGGGTCATCGACATGCCCGAGACGATCGACGACGACATTGCGGCCACCGATGTCACGTTCGGGTTCGATACCGCGGTCCAGATCGCCTCCGAAGCGATCGATCGTCTGACCACGACCGCCGAGGCGCACAACCGGAGTAGCAAGGACGTTCTTTGGGTGAAGAGCCTGCAGTGTGTTCGGTTGGCAGGAACTCTCCAGCGCCGTCGTTCCTCGGCAGGCTGCACGCTCTTTAGTAATCCACCTCCCACAGCACCAGGCCATGGGGTGGGGCGGCGCCGCGAGCGGCGTTGCGGTCCCTTGCTTCCAAGATCCCGGGTACCTCCGCGGCTTGCACCCGGCCTCGTCCCACTTCGACGCAGAGAGCGACCATCGAGCGAACCATCTGGTGACAGAACGCCTTCGCCTCGACCTCGAAGACGAGCAGTGCTCCTCGGCGGGCCCACTCCGCCCGAGCGACGGTCCGCTCGGTGCTTCTGCCTTCCTGGGCGCGACACAGTGAGGCAAAGTCATGAGATCCGACGAAAGCCGCTGCGGCCTCATTCATGACATTCAGGTCCAGTGGTTCTCCGACGTGCCATACCGAGGATCTTGCCAGCGGATCCGGAACCGGTGATTCCTCGATCGAATACCGGTAGGTGCGCAACCGAGCCGAGAAACGGGCGTTGAACCCATTCTCGACCTCGGTCACACTGTGGACCGCGATCTCGGGGCCCAGCATCGAACGCAACGAGCGCCAGACGCGATCCAATTCGATCTCGGTGTCGATCTCGAAGGACACCACCTGACCCTTGGCATGGACTCCGGCATCCGTTCTGCCGGCAACGGCGGTCGTGACTTCGATTCCGATGATCGTCGTCAGCGCCTCTTCCAGTTCACCCTGAATGGTCCGAACGCCGCGGTTACGGGCGAAACCATGGAAACCGGACCCGTCGTAACCGATATCTAGTCGGTACGTCGACACCTAGTGACCCGACCCGAAGCGTTTGTCGCGTTGACGGCAGGCGGATGACACCGCCAGCTGCGTCCTCGCCCTTGGCGTAGAACACCGCCCGGCCCGCTGGGCAGCACGACCATGCGGAGGTGTTTCGAGGCCGAATAGGACCCGAACCCCCAAGCGAGGCCAACCGGCCGGTGCGCCTGCGTCCTCAGTCCTTGCCGGACGGCGCCCTTGACTCGGTCTCAACATCGCCAACGCCACCGGCCTGGGCACTAGAACCGGAACAGCGCCGACACGACGATGAACGACACCCAACCGCCGACTGCAGCCAGAGCCGCCTTCTCCCGCGACAGTTCCAGCGCCACCCGAGCCGCCATCCACAGCGTGAGCACCAGCCATACGGAGACGATCAACCGGGCGGTGTCGGGATCCACGAATGGAGCCAGCGCTATCGACGAAAGAAGCACCGGGGTCCCGATCGATGTGGCCGCCATCACGCCGGGGAAGGAGCCATATCCTTCGAGCAGGCGTCTTCCGATCAGATACACCAAGCCGGACTGGATGATCCAGGAGAACATCCCGCTCAAGATGATCCGCGCGGCAGACACCACCGGAATCCCGTCGATGACGAGCGGGGTCATGAGTATGGCCCACACCAGCGCCACGACGATCGCCCCGTCGGCCACCCCATCGGACGCCACCACCATGTAGAGGTACGGATCGCGTCGCAGGAGCGCTGCGTTGATGGCTCTACTGATCACCCGCGGAGGATAGATCGACGTTGTCCGTTGTCCGGCACCCGGCACCCGGCACCCGGCACCCGATCAGATTCTTGAACAGCTAGTTCCCTCTTGCGAATGGCGAATTGCGACCCCTGCTCCTGACTCGCTAGTCCGATAGAAGCTTGGTGACCGGGCGCATCACCGATCTATCCGGATTCAACTCACCGATCTCCGTCAGAGCCACCCAGCGCGCTTCGAGGACTTCATGGTTCGACACCAGGTCGGCGCCGGCCGCAACGAAGGCGAACCGGATGTCGAAATGACGGTGCTCTGGCTGATCTCCTCTCCCCGGAAAGAGGTGGATGTCGACATCGGTGACCGCCTCGGTCACCGGGGTCATGGCTTCGACACCGGTCTCTTCGGCGATCTCACGGGTCGCTGCCGCCAGCGGTGAGCGATCACCGGGATCGATGTGGCCTCCCGGCTGGAGCCAGGCTCCGATCTTGGCGTGGTGTATCAGCAGCACCCGATCTCCCGCCGGATGGATCACAAACCCGCTGGCGGTGAAGTGACCCGGCTGGTACTGGCACCGATCGAACGGATCATGCGCCACCGCAGCCAAGTCGAGCATCTCGAGGCGGTAACGCTGCTCGTCTTGGTCCGTTGGTTGGTAAACAGTCAGCAGGCGGAGCAGCGCTTGCCGGCGATCGATCACTCGAGCTGCAATTCGCAATTCGCAATTCGCTCCGCGGAGTCTTGCGTATTGCTTATTGCGCATTGCGGTGCTGCAGGCTGCACGCTCATGCTCCGTTCCTCTGATCCCTCCACTTCACCCATTCGTCCATCCACGACATGTCATAGTCCGGGCCATCGATGCCGAAGGTGATGAAGGTGGAGCCGACCGCCAGCAAATCATCCCCGTGGTGCACGTCGCCGCGCTCGTCTCCGACTCCGGCAGAGCGCTCGATCTCGTCCGGATCTCGCCCTTCACGTTCACACCATGAGTCGAGCACCGAGTGCTTGTGCTGAAGTGTTTCCGGGTCGCCGAACCCGTGCCAGATGTCGGCGTGGCGAGCGGCCAACCGAAGCATTACCTGCTCGCCCCCTCCCGCCACGAGTAACGGAATCTTGCGCATCGGCGCCGGATTGAGCAGACCGAGTCGACGCTCGATTATTGGGAGCGACTCCTTGAGCGCCCGGGCTCGGTCGGGATTCTCACCGAACTCGTAGCCGTACTCGTCGTAATCTCGCTCGAACCACCCGGCGCCGATGCCGAGAATGAAGCGTCCACCCGAAATGTGATCGATCGTCCGCGCCATGTCGGCGACCAGATTCGGATTCCTGTAAGAATTGCACAACACCAGTGGCCCGATCTCCACTCGCGAGGTCGCCTCGGCAAACGACGCCAGCTGGGTGAGGCACTCGAAGTGCTCACCGTCAGGCTCACCAAAGAGCGGGTAGAAGTGATCCCAGTTGAACACCACATCGGCACCCCGTTCTTCAGCTTCGAGTGCGGCGTCGCGCATCCGGCTATAGGACGCATGCTGAGGTTGGATCTGGACACCGATTCTGATCTTGTGGGTCATGGACTTTCCTAGGGGCTAGGGATTAGGAGTTAGAAATTAGGAAGAGCGTGGCACGAATGGACTTACTACCTAATACCTAGTCCCTTTCCGCCTTGAGTCGCTCGACGAACACCCGCCGCGACTCCGGCTTGGCAAAAACCGTCAGAACATCGCCGCCTGCCAGCACTGTGGAGCCGTCGGGCACGATGACCTCGTCTCCACGTCGCACCGACACCACCGTGCAACCCCCGGGAATGGCTACCTCCCGGATCGGTCTGCCGTCGGCCACCGAGTCGACCGGCACTTCCAGGTCGAAGAAGCGCGCCTGATCACCACCGATGACGGCCTCCAACTCGGCCGTGTCATCGGCGTGCATGCGCTCCAGAAGCTGCTCTTGAAGCCCTTGACGGGCAAACACCGTGAGCACATCGCCGGCCGTGAGCCTGGTGTTCCCGTCCGGCACCAGTACCTGAGTCCCCCGCAGAACAGAGACGACCGTCACCCCACCGGGGAGAGGGATCTCCTTTAGACGCCGTCCATCCGCCACCGACCCCGACGGCACCTTCACCTCATGGAAGTCGGTTCCCGGAGCGATACGCGCCTGGAGCCGCGCCCGGTCGAGGTCATGATGCACTTCTTGGCCGAGCGCCTGGTGGTAGGCATTGACCGCATCCTCACGGCGGAACAAGCCGACGAGCACAGTCGGGTCGTCCTCGGACACTACCGGTACTCGGCCGATCCCCAGCGAGGCCATTCGCTGCAAGACGACCGACACCGGAGTCGACGGTGATGCGGTCACCGGCCGCGGTGTCATCGCGTCTTCCACTCGAACATGGGGCGATGGCCCCCCGGCCCGCAGAATGTCGGTCACCGTGATGATGCCGACCAACCCCCGTACGGGATCCACGACCGGAACTCCGTGCAGACGGGTGTCATCGAACACCGACTGCACCTCGTCGATGGTCATGGTCGGTGTGACCACCGCGGGTGAGGCGGATACAACATCACCTACCCGAATGGTATCGAGAAGATCGACCTCGCTGCGCCGCGACAAGCGCACACCGCGACGCTCGAGCACCATCGAATACACACTCAGTGGATGGATTCGATCGGCAAGGAATGTTGCCAGCGAGGTGGCGAGCATGAGCGGGAGCACCAACCCGTAGTCCTGCGTTATCTCGAAGACGATGAGGATCGAGGTGAGTGGCGCTCTCGCCACCGCAGCAAACGTGGCAGCCATGCCCACCACCGCAAAGGCCCCGGGTTCGAGAACACTGAACGACCAAAAGGGAGCGACGATGTCGATGAAGGCGGAACCCAAGACCGCACCGATGAAGAGGCTCGGCATGAAGGCCCCTCCGGAGCCGCCCGAACCCAGTGTCAGAGCGGTCGCCACCAGCTTGGCCCCACCGATGAAGAGCAACGTGGTCCAAAGCATCGAATCTGCCGAAACCTGATTTACGAGACTCTTGACGAAGGTCTGCCCGGTGCCAAGAACCTCCGGCTCCGCCCACGCGATCGCCGCGATGGCAAAGCCCCAGACCAGCGGCCTCATCCATTTGGCCTTCGAAATCGTCAACGACTCCGAACGATCGATCAGTTTCAGGAAGATCCAAGCAACGAGGGCGGCGATCACACCCAGTGCCGCGTAGAGAAACAATTCGCGCCCATCGCGTACCTGATGCGGCAACGCACGCAGAATGAGGTCTTCGCCGACGATCGATCTCGTTGTGACGGCCGCGGTCACCGACGCCAGGATCACCGCATTGAGGTGTCTGATGGCGAAATTGCCGAGAATCACCTCCATCGCAAATAGCATCCCGGCGATCGGGGCGTTGAACGAGGCGCCGATCGCGGCTCCGGCGCCTGCGGCAACCAGACTCCTGATCCGGTCCTCGCCGAGGCCGGTGTGTCTGGCGATCGAGGATCCGATCGAACCGCCGATCTGCACGATTGGTCCCTCCCGACCGGCCGAGCCCCCGGTCCCGATCGTCAGTGCGGTGGTGACGATCTTGAGTGGAGCGGCACGGGTCGGGATGTAGCCAGAGCGAAGCGCCAATGCCTCAGCCGCCTCGGGAACCCCATCCCCCGCCGTCTCCGGAGCGAATCGGTGGGCGACCCACCAAGCACCGAGCAGTCCCAGCGGTAGGGCGATGAGGATTGCGATTCTCTCACCACCGATGCGGTCACCGAACCACACCATCAAATCACCCATCAACTCGACTGCAACGATGAGACCGGCGGCAGCAACCCCTACCACCGCACCGACGATGACCGCCAGGGTGAGGAACACCGCGGCGCCTCGCTGTCGGATGGGGGTGGCGAGCCGGTCCCAGATGCGTCGGAGCATGTCGACCAAGGCTATCTGCTCAGGGCGTCCGCCATTGGGCGGACGCCCTCTCGCGAATCCCATGGCTCTTCGCCATACGGCTCATCGCGGTGCGGCCCAGGGCCCCAACCCCAGGCCGCCGAGTCCACGCCCATCGGCGTGCCTTCTGTGCCCATGGCTCTTCGCCATACGGCTCATCGCGGTGCGGCCCAGGGCCCCAACCCCAGGCCGCCGAGTCCACGCCCATCGGCGTGCCTTCTGTTGCAATCGCTACTCGCATGGGTAGATAACGCCACACCGGTAGTAGTGGATGTAAAGGAGCCGGGCTGCATCGAGCGCCCGATCGGCAACACCCTCGACGAGGGTGGGAGCGAACACCGGATCGATGTCATCCCAGCCCCTGACAGAGATACGGAGGTCTTCGTCGGCAAAGCACATATCGCCCTCATCGAGACACGGAACGGATCGCCAGCCCTTGGACCGCCAGAGACTGGCCAGCCTGGAAGTCAGGACGGGTGCCTCGAGGCCTCTGCCCATCAGGAGGACACCGTAGCCGTCACAAGCAGCGTCGGTGCAGGTCGAAATCGAATCGACCACCTCGGATTGGTCGATGACCGGAAGCCCTTCGAGGGCCGGCACCTGTGGGGTGTCGTCCGCCATCACCGCCACGATCGTTCCCAGAGCGAGTACGACGAAGAGACTGACGAACGCGAGACCGACGGCGAGCATCGACGGGGGAAGGCTCCTCGCCTCTTCAATCATGGGTGGACCCGCCGCACCGCACCCTCACCTGCTCCTCGCTGGAGTGCAAAGGTCAAATCCAAGGCGGGTACTCGATGGGAGACGGGAAACGGTGAGCCGGAAGCCCACGACCGACCGAAGGACATTGGACGAGGCAGTCGGCGTTGTTCACACCAATTCGACAATGGCCATCTCGGCGCCATCGCCGCGACGCCGTCCGAGCCGCAGCAGCCGGGTGTACCCACCCGAACGCTCCGTATACCTGGGAGCCACCTCGTCGAAGAGGCGGGTAACCACTTCGGTGTCACCAATGTCTCTGAGGATCATCCGACGATCGTGAAGTGAGCCACGTCGTGCCTTGGTGATCATCTTCTCGGCGTACGGCCGGAGCATCTTCGCCTTTGCCACCGTAGTCGTGACGCGCTCATCCCAGAACAGCTCCTGGGCGAGGTTGCTCAGAATCGCCCTTTGATGGGAGGGACTGCCTCCCAGACGACGGCCTCTCTTCGGTCTCGGCATCAGGCGGGTGCCTCTTCATCATCCGCCGTCCGTAGCGACAGACCTAGTTCGTCTAGCTTGGCAGTCACTTCGTCAAGGCTCTTCTGACCGAAGTTGGTGATGTTGAGAAGCTTTTCCGGCGTCTGCGTGACCAGCTCTCCGACTGTTTGAATCTGAGCGCGACGCAGGCAATTGCGGGGTCGCTCGGAGAGATCCAGTGCTTCGATCGGAAGCTCGAGATCGGGCGACGAAGACTCGGTCGTGACGACGTCCCCCAGCTCGAGGCCGATGCCCTCGCCGACCTCGGCAAACAGCCCCAGAAGCTCGTTTAGGGTCTTGCCTGCCGAAGAAATGGCCTCGCTCGGTGTGATCGAGCCATCGGTGCGAATATCGATGATCAGCTTGTCGAAGTTGGTCATCTGCCCTACCTGGGTGCTCTCAACGGTGTAGGCAACCTTGCGAACCGGGGAGAAGATGCTGTCGATCGGGATCACGCCGATCCCCTCGCTCTTGTTGTTCTTGTCCGCCGACCGGTAGCCGACGCCGCGCTCACACGCCATCTCGATTTCAAGTTTGCCCGAAGCCGACAGGGTCGCAATGTGGTGGTCGGCGTTCACAACCTCCACGCCGGGCGGAAGCTTGATGTCACCGGCGGTGACCTCCGACTTGCCCTTGGCCGAGAGGTAGAGCGTCTGCGGCTCCTCCACCTCGAACTGAAGCACGACACCCTTGAGATTGAGGATCATGTCCACGACGTCCTCAACGACGCCTGGGATGGTCGAGAACTCGTGCTGCACCCCCTCGATCCGGACGCTGGTGATGGCTGCACCCGGGATACGAGATAGCAGCGTGCGACGGAGGGTGTTCCCGAGGGTGTATCCGAAACCAGGCTCGAGCGGCTCGACGATGAACCTGCTGCGACTGTCGGCTACGGCCTCTTCTTCGATCTCCGGGCGCTGGACGATCAACACGATTGGTCCCCTTACTTCGAGTAGAGCTCGACGATCAACGTTTCCCGGACCTGGGTGTCTATCTGCGCCCGGCTGGGAAGGTCGTTGATGGTGATCTTGCGAGCATCGGCGTCCACTTCAAGCCATTCGACCTGAGTGCGGTTGCCCGCGGTGTCGATGGCGTGCTGAACGACGAGCATCTCCTTGCTCCGGTCCTTCAGCGTCACGGTGTCACCGGGACGGATCCGATACGACGGAACGGTGACCCGACGACCGTTGACACGGAAATGACCGTGTGACACGAGTTGGCGGGCCTGAGACCGCGACTCGGCGAACCGAGCCCGGTACACAACATTGTCGAGGCGGCTCTCGAGGATTCGGAGAAGGTTCTCACCGGTGATCCCCTTTTGACGAGCCGCCTGCTTGTAGTAGCCGCGGAACTGCTTTTCGAGCACGCCATAGATACGGCGAGCCTTCTGCTTCTCACGCAACTGGATGAGGTACTGCGTCTCGCGAATACGGCCTCGACCGTGCTCACCAGGCGGGTAGGGCTTACGCTCGATGGCGCACTTCGAAGATTCGCACCGGGCACCCTTGAGGAAGAGCTTGGTGCGCTCCCTGCGGCATAGCTTGCAAACCGGTCCGGTATAACGAGCCATGGCTAGCCCCTCCGACGCTTCTTGAGACGAACACCGTTGTGGGGGATCGGCGTGATATCGCGGATTCCCGTCACTTCCATTCCCATCGTTTGAAGCGTGCGGATGGCGGTCTCCCGGCCCGATCCACTCCCCCGCACGATGACATCGACCTTGCGCATCCCGTACTCGCCGGCGCGCCGGGCGGCCTGTTCGGCGGCAACCTGGGCCGCGTACGGCGTCGACTTGCGCGATCCCTTGAACCCCACCGTTCCGCCGGATGTCCACACCAGTGTGTTCCCGTCCTGGTCGGTGATGTTGATGATCGTGTTGTTGAAACTCGCAGTGATGTGCGCCTGCCCGTGGAGGATGTTCCTCCGATCCCGGCGACGCGTCTTCTTCTTCTCAGCCAACGTGGAAACTCCTCAGAATGCCGTCGGGTCTGCTGAACTACGCCGTTGCTCAAATCGTCCACCAGACACGCCAGCCGCCAGGACCTCGGTTTCGCCACTCCTCTTGCAGGAGTGGCGGGGCCGAGGACACCGCGGGTGATGATGGGTGGTTGTTGAGATGAGTGACATGTGTTGTTCGGCGGGCCCTAAATCTTGGGCGCCTTCTTCTTCCCAGCAATTGCCTTGCGCGGGCCTTTGCGGGTGCGGGCGTTCGTATGGGTTCGCTGGCCGCGCACCGGCAGCCCGCGACGGTGACGGATCCCCTGGTAGGAACCAATCTCGACCTTGCGCTTGATGTTCTGCGTCACCTCGCGACGCAGGTCACCTTCGACCCGGTAGTTCGCTTCGATGAACTGCCGAATCTTACGAACCTCTTCGTCTGAGAGATCCCGTACCTTGGTGTCGAGGTCGATGCCGAGCGATAGACACACATCCAGGGAGCGGCTGTGACCTACACCGAAGATGTAGGTCAGCCCGATCTCGACCCGCTTGTCGCGGGGGAGGTCAACTCCTGCGATTCTTGCCATGCATCACCCCTGCCGCTGCTTGTGGCGAGGATTCGGACAGATGACCCAGACGCGACCGTGCCGCCGGATGATGCGGCATTTGTCGCACATCTTCTTGGCGCTCGGTCGAACTTTCATACTGTGCCTTCATGCCTGTCTTCGTCTCGGTGCCGACAGCCGAGCACAGCCGGCACCCGGGGGCGAAGACTGAGGCCCGACGACGGCAGCCAACTCGTTGTCAGCGGTGTCGTCTCGACTCTGTGCGGTGTGCGAAAACCGACCACCTGCTGGTATCGGCGCGCACACCAAACTGGCCCCGAAGGGCCAGAGCGGAAGAGTAACGCGACGCTGGAGGGACCACAAGTTCGGACATGTCATCGGTTTCGGATCACGAGCCGTTGATACTCGCAACGTTGAATGTGGTGTTGAATCTACGACACCAAATCGCGGCCGTCGCCCACTCAGAGAGATCAACCTCGGCTGGAATCTGGTAGTTCTGATTCCCCAGATTCCCCTTGAGTTCGCCCAGGATGAGGTACTGGCCATCGGTGTAATCGTCGGCGCCCGATAGCGATCGATCCGACAGGATGACGACTAGATCGGGACCGTTGAGAACATCAAGATCTTCGAACCTCAGAACCCGGCTCCCGTCCTCCAGTTCGAGCACGAGCACTGTTCCCGACCCACCGTGGGCGACATCGATCAGGACGCTTTGTGAAAGCAAGACCGGATACGCCACCGGCGGGACCAGCGTCGTCACCACGACCGATGTCTCGTCGACGGGGAGCGGCGTCGTGCCAGCACTGCTGTCGGGAGACGTTGTCGGCGCGGCGTCTTCCTGAATGACAGTTTCCGCCTGGGGGACGACCTCATCGACCCGCTCATCGATAAATGCCTTGTGTGGCTCGAACCAGACAAAGATGAAGATGAGCAGCGCTACACCGACGATGGCGCCCGCCATCATCAGATTCGGTTTACGGCGAATCCATTCGAACAAGGTCCCTCCCCTTCGGCCTTGCAGAAACGACCCGGCAACGCTCGGAGTTCCCGAAGCCCGCCGAGGAGCCGAAGCCGCCGACCATTTTCAGCACCGACTGCCGGCTACGGGGTCACCGACAGAATCCGCCGCTCATTGGCGTCGTGAGAGTCCAGCAACCAAATGATTGGCGCCTTGGCATCTCGGGGCGACTGGAGCCGATGGGCACGACACAAATCGCCTACGAAATGCAACTCATCAACCGTCAACCGGCAGGAATCGCAGCGACGATTTCTAGCCGCCCGTCTCGTCCATGGCCTGGGGAGCAAACACTCGGATTTCGATGGCACCGGTATTGCCGCCGGACGAATCCGAGAGCATGAACCTCACGATCCGGCCCGAAACCTCAGCGGCGGCGAAGCCGGGATCAGCGGGCGTCCCGGCAGCGAAGGGCCCAAATACGGTTCCGTCTACATCGACCCTGTACTCGGAGGTGACCGCGCTTCCATCGGACATCGATCTGGTGATGAATTCGAACCCCACGATGCTGACCTCGGCGCCGAGGTCGATCTCGATGAAACCCTCACTCCCATCGCCCAAAGTGGCCCACTCGGTGCTCATGTCTCCGTCGATGGCGTTGTCTGCAGACCAGGCAGCCGAGAACTCCGAACTCGCAGCCACCACCGACGCCCCGACTGCCAGGTTGTCGCCGTGAACCGCCATTTCCTCATCTGGCTCGGCAACGGCCTCGACCTCCGGGAGGGTGAACATCGCCATCTCACTCCGAAACACCCGGCCATCCGCGGTCGATCCTTGAACGGTGAAGTAGTAGGTCTTGCCCGCCTCGGCCCCCGGCAAAGGGACGTCGTGCTGAATGATCCCGGTTCCGTTCATCGTCAACGAGTTGTTCAGTTTGCCCAAATCGGCCGTCTCTCCCCAGGTGATGGAGCAGATCATCGGTACCGTCGTGGTGACGTGGAAGACCCCACGGGTCGCATCGAATGGATCGACCTCGAAGGTGAAATCGCTGGCTTGGATCAGTTCGAAGGGAAGTATCGAGCTGGAGGCGGCGGTGGAAGTGCCATCGTCTCCACACGCGATGGCGGCAAGAGACAAAGCCAGGATCAGCACTCCTGAAACGCGAAGCCGGTTGATCATCAGCTTGCTCCCATCAGCCCTTTCTAGTCGCAACGAGGCAATGTGCACCAAGCAATGGCGATACGCAATAGGCAATACGCTATACGCTATACGCAAGCGACGGTCCAAATCTTCTCTTGCGAATTGCTAATTGCGGGAGGCGGCGCCAGCCGCCGACACTTACGGAAGTGTGAGAACTTCCGTACCGTCCGGTGTGATCGCAATCGTGTGCTCGAAATGGGCCGAAATCGCCCCGTCGGCGGTCACCACCGTCCAGTCGTCGTCGAGCACCTTGGTCTCGTGAGTGCCCAGGTTGAACATCGGCTCGATGCAGATCGCCATCCCCGCCTTGAGCTTCATCCCTTTGCGGGGGGTGCCGTAATTGAGGATCTGCGGGTCCTCGTGCATCTGTAGGCCGATTCCGTGGCCGGTGTACTCACGCACCACCCCGTAGCCGTGCGGTGCGGCCACCTGAGAGATCGCATATCCGATGTCGCCGAGCCGGGCTCCGGGCCGAGTAGCCTCGATGCCGGCCCACATCGCCTTCTCGGTCACCTCGATCAACCGAGCAGCCTCCGGCTGGATCTCTCCGATTCCGAAGGTGATGGCAGCATCGGCATGCCATCCGTCGTAGATCGCACCCGCATCGAGCGACAGGATGTCGCCCTCCTTCAACCTGCGCTTCGACGGGATGCCATGAACGATCTCGCGGTCCACCGACAAACAGGTGGTACCGGGGAACCCGCGATAGTTGAGGAAGTTGGAGGTGCATCTGGCGTCTGCAAGAACATCGGCCGCCATCGCATCGAGTGCCAGCAGGGTTACGCCGGGTTTCGCCGCCTCCCTCACCACCTCATGAATGCGGGCCACCACCGCGCCGGCACGGCGCATTCGGGCGAAGTCTTCCGGTCTCTTGGTCGTGATCACGCAGCCAGCACCGCTACCACGCGGGCCAACACCGCGTCGATCCCCCCAACTCCATCCACCTGGGTCAACAGGCCCCTGGCCTCGTAGAACTCGATCAACGGAGCAGTCTGCTCGCCGTAGACGGCGATGCGGGTACGCACGGCCTCCTCGGTGTCGTCGCTGCGACCCCGAGCAAGGATGCGCTGCAGGACTTCCTCTTCCGGTGCCATCAGGTTGATCACCACCTCCAGCGGACGATCCGACCCCAGCACATGGTCCAAGGCCTCGGCCTGTGCTCTGGTACGGGGGAATCCGTCCAACAGGAATCCACAGACGGCGTCCTCGGCCGAGAGGCGCTCCTCCACCATCGCGATCACGATATCGTCGGGAACGAGGTCGCCCGCATCCATGATCTCCTTGGCACGGGCTCCGAGGTCTGTCCCCCGCTCCACATGATCGCGCAGCATCATTCCGGTGGAGACATGGGGAATGCCGATGGCTCGGCACAACATTTCTGCCTGAGTGCCTTTGCCTGCCCCCGGCGGGCCGAGCATGAGAAGGCGACGGCCCATCAGAGCCCGATGCCCGATGCCCGATGCCCGATCAGTGATGCCGTGGTCGGGTGTCGGGTGTCGGGTGACGCCGCGGGCTGTTTGCACGCCGACCCCCTATTCCGCACGCTCCGCTCACCGCAGAGCAGAGTCACGTAAGGAATCCCTCGTAATTGCGCATCATCAACTGGCTCTCGATTTGCTGCATCGTCTGCAGGGCGACCCCGACCACGATGAGGATCGAGATGCCCGAGAAACCCAGTTGGAGGTTGAACCAGATCGCCACCAACGACGGCAGCACCGCAACCGAAGCCAGGAACAGCGATCCCGGCAGGGTGATTCTCGAAAGGATGTGCTCCAAATAGCGAGTCGTCTGAGACCCGGGGCGAATACCGGGCACGAATCCACCCTGGCGCTGGATCATGTCCGATTGGCGAGCCGGATCGAACTGGATCGCCGTATAGAAATACGTGAAGAAGATGATGAGCAACCCGAACATCACGACGTACCAGTACGTTTGAGCGCTCACCAGGTTGGTGTCGATGAAGCGTCGCACCGGAGCGAAGAAGCCCTCCGCCGGAATCGATGTGGCGACGAGCGCCGGGAAGTACAGGACGCTCGAAGCGAAGATGACCGGGATGACGCCGGCCGTGTTGACCTTGAGCGGTATGTAGGTGCTTTGCCCCCCCATGACCCTGCGTCCGCGGACCCGCTTCGAGAATTGGATCGGGATCCGTCGCTGACCTTGATCCACGAAAATGATGCCGGCGGTGAGAACCAGGAACATCGCCACCACGCTCCAGAACTTGATGTTGGCGTAGCCACCGGCCGAGGCGCCCAGGACTGCGAACTGAGCCGGGATCTGGCTGACGATGCTCACAAAGATGATGAGCGACATGCCGTTGCCGATGCCCCTCTGGCTGATGAGTTCACCGAGCCACATGATGAAGGCCGTCCCCGCGGTGAGAGTGATCACGATGATCAGCACCCGTCCCGGGGTGTAATTGGGGATCAGGTCGATGCCGCCGGTCAGGATTCCCTGATGGAACAGGAAGGTGAGACCGGTGGATTGAAGCAAAGCCAGCACGACCGTTATGTAACGGGTCCACTGAGTGATGGCCTTCCGGCCCGCCTCTCCTTCGTCCTGGAGCCGCTGCAAGCGAGGGATGACGACGGCCAGCAATTGCATGATGATCGACGCCGTGATGTAAGGCATGATCCCGAGCGAGAAGACCGAGAACGTCTCTAGTGCGCCGCCGCTGAACAGGTTGAGCAACCCGACGATGCCGGCCGACTCGGCCTGATCGGCGAACGCCTGCACCTGGTCGATGTCGACACCGGGCGCAGGGATGGCTGCTCCCAGCCGATAGATGGCAAAGATGAACAGCGTGAACATAATCTTGATCCGGAGATCCCGGATCCGAAACATGTTGCGGTAAACAGAAAGCATTGGTTAGTAGATCCCTCGAGAACCGTCAGACTCTATCGCGTAGGGCTGGGTAGCCAGTAACCAGTAGCCAACTCCCGACAGACTTTCCGCGCAACTGGATACTGGGCACTGGTTACTCGACTACCTCCACCGTGCCGCCGGCGGCTTGAATCGCCTCGACGGCACCGACGCTGAAGGCATGGGCCCGCACCGTCAGTTCCTTCTCGAGGTTGCCTTGGCCGAGAATCTTGATCGGGCCTCGCTTCTTGGCGAGGCCGCGGTCGCGCAGCTGGTCGGGGCCGACGGTTGCTCCCTGGCGGAAGTCGTTGAGCCGTTCCACGTTCACGACCGTGTACTCGACCCGGTTGCGATTCTTGAATCCCCTCAATTTGGGAATTCGGCGATACAGAGGCATCTGTCCGCCCTCGAACCACGCCGGCACCGTGTTGCGGGCCTTGGTGCCCTTGGTCCCCCGGCCGGCGGTCTTGCCGCGACGGCCGCCCTCGCCGCGACCCACCCGGATTCTCTTCTTCTTGGAGCCCTCGGCGGGCTTCAAGTGGTGCAGCTTCATACTTCTTCGACCTCCACGAGATGACGGACCTGGTGAATCAGCCCGCGCACATCCGGCGTATCGGGACGCTCGGTGCTCTGGCGGATCTTGCGCAAACCGAGTGTCCTGATCGCGGCGCGCGTCTTCGGTTTCGAGCCGATCGTGCTGCGAACCAGGGTGATCTTGAGGGTGTTGTTCTTCGCCACGGTGGTCTCCGGTTACTTGTCGGCGACTGCCTTACCGAGCTCTGCCGTCCGATAAGCGGCAAGCAATCCCGGCGGGGTGATCTCTTCTGGGGTCTTGTTTCGGCGAGCCGCAACAACATCGGGCCGCTGCTGGCTGAGCAGCGCATCCATTGTCGCCTTGGCCACGTTGAGGTGCGTCGGGGATCCGAGCGACTTGGCCAGGATGTCCTTCACACCGGCAGCCTCGAGAATCTGACGCACCGCTCCCCCGGCGATGACGCCCGTTCCGGGGGCCGCCGGCTTGAGCAGGACGCGTGATGCGCTCTGAGTTCCAATATTGGTGTGGATGATCGTGGTACCGGCCATCGGAATTTCGGTCATAGTCTTGCGCGCTTCCTCGAAGCCCTTTTGAATCGCCGTCGGAACCTCTTTGGCCTTGCCGTAGCCAATACCCACCTTCCCCTTGCCGTCTCCGACGGTGACGAGAGCGGTAAAGGAGAACCTGCGGCCACCCTTGACGACCTTGGCCACCCGGTTGATATGAATGACGCGTTCGTCGTACTGCGGTCCTTCGGTGGACCGCTGGTCACGACGTCCCCGACTCCGGTTTCTGCTCGTCACAACGTGAGTCCTTCCTCGCGTGCGGCGTCGGCCACTGCCTTGATCCGCCCATGAAATTTGAATCCACCCCGATCGAAGACGACTGCCTCGACACCGACGTCCTTGGCGCGCCTGGCAACACTCTTGCCCACCTCGGTCGCCGTTTCGACGGTGAGGGTACGGCTACGCAGCGCCTCTTCCTGCGACGATGCCGCCGCCAATGTGCGGCCCGATTCGTCGTCGATGACCTGAGCGTAGATGTATCGGTTGCTGCGGAACACCGCCAATCGGGGCCGCTGTGCGGTGCCGTGCACCGACTTGCGGACCCTGAAATGGCGACGCCGCCGAGCGTCGGTACGTGAGCCTCTCATCCGACCGCTCCCGCCTTCCCTGCTTTGCGCCGGACGTATTCGCCCGCGTACCGAATGCCCTTGCCCTTGTAAGGCTCCGGCGGACGCACCGAGCGAATGTCGGCAGCCACCTGGCCGACGAGTTCCTTGTCGATCCCCCGAACGATGATCTTGGTCTGCTCCGGTACTTCGATTTCGATGCCGTCCGGGATCTCGACATGAACGGGATGGGAGAATCCCACCTGGAGCTCGAGCGTCTTGCCTTGAAGGTTGGCGCGGTACCCGACTCCGACCGTCGTCAGCTCCTTCTGATATCCCTCGGAAACGCCCACGACCATGTTCTGGAGCAACGCCCTGCTCAAACCGTGCAGGGCACGAGCCTCGCGGTCGTCGCCGTCTCGCTTGACGCGGACAATTCCATCCTCCATCTCAAAATCGATGCGGTCATTGAATGTCCTGGTGAGGGTGCCCTTGGCTCCCTTCACAACGACGTTTGAACCGTCGATCGTCACTTCGACGCTCCCCGGCACCTCGATGGGTGAAAATCCGATGCGACTCATCACCACACCTCACATAGGAGCTCGCCGCCGAGCCGACGACGCCGGGCCTCGCGGTCGGGCAGCAGGCCCTGAGAGGTGGACACGACCACGACTCCGAGACCTCCGTTGACGCGCGGCAGATCCGATGCACCTGAATAAATACGACGGCCCGGCTTCGAGACGCGGCGAAGGCCCTCGATGACCCGCTCCCGGTGCTTGGTGTAGCGCAGAGTCAGTTCGATGGTGCGGTGCGGACCGTCGGTTTGCACGTCGTATGACTCGATGTATCCCTCGCTCACGAAAATCGTGGCGATCTGTTCTTTGAGTTTCGAAGATGGCATCGACACCGACGGATGCAACGCCGCATTGGCGTTGCGGATCCGGGTGAGCATGTCAGCAACTGGATCGGTCATCATCGCTACCACGACGCCTTTTTGACACCAGGCAGCTCACCACGATGGGCGAGCTGCCGCACGCAGAGGCGACACATGCCGAACTTGCGGAGGTAGGCGCGGGGGCGCCCGCACCGACCACATCGGTTGTAGGCACGCACCTTGAACTTCGGCTTGCGCTTCGACTTCGCTATCAGAGACTTCTTGGCCATGTCACACCCCTACGGTTTCGGTCTGCGTGCGCCGGAACGGGAAACCAAAGGCCTCGAGTAACGCCCTGGCGCCCTCGTCGTCTTTGGAAGTCGTACAGATCGTGATATCCATGCCACGCACCTGCGTCACCTTGTCGTAATCGATCTCCGGGAAGATCAGCTGCTCCGTCACTCCCATCGAATAGTTGCCGCCGCCGTCGAACGACTTCGGGTTGAGCCCACGGAAGTCCCTGATCCTTGGGATGGCCACCGCGATCAGACGATCGAAGAACTCCCACATCCGGTCGCCACGCAAGGTGACCGACACCCCAATGGGAACACCTTCACGCAACTTGAAATTGGCGATCGACTTACGAGCCTTGTTCACCCTCGGTCGCTGGCCTGAGATGGTCGACAGATCCTCGATGGCGGCGTCGATCAGGCTCTTGTCGGTCATCGCGTCGCCAACACCCATGTTGATGACAACCTTGTCCAACGTCGGCACCATCATCTCGTTGTCGAGCCCGAGCTTCAGCTTCAAAGCGGCCTTTATCTCATCCTGGTACTGCTGTTTGAGGCGAGCGGTCACAGGTCACCACCGCACTTGGTGCAGATACGGCGTTTGTGACCATCTGCATCGATCTTGTGACCGATCCGCGTCGGGCCACAGGAAGGGCACATGATCATCACGTTGGAGGCATTGATCGGCATATCTTTGTCCACGATGCCGCCCTGCATGATCTGACCGGCGGGCTTGGTGTGACGGCGGGCGGTGGCAACGCCTTCCACGATGATCTTGCCCTTCTTGGGGATGACCAGGGCGATACGGGACTCCTTGCCCTTGTCCTTCCCCGAGACCACCATCACCTGATCGCCTTGTCGAAGTTCCATCAGATCACCTCCGGAGCGAGTGAGACGATTCTCATGAACTGCTTGTCGCGCAGTTCGCGGCCGACCGGCCCGAAAATTCGGGTGCCCTCAGGCTGACTCTGTTCGTTGAGAATGACACACGCGTTGTCGTCGAATCGAATGTAGGTGCCGTCGGAACGACGCCGCTCCTTGTGCGTCCGCACCACGACCGCCTTGACCACGTCGCCGCGCTTCACCGATCCGCCGGGAATGGCCTCCTTGACCGTGGCCACGATAATGTCGCCGATACCGGCGTAGCGACGTCCGGAGCCACCGAGAACCCTGATGCACAGGACCTCCTTGGCACCGGTGTTGTCGGCCACCTTGAGCCGGCTCTCCTGAGCGATCATCTGGCACGCTCCACAACCTCGTCGATGCGCCACCGCTTCGACTTCGAAATCGGCCGCGTCTCGACGATGCGCACCTTGTCGCCCATGCGAGCATCGTTCTGCTCGTCGTGTACATGCAGCTTGGTACTGCGACGAACAGTCTTCTTATAGACCCTGTGTCGAAACGAGCTGGCGATCTCGACCGTCACAGTCTTGTCGCGTGAATCGGACACGACCACGCCGGTACGCACCTTGCGGCGCCCGCGATCACTCATCGCCCTCGACCTCCATCTCATAGAATGCCTCGATCTCCTGCTCCCGCAACGCGGTGGCAATGCGCGCAATCTCGCGGCGAACCAATTTCATACGAGCCGTGTTGTCCAACTGGTTCGTCGCCAGCTGAAAACGAAGGTTGAAGAGCTCTTCCTTCGACTCGCCCAATTTGTCCTGTAGTTCCTCGTAGGGCAGGTCGCGCAGTTCCGAGGCACTCACAGCTCCTCCCGTTTCACAAACTTGCACCTGACCGGCAGCTTGTTGGCCGCAAGCCGCATCGCTTCGCGAGCGAGCGGCTCGTCGACACCGGACAGTTCGAACATGACGCGGCCGGGCTTGACCACCGACACCCAGAACTCCGGATTCCCCTTGCCCGAGCCCATACGGGTTTCAGCAGGCTTCTGGGTCACCGGCTTGTCGGGAAAGATCGTGATCCAGACCTTCCCGCCACGCTTGATATGGCGGGTCATGGCAACACGAGCGGCCTCGATCTGACGTGAGGTGATCCAACCGGGTTCCATCGACTGCAACCCAAAGTCTCCGAACGACACCGCCGTGCCGCCCTTGGCCATGCCGCGCATGTGGCCCCGGTGCTGCTTGCGCCATTTGACACGCTTAGGCATCAGCATCGATCAGGCCTCCTCGTCCGTCCCGGTGGCGTCATCGCCACCGGCATCGGTCTCGGCCTTAGGACTGGCATCGCCACCGCCTGCATCGGTCTCGGCCTCAGAACTGGCATCGCCACCGCCTGCATCGGTCTCGGCCTCAGGAGCCGGCGTGTCGACCGGTGCTTCCTGGGGCTCGACTTCGGTGTCGTCACCCTTGACCTCGAGCACTTCGTCGGCGACCTGGCGCTCCTCTTCGAAGTCGGCCTCGGCAGAGTCGGCGTCGAGCTTCTTGCCACCCCCGGCCTCCACCATCCGCTTGCCACCGCCGGCCTCCACCATCCGCTTGCCACCGCCGGCCTCGATGATGTTCCCGCGCCGCTTCTCCCCGGCGGCCTCCTCGGCGCGAGCCTTGGCGGGTGCCCGGCGAGATGCCGGTCCTCCGGCAGCCAGTGCAGCCTCGGCGGCGATCATCTCGCGCGTCGCCGAGAGCGACGGAAGAACATCGCCCCGGTAGACCCACACCTTGACGCCGATCGTTCCCACCGTCGTATGAGCGGTGGCCATTCCGTAGTCGACGTCGGCCCGCAGCGTGTGAAGTGGCACCCGGCCCTCGCGGTACCACTCGCGCCGACCCATGTCGGACCCGCCGAGGCGTCCCGAGCATTGAACCCGAACCCCCTGGGCACCGGCCTTCATGGCCGTCTGAATGGCTCGCTTCATCGCACGTCGGAACGAGACACGACCCTGGAGCTGGTCGGCAATGCCGCGAGCCAGCAACTGCGCGTCGGTCTCGGCGTTCTGCACCTCGATCACATTGATCTTGATCTGCCGCCCGGTGATCTTCTCCAACAGGGTGCGAAGGCGATCGACCTCCGAACCGCTGCGACCGATAACCACGCCGGGACGAGCCGTGTGGATGTCGATCTGGACCTTCTTGTCGCTAATACGCTCGATCTCGACCCGGGAGACCGCACCACGGGTCAGTTCGTCTTCGAGGGTCTGACGAATCCGAGCATCCTCGAGGACCTGAGTGGCGTAGTCCTTCTCGCTATACCAGCGGGATTTCCAGTCGGTGACGATCCCAAGGCGAAACCCGTAGGGATGGATCTTCTGGCCCATTAGTGCTCCGTCCTGTGATGTTGCTGAGGGCGAGGCAGGAGCGCCGTCTGGCGAGGACGTACGGCCACGGCGCCGCCCCCGGGGCGGCACTCTGCGGAGGCGCTTCGGGGCCGAGCAGGACCCGAACGCCGAATCCCGGTCACGAAGGCGCAGTCAGAGACTGCGTCGAGGCCGCTGCCGGCAGCGTTCCCGGCCGTCCTCAGCGCGCCAAACGTTGCAGGTCGGTGCATTTAGAGCACCTCCTCGATGTCCCTGTCGTCGCGGCCGTCGCCGACCACGATCGTGATGTGACTGGTCCGCTTGAGAATCTGGGTGGCGCGGCCACGGGCCCGGGGTCGGAAGCGCTTCAACGTCGGGCCCTCGTCCGCAAAGGCCTCGACCACGGCGAGTTCGTTGGCGTCGAGCGAGTGATTGTGTCCGGCATTGGCCACCGCCGACTCGAGCACCTTGGCGATCGGATCGCTGGCGCGGCGATTGGTGAAGGCGAGCACGTCGCGTGCTTCCGGTACGGGAAGTCCTCTAACCAGGTCCAACACGCGGCGGACCTTGTACGGCGACTGCCGGATAAAGCGGGCGCGGGCCTGGACCCTCATGCTTTCCTCGCAGCCCGATCGCCGACGTTGTGACGCCGGAAAGTACGCGTCGGTGCGAACTCGCCGAGCTTGTGCCCAACCATCGACTCGGTGATGTAGACCGGGACGTGCTTACGCCCGTCGTGGACCGCCATGGTCTGCCCGACCATCTCCGGGATTATTGTGGAGCGCCGGCTCCAGGTCTTGATCACCCGCTTATCGTTGGTCTGATTGGCGCGTTCGACCTTCTTGAGGAGGTGTTCGTCCACGAACGGCCCCTTCTTCAGGCTCCTGGCCATAGGTGTTCCTTCCTGTGATTGAGGTCGGCCGCAGGCCGAGTCATGTTCGTCATCTGGCAAGGACGTATCACCACGGCGCCGCCCCTTGGGCGGCACACCTCCGCATGGAGGTGCTGGCCTGCGGGCAGCGCAAATTCGTACGTCGAGGAGGAGGACGCCGCCAGGGGCGAAGATGGCCGGCGTGCGGCCATCTCGAGCGCAGGTAGGTACGCCATTACCTCTTCCCCTTCTTCGAACGACGGCGCACGATGTACTTGTCGCTTGCCTTGTGTTTCTTACGGGTACGCCCCTCCGGCTTGCCCCAAGGACTCACCGGGTGACGACCGCCACTCGACTTTCCCTCACCACCACCGAGAGGGTGGTCGACCGGGTTCATGGCAACGCCGCGGGACTGCGGACGTACGCCCTTCCATCGACTGTGACCTGCCTTGCCACCCTTGACCAGTTCGGCTTCAGGATTCCCTACCTGACCGATCGTGGCCTTGCAGTCGAGCGGCACGTTGCGCATCTCGCCCGAGGGCAGGCGCAACAAGGCGAGAGATCCTTCCTTGGCGACCAATTGGATGGCGGTCCCGGCGGAACGGCCCATCTTGGCGCCGCCGCCGGGGCGCATCTCGACGGCATGCACCATGGTCCCGGCCGGGATGTTACGCAGCGGCAGTGCGTTTCCCGAAGTGATCTCGGCACCAGAACCCGACTCCAGCCAGTCTCCGACTGAGACCTGGAAAGGGGCGAGGATGTAGCGCTTCTCGCCATCCTTGTAATGGAGCAGGGCGATCCGAGCGTTGCGATTCGGGTCGTACTCGATCGCGGCGACCTTGGCCGGAACACCGTCCTTGTTACGCCGAAAGTCGATCACGCGGTAACGCTGCTTGTGTCCACCGCCACGGTGACGCGCCGTCGTACGCCCGTACGAGTTACGACCACCGGTCGATGTCTTCTTCTCGAGCAGGCTCTTCTCCGGCTTAGACCTTGTGATCTCGGCGAAGTCCGAAACCGTGCGGAAGCGACGCCCGGGAGAAGTGGGCTTGTACTTCTTGACGGCCACTACGACGCACCCCCTCGAGTACATGCGGGCGCGCCGAGATCGCAGATTGCAGATTGCAGATTGCGAGAATCTGCCGTCTGCCGTCTGCCATCTGCCATCACAGCCGGCGAGGTCACGTCGAACATGTCTTTCACTTTCCTACACCCCAAAGATGTCTATTTCGTCGCCGTCGGCCAGCGTCACCAACGCTCGCTTGACGTCGGAGCGTTTTCCCATCACATAGCCGGTCCGCTTCAACTTGCCCTTGCGATTCTGTGTGTTCACCCGCACAACTTTGACGCTGAAAATGGTCTCGATCGCCTGCTTGACCTCGGTCTTGTTGACGCGAGGATCGATCTCGAAGGTGTAGGTGTTGTGATCTTCGATCAGGTCGTACGATTTCTCGGATACGACCGGGCTGAAGATGATATCGCGCGGGTTCTTCACGATTCATCTCCTTCGTCCCGCACAAAGTCGTCGTCGGCGACCTGATATGTGGTGGTGCCGCCGCCGATCATCCCGATCGTGTCGGCGGTGAACACGACCGCATCCGCCCACAACACGTCGTACGTGTTGAGTTGGCCGACCGTGAGCGCATTGACGCCTGGAAGGTTGCGTACAGAAAGCTGTGCGATGTGATCCGAAGGGGAGAGAACGAACAGAGCCTTGCCCTCGATACCCATGCCTTCGAGAAGGGCCAGCGCAGACTTGGTCTTCGGCCCCTCCCACTCGAACGAGTCGACGATCTTGATGGCGTCGGCAGCGGCGCGCACCGACAAGGCGCTGCGTAGTGCGAGACGCTTCATCTTCTTGGGCGTGCGCTGGGCGTAGCTGCGCGGCTTGGGCCCGTGGGCGACACCCCCGCCCTTCCACTGCGGAGAACGAATCGAGCCGTGACGGGCGCGGCCCAGACCCTTCTGACGCCAAGGCTTGCGACCGCCGCCCCTGACTTCGGCGCGGGTCTTGGTGGATGCCGAACCCGAACGGGCGGCGGCCCGCTGCGCGGTCACGACCTGGTGCATGACGTCGGTGTTGGGCTCGATACCGAAGATCGTCGGATCGAGAGCCATCTCGCCGGTCTCGGATCCGGCAGAGGTGAACACCTTGGCAATAGGAGAATCAACCACGAGCCTTCACCGCCTCTCGTACCAAGACGACGGCACCCTTGGTTCCGGGAACCGCGCCTCTCAGCATGACGAGACCGCGCTCGGCGTCGACCTGGACAACCTCGAGGTTGAGGACGGTCGTCCTCTCGCCACCCATCCGGCCCGGCATCTTCTTACCTTTGAAGACTCGGGCAGGAGTGGCACAGGCGCCGATCGAACCGGGGGCGCGATGGACCCGATGCACACCGTGGCCGGCGTCCATCCCCTTGAAATTGTGCCGTTTCATGACGCCTTGAAAACCTTTGCCTTTGCTTATGCCGGCAACGTCGGCCCGTGCGCCCTCTTCGAGCACATCGGCAATGCCGATCTCCTGCCCTATCGAGTAGGCAGAAGCATCGTCAACTCGGATCTCCACCAGGTACTTGTGCGGTGGAACCCCGGCCTTGGCGAAGTGCCCGGCAACCGGCTTGATGGTGCGGTTGGCAGGCAGTTCGCGGTAGGCGATCTGAATCGCTTCATAGCCGTCGGACTCGGCGGTCTTGATCTGAATCACGCGGCACGGCCCGGCCTTGATGATGGTCACAGGGATCGCCTGCGCATCGTCATCAAAGATCTGGGTCATGCCCATCTTCTCGCCGAGAATCGCTTTCACGTCTTGATCTCCACGTCTACCCCGGCCGGAAGGTCGAGACGCATCAGCGAGTCGACCGTCTTGGGCGTCGGGTCGATGATGTCGATCAGCCGCTTGTGGATCCGCATCTCGAAGTGCTCACGCGAATCCTTGTGGACGTGCGGTCCCCTAATCACGGTATAGCGGTGGATCTCGGTCGGAAGCGGCACCGGACCTCTGATCGTCGCCTCGGTGCGCATCACCGTCTCTGCGATTTTGCGCGCCGACTCGTCGACCACCTGGTGGTCGTACGCCTTGAGGCGAATCCGAATCCTGTGCTCTTCAGCCATTTCTTGTCCTTGGTCGTTGGTCCTCAGCCGTCGGCCTGATGGCCGATGACCGATCGCTAATTGCTACTACTACTTGTTGATCTTGACGACCCGGCCCGCACCCACAGTGCGACCACCCTCACGAATCGCG
>JACZWZ010000122.1 GCA_022571885.1 Acidobacteriota bacterium
CGCATAGAAATATCGGCAATACCGATATGCTAGCTCTCAGATTGGGCGATGCTAAAAAGCGGCGTGGCGGATTGGGCGCGATAGGCGGTCTGCCATTCGAAGACCGTCGTGAAGGCCCAAAGATATGATGCGGTCGTGAGCCGGATGCCCAAGAGTCGCCAATCTTCTACCTCTGAATTCGGCAGCACAGCGAAATCAAGAACACTCCTAGCTCGTTTTTCGCTAAATTTGGCTGACTGGTGGGTAACTAGAGATCTAATTGGCATGGTGATGCCTAGACTTGACTATCGTTTTAGAAAGGAGAGTCAGACATGACACTCAGGAACTTTTCTTATGTTCTTGCCCCTATCTGTATCCTCGTCGTCATCGTCATTGGCTACTTTTGTTTCTTCAATCTGACAACGACGGTCTTGCTCGTCCGCCATGCAGAGAGGGCCGATAGTTCCGCAAACACCAACCTGAGCCAGGTCGGGCTTGATCGTGCGCAGGCCTTGGTAGGGGTCGCCGATGAGGCCGGTGGCGGTGTCCAGCCCGCTGGGGACGTCGAGCGCCAGTACCGGTGATGGCTGGTGGTTGGCCCATTCGATCAACTCGCCGGGGCGGCCGTGGGGGTCGCCGCTCAGCGAGTAGCCGATGAGGGCGTCGATCACCAGGTCGGCATTGACCGGTTCGTCGGCGAATACGGCTCCCATCTGGCGCAACATCGTGGCCTGAGCGCTCGGGACTTCGCCGAGTTCACCTGCCGGCACCACCGTCACCGCAACTCCGCGGTTGATCAGGTGCCTGGCGGCCACCAGGCCACCTCCGCCGTTTCCTCCGGTACCGGCCAGCACAATCACCGAATCGGGGGAGAAGCGCTGTCGGGACAGCCAGGCGAGATTGCGGCCGGCGTTCTCCATCATCCGGGGGAGGTCGATTCCGAGATCCTCGATCATGATGCGGTCCACCTCCCGCATCTGATCCGTCGTCAGCGTCGGAACATCCCCGACTGCCGGAATCGTCATTCGAGCACGTCCGGCCGGGCGACATCGGGGAGGTTCCGCTTTACTCGGACGTAACCGACTCGGGTGGTGGTGCCGGAGCGGTTGCGTTGCTCCGCTTCGCCCAGGAGTCGTCGGAGCCGGGTCACCTGGTGGTCGAGCCGCTCCACTTCGGTGCGCAGCGCCAGAATCTGCCTCACCCCTTCGAGGTTGACTCCATCGGCGGTGAGTTCCTGAATCAGCCCGAGCTGCTCGAGGTCCTTGTCGGAGTAACGCCGGGTACCTCCGGGGGTCCGGTAGGGGTCGAGCAGGCCGCGGCGCTCGTAGATCCGCAGTGTCTGCGGATGGACACCGCCCAGCTCGGCGGCGACCGAAATGATGTAGACGGCTTCTGATCGTTCGTTGGCCATGGTCAGACTCCCAGGTGGTCTCTCGGATTCTTGTCTGCGTCTCGGGCTTGCAGCTTCTCCAGGAGGGCTCGCTGCTCATCGTCGAGTTTCTTGGGGACTGTGACCGAGACGGTCACGATGAGGTCTCCGGTGCCCTTGGGCGTTTCCACGCCCTTGCCGGTGACCTTGAACTTCTTGCCCGACGGAGTCCCCTGGGGGATGCGAAGCGTCACCGACCCGTCGAGGGTGGGAACGGTGATCTTGGCTCCCAGTGCCGCCTCGGTGAACGTGATCGGCACATCGATCTGGAGATCCCTGCCGGATCGACCGAAAACCGGATGCGAGCCGGCGTGGATCCGCACGAACAGATCCCCCGGCGGACCGCCGCTGCTACCGGGGCGTCCCTTGCCCCGGAGCCTGATCCGGGCCCGGTCGTTGATGCCGGCGGGGATTCTGACCTGAACCTGGCGTCCGTTTACCGACATGGTTCGGGTGGTTCCGCTGATGGCATCGTGGAACGAAAGCGACAGTTCGGCCTCGACATCGGCCCCGGGCTGCGGGGCGCGGGCTCCCCGACCAAACAGGTCGCCCATCCCTCCAAACCCACCGCCCCCTCCGAACAGGTCTCCCAGGTCGTCGATGGTGACGTACTGGGTAGCCCCACCGCTCATGCCCCCGGCGTAGGCGCCGCGGGCGAAGGCGTCGCGCGCTTGGTCGTACTCGGCGCGAGTCTTGTCGTCCGATAGAACCGAGTAGGCCTCGTTGACGGTCTTGAAACGAGATTCGCTGGTTGGATCTCCCGACGTGGTGTCGGGGTGGTACTGCTGGGCGAGCTTGCGATAGGCGCGCTTGATCTCCTTGGCCGAGGCGGACTTGGCAACGCCGAGATCGGTGTAGTAGTCCTTTTCGAGCCACTCGCGCCGCACGGTCACTCCTCCGTGGTCTCTTCCGTGGTCTCTTCTGGTGCCGACACCGCCACCAGAGCAGGGCGGAGCACTCGGCCGCCCAGTGTGTAGCCGCGGCGCATCTCACCGGAGACGACCAGGGCCTCGCCCCCTCCTCCGGCGACCGCTTCATGGACGGTCGGGTCGAAAGGTTCGCCTTCGGTCGGGATCACCGCCAGCCCTTCACGACCCAGTACCTCCATCAACTGATGGAAGGTGCCTTGGACACCGGAGAGGAGCTGCTCCTCGCTGGGCGACTGGGCTTGGTGGTCGAAGGCTCCGTCGAACGAGTCGAGCACCGGCAGCAGCGCTTCGACGATGCGTTGCGAGGCCACCGCCGCCATCTCCTGCTGGTCGCGCAGTGACCGCTTGCGGAAGTTCTCGAATTCGGCCGCCACCCGCTGCAGGTCGTCGAGGTGGGTCGCCTCGGATTCCTGAGCCTCGTGCAGCGCCTTGATCAGAACTTCCAGGGCTTCAGCAGGATCCTCTGGGAGTTCGATGTCGACCGGGGGCGTCGGCGCCTCGGGCTCGGGCTGTTCGGTCTCCGGTTGTGCGTCGAGGACGTCGTCGGTCATCAGGACTCGTCGCCCTCGTCCACGATCTCGGCTTCGACGACGTCGTCGCCATCGTCACCGCCGGCCTCATCGGACTCGGTCTCGGCCTGGGCGGCCTCGTAGATCTTCTGGCCGAGGATCTGGGCTGCCTTGAGCAGCTCGTCGGTGGTCGAGGTGAGGACCTCGGCATCGGTCGTCTCGTCTTCGAGCAGTCCCTTGAGCGACTCCAGCTTCTCGGTGATCGGTGCCTTCTCGTCATCGCTCAGCACCTCGCCGTGCTCTTCGAGCTGGTTGCCGATCTGATATGCGGCGTGGTCGGCCTGGTTGCGGGCCTCTGCCGCCTGGCGGCGCTCCTTGTCCTCGTTGGCGTGGGCCTCGGCATCCTTGATCATCTGCTCGATCTCGTCACTGGGGAGGGCACTGCCTCCGGTGATGGTGATCTGCTGGGTCTTGCCGGTGCCGAGATCCTTGGCCGAAACCGACACGATGCCGTTGGCGTCGATGTCGAACGTCACCTCGATCTGGGGCACGCCCCGCGCTGCCGGCGGGAGGCCGGTCAGGTTGAACTTGCCCAGGGACTTGTTCCCCGCGGCCATTTCGCGTTCGCCCTGCAGGACGTGGATTTCCACCTCGGGTTGGCTGTCTGCTGCCGTGGTGAAGATCTCAGCCCGTCTGGTGGGGATAGTGGTGTTGCGTTCGATCATCTTGGTGAAGACGCTGCCCATGGTCTCGATCCCCAGCGTGAGTGGGGTGACGTCGAGCAGCAGGATGTCTTTGACGTCTCCCTTGAGCACACCGGCCTGGAGGGCGGCGCCGGCGGCGACCACCTCGTCGGGGTTGACGCCCCGGTGTGGGTCTTTGCCGGTGATCTCCTTGACCAGGTCCTGCACCGCCGGCATCCGGGTCGAACCGCCGACCATGATGACGTGGTCGATGTCCTCCATCTTGATCCCGGCGTCCTTGACCGCCCGCAGCACCGGGTCCTTGGTGCCGAGCACCAGATCCTCGGTCATCTTCTGGAACTCGGAGCGGGTCAGGCTCTTTTGCAGGTGCAGCGGGCCTTCGGCGGTGGCGGTGATGAACGGAAGGTTGATGTCGGTCTCGGTGACCTGGGAGAGCTCGATCTTGGCCTTCTCGGCCGCCTCCTTGAGGCGCTGAATCGACATCGGGTCCTTGGTCAGGTCGACGCCCTGTTCGTTCTTGAACTCGGTGGCCAGCCAGTCGATGATCAACTGGTCCCAGTCGTCACCGCCGAGGGCGGTGTTGCCGCTGGTGGCCTTGACCTCGAACACGCCTTCGCCGATCTCGAGCACCGAGACGTCGAAGGTGCCGCCGCCGAGGTCGTACACCAGGATGGTCTGATCCTGGCCCTCCTTGTCGAGCCCGTAGGCGAGGGAGGCCGCGGTCGGCTCGTTGATGATCCGCAGCACTTCGAGACCGGCGATCTGGCCGGCTTCCTTGGTGGCGGTGCGCTGGGCGTCGCCGAAGTATGCGGGGACGGTGATGACCGCCTCGGTCACCGGGGCGCCCAGATACGCCTCGGCGTCGCGCTTGAGCTTCATCAGGATCCGGGCGCTGATCTCCTGGGCGCTGTAGTCCTTGCCATCGATCTCGACCGACCAGTCGGTGCCCATCTGGCGTTTGACCGAACCGATGGTGCGATCGGGGTTGGTGATGGCCTGGCGCTTGGCTACTTCACCTACCAGGACCTCACCGGACTTGGAGAAGGCGACGACGGAAGGGGTGGTGCGATGACCCTCGGCGTTGGCGACCACAGTGGGTTCGCCGCCTTCGAAGACGGCGACCACGCTGTTGGTCGTACCGAGGTCGATACCGACTGCTCGGGACATGTTTGATTGACTCCTGTGTGTGAATGTGAGTCTGAGTGTATCATGTAATGAGAACTTGAGTCAAGTATTGTCAGATCTGAGGGGGTAGTGGGTCGAGATGTCTTTGGTTCGGGGGCTGACGCCTCTCAGGTGGAGATGCGCTGCTGCTCCCGAATCTCTCGTACTGACAGGACCTTCGGCGCTGGTCGAAAACCGGATCGTTCAGGGGGTGTCGTTGCCGCTGATCACGTGGCGGAGGACTCTGGAGAGCAGGCATTGGTGATCCAGGACTTCGTCTGTCGTTAGGCCGGTGTACCAGTCGGGGGTCCAGCTGTGATGCAGGCCGATGACCGTCGTTCGCTGAGTAAAGGCGGCATCGATCGGAAGGTCACCGTCGAACCAGAAGCTCTCGTAGCGGTCTCGAGGTTCCGACGGTGCTTCATGGAACTTGGCCGCTTCGGCAATGAAGCCGTACTTTCGCCTGTTCAGGGAGGCGATGTCCCTCCGATGGCGAGAAGCGAGGAGGAACCTTCTCCGCAACCTGGCGGTGATCATGTCTTGCCGTCTACATGCACGATGACATCATCGATGCTCGGTATGTCGAGACCCTTCTGTCAAAGCTGATCGAACGTCCCGACGCCGCTTCGGCCCAATGCGACGTGCTCCATGTCATCCAGACTGGGCGACAGTACGTGGCTTCGGGCCGCACACAGGACGGTCCAGTTGCAGAACGCGTGATTGCCGGTTTACTCGTTCCCGGTGCGCCGCTGCGTGCCTTGATCCGAAAAGAACGGGTTGACGAGAATGTCCGGCTCGCCTCGACTTCAGAACGCGGCTGGGAGGCTCATGTACCTTTCCAGGTTGCGCTTCTTGCCGCAGGACCGGCACTTCGCGTGCCCGAGATCCTCTATTGGCGCCCTTCAGGCCGGAAGGAGGGCCTGGTTGAGTCGAGCTGGACGGGAGTTCCGATTCACGAACTGATTGGCGACCAACGGGGCAATGCCAAACAGTGCCTGGCATTGATTGACGGCCTCAGCGTGACCCCGACCGAGGCGACCATGATGCGATTTGCTGCCTACCTGAGATTGATGCTTCCGGTCAGAACCCACGAGGTCATCGAACGCGCTGCAGCGCTCATTGATCCCTCGGAGATATCGCCGGCGTTCGAGTTCTCGACTGTGCCGACCGGTTTGGGGGAGCTCTCACCAGCAGCCCGAAAGACCATCGCCGCCGCGTTTGTCAACCTGATCCGAGTCGAAACCTCCTATTACCTCAGGCGAGGATCGGTGAAGGACGCGATCAGGGCATTTGCGAGAGCCCGACCCGCCGCGCTGGCGATTGGGGTGCCGGTCCTGAGCCGCCGCCTCGCCGGGCGCATGCTCCGTCGGTTCAGACCGCTTGACGTACCGGACGACATTCACGGCTGGTTTTCAGACACTCACTAACCGAGCAGTCGAGTCTCGAACAGCCTCAGACGCCCCCAGTTACCTGTTCTCTCGCCGGTGAACGATGCGTAGGCCGGACCAGTTGGCGTCGATAGCGGCCACCTTGATGTCCACCAGGCCTTTGGCGAGCACGACGTCGCCGGTCAGGTCGGTGGTAACGCCCGAGGATTGCTTGGGCCAGCACACCCAGAAACCGCCGTCGGGGAAAATCATCCGTGCCAGCGAGTCGAGCCGCCGTTCCAACGATGCTCGACTCGGGGTGAAGAAGACCACCGTGTCGGCCTTTCCGCGCGCCGAGGTCTTGATGGTCACCTCGGGAGGCAGCGGTGCCACCAGCGAGAGGAAGTGGGCGGGGTCGTCGAGCACCGCGACGACCGATCCCGGAGCGATCCCGAGTTTCTGGCCCAGCGGGGTGCCGGAGTATCCGGTCATAAGGGACCGCAATATATCGGCTAGACGACACCACCACTCTGTCACCCACCCGACAATCAGTGGAACATCGACCAACGCCCACCGTTTTCGGTACATAGCAACAGCAAGGCAAGACGACGACTACCTACGACGGCACCGAGGTGATACGCACCCGGCACATTCATGCCACTTCCATCCTCGGAGGGTTGCTGCTCTGGCTCGGCGTGACTGTCAGCCTCACAGTCGTCGGCATGATCGTCGGGATCCCGATGGCGATCGCCGGCCTCGGCATCCTCACCACTCCACACCCCCACTAGCCGGACACTCCCACCGGTTGGTTCGTTCGAGGCCCCTTCCCCGGGGGCCTCGAACACGTTTCGGGTCTCCCAAAGAGGACCTCCCTCTTCACAGCAACGTCATCGGCTGGTCGGGATCGATTCGCCTCACGCAGCCATCGTGCCGGATATGCTCCCTCGGGATGTACATCCAGCACCGGGTGACACCACCCAACACCTTCGGCAGCTCACGCTCACCCGCTGTCTGCTTCACTGATACGAATGACCCCGCCTGACACCTCGGAGCGTTCCTCCAGCGGCTTGGTCGTCCAGATGCAACGTTTGGCCGTGTGGTCTTCAACCAGAAGAGGCTCACTCTTCGTGGTGATTGGGCTTGCCCTCTTCGGCCTCGGCCTGCGCCTCTGGCGTCTCGACTCTGAACCGATGCATGTCGATGAGTTGCTGCAGGCGGGCCACGTCCAAGCCGGCTGGGGCGAGCTTGTCGGACTGGCCTACCGGCACGACGCGACGCCGCTCGACTACTTCATCGGCAAAGTTGTTGTGACAATTGCCCCGGCCACCGACTTTGTTCAGCGCCTACCGGCCGCAGTGTTCGGCGCGGCATCGATCGCCGTCATCGGGAGCATGCTCATACGGTCGGGGCATCGCTTGGCTGGTGTCATGGCAGCGGGCTTCTTGTCTGTGAGTCCATTTCTTGTGCGGACGTCCCAGTTCGCCCGGCCGTACATGCTTCCGGTGTTCCTCGTAGCGGTCACACTCGCGTTGTATCAGCACTGGTGCCTTGGCGCAAAGACACGACGAACCGCGGTGTGGTTCGCCATGGTGGGGGCACTCGCGATTTCTTCGCGACCCTTAATGCCGATGCTGGCTCTTGCGGCCCTTGGTTTGCTCTCGCTGATCGCCGCCCTCAATCACCATGGGGTCCATCCTGTACGACTGGTTCGTCGCGATCCTCTCGCGCTTGGAGTGCTACCTGCTCTATTCCTGTTCGTCTGGGTGCCCAACTTGCTCGTGATGCGGGCCAATGGATCGGGCAGTTGGCTGGTTGACTGCTGGCAGTGCGACAAATGGGATCGACTGGCAAATGGGATCCAACGCTTTGGTGAATTCGGCGAAGTCACAATGCGACCCCTATCGCTCAACCTTCTGTTGTTCTTGGGCGTCGTCCTTCTAGCCTTCCCTTCCGTCCGTCGCGACCTTGGTACCACGAGGTTCATCTGGGTTCCACTTCTGGTTGCCGCACCGGCCTTTGCATTGGTTCACGCAATGACGTTGCGACCGGATATGTTCTTTGTTGATCGATACCTGGTGTTCCTGCCGGTC
>JACZWZ010000123.1 GCA_022571885.1 Acidobacteriota bacterium
GACCTTCTCTTTTGGCAACCGGATACAGGTCGGAAACTTGCCGGCTGGCGTCTATGCCGAGCTCCAACTCTCCAACTGGACCTTGGCCGACACCGGCGAGATAGTTTCCGCCACCTACCACTGCAACTATCAGTACGAGGAGACCAACTACATCATCAACCAGAATGACGCCTACATCGACGGCGACCGCATCTCCCCTAAGGCTGCCATCACCGAAAAGGTCTGGGCGGGCCCCACTTCCTGGGCCGCCCGAAGCACGCGACGTGCCAACGGCTCATCCTGGAGGTTCGGCTCGGAAAGATGACGCATGATGTTTTCAACCATCACGATCGAACCGTCCACCATCATCCCAATGCCAATCAGCCTGTATGATGCATCCGTTCCACTCCCGTTCCGATCGCACACCGGATGCTGTAAGTGGAAAGCCTTGACGGGGAATCGCGCCCGAAAAGTCCCTTCAGAACCGGATCGCGTGGACCAACAAGGCGCTCCCGATCCCAATCGCGGCTCCGCTCACGACATCGGACGGAAAGTGTCTGGCGGCCGCAACCCGTAACAGGCCGGTGGCGGCCGCCAAACCTTCCGCCAGGCCGGTGGCCGCGGCAGCAACGTCGGCTGGTTCTCCTGCTCCTCGGACGTCGGCGTAGAACTTCAACTTGGGCTCGGTACCGCTCGGCCTGGCCAGCACCCGACTCCCCCCTTCGAGATGGAGCACGATGAGGTTGGTGGCGGGAAGCCAGCGCGGCCTATCGGCCGCAGCCTCGGCGAAATCGGTGACGCCGACCACCGAATGGCCTGCTATCTCCTCGGGGAGAGCGGTCCTGAGCCGACCCATTGCCGCCGCTATCTCCATCGCGCCGTCACTCCCAGACCGCTGCACACTGTGCTGAGCACTCATCCACAGACCGTGCTCTTCCCACAAGTCACTCAATCGATCCAGAACGGTCCTCCCGTGCCCCGCCTCGGCCGCCACCAGATCGGCGAACCAGACCGCCGCTGAGATTCCGTCCTTGTCGCGCACCATCGGACCCACCGCAAAGCCGAGCGCCTCTTCGTATCCGAAAACAAAGCGAAGACCCTCACGCTCTAGATCCATTGCGGCGTTTGCGATCCACTTGAAACCGGTGAGGGTCTGCTCGAACCGAGCCCCGTGCGCCGCCGCCACCGCGCCAAGCATCGGAGAAGAGACGATGCTGTTTATGACCAGATCTCCGGAGCCGGTGCCCAGCCGCCGCAGCACGAAGTCGGCCAGCAGCACCCCGATCTCGTTCCCACTCAGCCGGCGCCACCCGCCGGTGTCCGGCACGCTCACGGCAAGCCGGTCCGCATCGGGATCGTTGGCGATAACCAAGTCGACCGCTTCAACACTCCCCAGTGACTCCACCATGTCCATCGCTCCGGGCTCTTCAGGATTGGGGAAGGCCACGGTCGGAAAACGTCCGTCAGGGTCGAACTGCTCGGGCACCACCACTACCGATTGATGCCCGGCCGCGGCGAGCGCTTTCACCGCCAGCGGTCCGCCAACTCCGTGTAGCGCCGTGTATGCGATGCGAGGCGATGGCCCCGGTGGCGGAGGGTCGCGGAATGCGAGCATCTCGACGATGTACTGCTTCTCCATTCCCGCAAGCGGGGTACCGAGATCTGATGTCCCATCCAGCACCCCTTCCCGGCGCGGAACCTGGTTGGCCGGACCTACCGCCTCGATCTCCGACGCAATCTCACCATCGACCGGAGGGATGATCTGCGCAGAATTGGCGTCGTAGACCTTGTAACCGTTATCGATCGGCGGGTTGTGACTCGCCGTCACGACGATTGCGGCCTCGGCTCCCAGCTGTCGGGCGGCGAACGACACCAGCGGAGTCGGTGCGGTTCCCTCGAAGAATCTGACCTCGATACCGGCCGCAACCAGGACACCGGCAGCATCTTCGGCGAATTGGCGACTCGAGGTCCGACCGTCGTATCCGAGCACCACCGGACCACCACTCCGACCCTTATCACGCAGATACTCCACCAGCCCGGCCGTGGTCTTGATCACCACTGCTCGATTCATCCGTGCCGAACCGGCGCCTACTCGGCCCCGGATTCCTGCGGTCCCGAATTGGAGCGATGATCCCACTCGGGCCTCGAGTTCATCATCGTCATCGGAAGCGATCAGAGCTTCCAACTCGGCACGGGTCTCCGGGTCGGGATCACCTCGGATCCATTCGAGGGCCAGGTTCCGAAATTGCATGGCTGCGAACCTAGTGCGTCTGCCGGTAGGCGGACGCACCGGCGTTATTCCACGGCTCTTCGCCATTACGGCTCATCGCTGTGTGGCCCGGGTCCCCCAACCCCGGGCCACCGAGTCGGCGCCTATCGGCGCACCCTCTTGGTGTCCGAGTCCGGTGCTTCGGTCACGAAAACAGCGATTGGGCGATCTTCTGGATCTCTTCCTGGTTGGTAGTGGGAACCAGATAGTCGACTTCGTCGCGGATCGCGCTGAGGTTCTCCTCCACGTCCTCGGGAGTCAGTGCGCCGTCCTTGTCGGGGTGCTTGAACCAACCCTGAGTGAGCCCGACAAACATCCGGCTGACCGTGCCGCCGGCGACCGAATAGACCTCACCGGTCACATCGCAGGCCTCCGAAGCCAGATAGGCCACCACCGGAGACACCAACGCTGGTTGAAGTCTGTCTGCCATCGGACCGAGTAGTTCTTGCGTCATACGGGTGCCGGCAACGGGGGCGATCGCATTCACCTTGATGTCGTATTTGGCACCCTCGATGGCCAGCACCTTCATCAGGCCCACCAGGCCCATCTTGGCCGCGCCGTAGTTTGCCTGACCGAAGTTGCCCAACAGACCCGAGGCCGAAGAAGTCATGATGATCCGACCGTAGCCCTGTTCACGCATGAGACGAAAGGCCGGGCGGGTCACGTAGAACGCACCCTTGAGGTGAACATCCAACACGGCATCGAGGTTCTCCCACTCGAGGTTGTGGAACGCCTTGTCACGCAGAATTCCGGCATTGTTGATCACGATGTCGACACGGCCGTATTCCTCGACCGCCTTGACAACCATCGCCTCCGCAGCATCTGGATCTGACACCGAGCCGTAGTCGGCGACAGCCGCACCACCGGCGTCCTCGATCGCCCCCACCACCTCGTCGGCCGGGCGCTGCTCCCCCTCGGTCCCATCGGTAGCCACCCCCGAATCGTTGACGATCACCGCTGCGCCCCGTGATGCCAGCAGCTTGGCGTGCTCGGCACCGAGCCCGCGACCGGCGCCGGTGACGATCGCGACCCGGTTCTGGAAATCGATCATGGCAGTTCCTTTCGGAGGGCTGGACGCGAAAGAGTAGATCGCCGGTTTGGCCTCCCACCCGACGTTCCCCACTTGCTCGCCGCCGCTACTCGCGCTGATACCTCTGGAGCCGTCGGCTCCGTGAGCAATCGGATCTCAGGATGGCCGCAGGACCATCAGGCGATGGCGGCCCGAAGCGCGCCGATCAGGTCTCCCCTCCGGCCCACCGCAATCTCTTCCAACCCCAGCCAACCGGCCATCAGGCGTAACTCGTCGGCCAAATGTCTTGCCGCAAAGACTCGATCGACCCCGTCCTCGGTAAACGCTCCCGGAATACGCAACTTCTTCGCAGCCCGGTCGGCTTTGACGTCGACTCTTCCTACCAGGCGGTCTCCGATCAGAAGGGGAAGAACGTAGTACCCGAACCGGCGCTCGGGCTTGGGAACGTAAATCTCGATCCGGTAATGGAACCTGAAAAGGCGCTCAACCCGGTCGCGGAAGAAGATGAGATTGTCGAACGGGCACAACAACCGAACCTGCTCGACGGTGCGCGGCGTCTTCGCCTCGGGATGGAGAAACGTGGGCTCGTTCCACCCTTCGACCTCGACTTCCTCCAGTTGGCCCTCCGCCGCCAGTTCGGCGATGGTCGCCCTGGTCTCCACGATCGGAAGCCGGTAATAGTCGACCAGATCGGTCACGGTGCCAATGCCCAGTGATTTAGCTCCCATCATGAGCAAGGTGCGATGGGCGTCGGCCCGCGGCACCGGCTCGGCATTGAAGTACTCCGCCGGGATCACCCGCTCGGCCAGGTCGTAATAGCGAGTGAAATTGCGACGTTCGCTCACCGTGAGCCTGCCACGGGCAAATAGGTATTCCAGGGCGATCTTCCCCTTCGACCAGCCCCACCACGGTCCGGCCCGATCACCGGGATCTTCGAGATCCGCAGGTGCCAGCGCCCCACGCCGAGCAATCTCCTCTTCCACCGAGTCGATGTACCCCGGCTCACGCTCCTCTAGTTCGAGCACTCTCGACCATTTCCCCATCCGATCCATCTTGTGGCGCCACAACGGCCATGTCTCGATGGGGAGAAACGACGCCACATGACCCCAGTACTCAAAGAGTTCACGACTATCCAAGGCGTCCCAGGCAAGATCCTTCTTGTGACAACCGAGACGGGCAAACGACGTGAGGTGATGGGCTCGCTCGATCACATTCACCGAGTCGATCTGAAGCACACCGATGGTGCGAAACATCTTGCGGAGATGCCTGACGTCGACTCTGCCACTGGGCCGCGGAGAGTCGAGGCCTTGAGCCCCAAGGGCGATGCGCCGGGCCCGCTCCAGGGGGATCTTTCTCATTCGCCGGTGAAGTGAGGCTGGCGCTTCTCGAAGAAGGCGGCCACGGCCTCGGCAAAATCCTTGGTTCGAAACAACGGAAGCAGCTGCAACAGGGCCCGGTGAACGTGCTCGGAGTACTCGTCGGTCCTGCCGGCCCGCATCAGCCGCTTGGCCGCCTTGATCGCCTGCGGCGGCATCCGCGCGATCTGCGCAGCCAGATCGGCGGCGCGCATCTTGGTGGCATCCGAGTCCTCGGCGATTTCGGAGACGACTCCCGCCGCCAGCGCTTGCTCGCCGGTCATGTCCTCACCCAGGAAGTAGAAGCGCGCCGCCTGCTCCCAACCAACAAGACGGGGCAGCAGCCAGGTATCTCCGCTCTCAGGCAACAGGTTGCGCTTCGTCGCCGGTATCAGTCGGGCGCGGCGCGCCATGACTCGCATGTCGGCGTGGATTGCCATCCCGACCGCGTATCCGGCGGCGGCGCCGTTGATGGCTGCGATCACCGGAACGTCGATCTCCTGCAGCACGATCGCCGGCGAGCGGTCGGCCTCGAACGTGAAGGCGATCCGATCCAGCCGTTCCATCTGACCGGCTGCCTCCGCCAGATCGAGCCCGGCGGAGAAGGTGTCGCCGGCCCCGGTGAGAACGATGCACCTCACGTCGGAATCCCGCGCCGCCTCTCGCAATGTGTCGCCGAGTACATCGAACATCTCGACCGTGAACGAGTTCTTTCGCTCCGGCCGATTGATAGTCACCGTGGCGATGTGATCTGATGTCTCGAGCAGGATGTCGGGCACAGAACGCTCCCTAGCGGACCGGTAGCCTACCTGCATGGTCCGGATCCCTCTCGCAGCACTCAGGACCGTCGTGGCGGTCACCGTCCAAACGATGGCGACGTTCATCTGCGGGTCGTACCTCATCGTGTTGCTAAAGGTTCGTCCCCAGACGAGTCAGGTGCCCCGGGTGATGCGCATTTGGGCCAAGGTGTTCCTCTTCGTCACCGGAACTCGAGTGACGGTCGAGGGGGCCGATCGGATCGATCCCACCGGGTCCTACATCTTCGTCGGCAACCACACTTCGAATCTCGACATCCCGGTAATCATGGGACATTTGCCGGTCTCAATTCGATTCCTCGCCAAGAAAGAGATGTTCAAGGTGCCGGTGTTGGGAGGCGCCATGCGCGCCATTCACATGGTCGAGACCGATCGACGCCTTGGCCCCACCGCCCAGCGCGCCATCAACCAGCAGGTGGCGACCGTCGTCACCGAAGGCCTCTCGCTCATGATCTTCCCCGAGGGGACTCGGTCCGACAGCCATGAGATGCTCCCATTCAAGAAGGGGGCGTTCCGTATCGCGGTGGACAACGCGATGCCGGTGGTCCCAGTGACGATCGTCGGAACCCTCGAGGCCTGGAAGCCGCACAGCAAGCTGATCAATGGAGGACGGGTACGCCTGGTCATCCACGATCCGATTCCGACCATCGATCTCGACCGGAACCGGCTCAACGATCTGCGCGATCGGGTGTGGAGCATCGTGGCGCAGACCCAGTAGCCGGTCCTTGCCCTGATCGGGGCAGCACTGTCTCATGCGTTGACCCGACTCGGCGCGTTCTGTGCGCCTCCGCCAACCGGAGCCGCCTACTGTCGACTCTTCTTTCCGATCAAGGTCAAACGCACTCAGCGCTTCAGGTGGGGAATCAGCCTCGCTCGATCTTCTCGATCGCGATCTCGAGCTCCTCGACAGCAACGCCGACCGATGACGTTCGATTCGGGCGACCTCAGAGACACCTACACTCCTCTGCCCCAACCCGAGGTCCGGATTGGCGGCACCTTTTTTTGATCCAAGTATCGAGCACGATGCCTGCGGCGGCGGATTCATCGCTGCCCTGGACCGCTCTCCTTCCTACCGGATGACCCGCCTGGCGGTGGAGTGTCTGCACAGACTCGACTACCGAGGTGCTCGGGCTGCGGACGGCATCACCTCCGAACATACGGCTAGCCCCACCGCACGGAGCCTGCTCAGCAGATTCCCTCAGGCGCTGGACTCCTTCTGGGTCATCGCAGCCTCAGACTCGGCGAATACTCGGCTTGCCGGCGAAGCAGGGCCCTCTTCGGTAAAGATGTTGTGAAAGACAGCTACGTCCGCCGTCTCTCGCGTATTCATCGGGCGGTGTTCCGGGCGACTCGAGGCCTGATCGGGCGGAGACTCGTCGACAACGACATGCTGCTGCTGACCACGACGGGCAGAAGAACAGGTCGAGCCCACACCGTCCCTCTGCTGTACCTCGAGGAGGGCAACACGACGGTTGTGGTTGCCTCCTACGGCGGACGTGATGATCACCCCGCCTGGTATCTGAACCTCAGCGACAAGCCTGCGGTCGAGGTACGCAGGGCAAGGGAAGTTTTCAGAGCAACAGCGCGAACCGCCGACGCCACTGAGCGAGTCCTTTGGTGGCCAAGGATCGTTGCTGCCTACGCCGGCTACGAGAACTATCAGAAGAGGACAGACCGGCAAATTCCGATCGTGATGCTGGAGCGACTCCCGAAGTAAGGGTTCGATAACCTGAACCCGAGGACGCCTCTTGGGCACTCTGATGGGGACCGAACGCGTGGAGACTCCGAGGCGCAGCCGGCACACTCGTACCGAGGGCTCTACGAACCGACCAGTCACCAGTCTTGCTGAGGCTGGCTGAAGACTGGGAGCTGGGGACTGGAGACTTCGACCAAAAGGTTATTTCCACTCGGCCACCACTATGTTGTCGATCGCCTGGCGACCGCCGCCGTCCGTCTCCACCGATCGGATAACCTGTTCGGCTCTGATCACTTCGAGATGCTCGGCCACGACCCCAACGAGCTCCTCGACCGAGTAGAGCACATCGAATTGCTGCGGCCCGCCGTATCCCTTATCGAGGTTGTCCCGGTCGTGCCCGATGACGACCAGCCGCCCACCCCGTTTGACGGCTCCGGCGGCGGCACGCCACACTCCGTGACGCTCCATGTACGGGATATGGAGATAGGCGATGACGACCAAGTCGTATGACTCCCCCGGTGGCCACCACTGCCGAAGATCTTCCCGAGTAAACCAAACGGTGACGCCGGCCCGGCGAGCGAGCTCCCGACCCTTGTCGAGCGCTACGTCGGACCAATCGACGACCTCGACCTCCCACCCTTGCTGAGCAAGCCACACGGCGTTGCGGCCCTCACCCCCGGCCAGATCTAGCGCCTTGCCCGGCTCGAGTCCGTCGATGGCCTCCACCAGAAACCGATTCGGTTCGGCCGTCCACAGGAGTCCCTCGTCCTGACAACGCTCGTCCCAAGAGTCTTGGTCCATACAGAAAGGGTAGGAGGAGGTGGAGGCCTTGGGAGAAGTCCCCAGTCGCCGGTCTCCAGTCGCCGGCCAGATAAGAAGCCGTCGCGACCGAGGAGTTTCCCCTGTTTGCAGCTTTCAGGCAGCAGGTCTGTACAGCGGTACGGCCGCCGTGGGGCAGGGGCCCCACGTT
>JACZWZ010000221.1 GCA_022571885.1 Acidobacteriota bacterium
GATCTGGTCGAAGCGGCGGTTCGGTAACCGTCACCAGGAGCTGATGGCGGTAGTCGACCAGGTCGGGGATTGTGACCAGTTGACGGTGGTGATGGAACCGACTCGTAACGCGTGGGTGCCGGTGGCGGCTCATTTCATGGCGGTCGGGGCTGACGTGGTGTTGGTCCCTCCGCAACGGTCAGCTGATCTACGCCGCTACTACGCCAAGCACACCAAGAACGACCGGTTGGACTCTCATGTGTTGGCCCGGCTGCCGTTGCTCCATCCCGAGGGGCTCAACCCCATTGATAGTCTGGGTCCGGCGGATGCTTTGAAACGGGCGGTGCGCCGCCGGGTGAAACTGGTCGAATGGCGGTTGGCCTCTCGGCAGCGGCTCGACTCGATGCTGGACCTGTTGGGTCCTGGATACGCCGAAACTCTTGGCGGAGCCCGTTACACCAAAACCGCCCTTGAGATCCTGGAACGCTACGGGAATCCCCGCAGGCTGCGCCGTCTCGGGGTGAACCGTCTGACTGTCCTGATGAGACAGGTCAGCGGCGGTCAGTGGAGCGAAGAGAAGGCCACCGAACTGGTGGCGGCCGCTGGTGAAGCGATCGCCCTGTGGGAACACGACCAACTCGACTTTGACGAGCTGGCCTGGGATCTTGCTTCTGAGGTGCGACTCGTCCGCCAACTCGGCGACGAGATCAGCCGTCTCGAGGAACGTATCGACGTGCTCTATGAGAAAGCCGACCCGGCCGGGATCGTCATCTCCGCTCCCGGAGTGGGACCGATACTCGCCGGCGGCATACTCGGTCGGTTGGGTGACGCCAAACGGTTCGCCACCCTGGCCGGGGTCCGTTCCTTCTCCGGGATGGTCCCCAAAGTGAACCAGTCAGGCCACACCGAAACTCGGCCTGGGATCACCAAGGCCGGCGACGCTGGACTCCGCCGCGACATCTGGTTCGCCGCCGACCAGGCCCGACATGTCGACCCCCAACTCGGAGCCAAATACCACCGTCTCATCGTCGAACGCAGACTGCATCACTACTCGGCGGTCTGTCACCTTGCCACCACCCTGTTGACCCGTATCGCCGCCTGCTGGCGAAACGACGAGCGTTACGTCATCCGCGACGTCGACGGCCGACGTATCACTGCCACCGAAGGGAGAGCCATCGTCAAAGCCCGCTACCGGATCCCACCCGAACTCCGGACCCGGACACGCCTCACCGACGAAGCGAGCGGATCAGCGCAATAAGGAGTCGACCGAAGCCGCTCCGACGCTGACCCGCTCACCACAAACCCTAAGCAGAAAGGACTTGACATCGGTTAGGTATTCATAACGGCGGCGCTTATGGGCGGTCTGCTTTTGAGAGTGCCGACGCCGAGGCGGCGGGGGCTTGGCCCCGGCCACGATTAAGCGCGGGAACCGGTTGGAGCCACTAATCGTCTGAGGTGCATGAGGATAGGAGTTGTATTCCTGGCGTTTTCGGTGTTGGTCGCTGCGTGCGGTACCGAAGAGAGCACTGGCGGCGACTCCGACGCGACCCAGACCCCTGAGGTGATGGCTGCGGCCCTAGTGGAACTCATCACCGAGGATCACGGCTTTGCCGAAGGGCCGCCCCCGTTCACCGAGTATCTGATCCAGAACCGGATTGACACATCAGCCGGCAACGCCACTGCATCAGCCAGCGAATCTGCTCGACAGCTGACCGACGCAGAGCAAGAGGCTATCGAACAAGCCGTCGCGGAATACGGAGTAGTGCGTTGGATCGATGATCCATCGGACTGGCGAACCCCTGACTTGGCTCCCACCATCGAGGGAGCCGCGATACTTGGTGTCGGTGAACCCGTCATCGAAGCTGACACCGGGCTTGTTCCCGTTTCGATGTGGTGCGGAGGTGTCTGCGGTACCTGGTTGACCTACCGACTCGACATGATCGAAGCCGTATGGGTAGTCACCGACATCGAAGGACCCATCGCCGTCTCCTAACGGTCAGAGCAACCGAAACCGACGCTTGCCTCAAGGCACCAAACACCGGTCCCGGCCCGTACATAATGCCTGCGAGATCAAGTGGTCATTGCAACGTTTCGGCGAGTTTGTCTGATGGTGTCATCCCTCCGAGAGTGTGTCTAGGGCGGGTGTTGAGCGAGTAGGCGGCTTGGTCGAGTTCTTCTTGTGTAAGC
>JACZWZ010000222.1 GCA_022571885.1 Acidobacteriota bacterium
GGCTCGGCGGCTGGGCGGGATCGCCGCCGCGGACAACCCGGCGTCCAACACCCAGCGGCTTTTTCGTAATCCGGCGCTGCTCGCGGCCAAGCTCGGCGAGGAGGTCGCCGAACTGACTGCCGCCACCACCGCCAGGGACGTCACCGAGGAAGCTGCGGATCTTCTTTACTTCCTGCTGGTCAAGACCACCTCGGCAGGCGTCTCATTCCACGAGGTGGAGGCCGAGCTCGATCGAAGGGAGCGGCGGGTGACGCGGCGGCCCATGGTCCCCAAGGAGGAACGTCGATGAGCCGCTGGCTGCGACCGCTCCAAATCGAACGCCTACAGGTCGCTCGACGGCGGCCGGTCACACCTGAGACGCTACGACAAGCCGCCGACATCGTGGAGGACGTTCGTGATCGGGGCGAGCGCGCCCTTCGCGATCATGGCGAGCGGTACGGTGATCTTGCGGCGGGTGACGAGATCGCTCTCGATCGCCACCGTCTCGACGGGGCGCTGGCATCCCTTCCGCCCGATCAGCGGCGGCTGCTGGAGCGGGTGGCAGCTCGCATCCGGGGCTTCGCGGATGTCCAACGGTCCGGCCTGCTCGACCTTGAACGCGGGGTATCCGGCGGACGCGTCGGGCACCGGTGGATTCCGGTGCGCTCGTCAGGCGGCTATGCGCCGGGGGGACGGCACTCCCTTCCCTCGTCCGTCCTGATGACCGTGATTCCGGCACGGGTCGCCGGTGTCGAGACGACCTGGGTCGCCTCGCCCAAGCCGACCCAGATCACGCTCGCCGCGGCCGCGCTGTCCGGGGCAGACGGGCTGCTCGCGATTGGTGGAGCACAGGCGATCGCCGCCCTCGCCTTCGGCACCCTCTCTCCCGCCTGTGATCTGATCGTCGGGCCGGGCAACCGCTGGGTCACTGCGGCGAAGAAACACCTCTACGGGGAGATCGGGATCGATGGTCTCAGCGGGCCGAGCGAGATCCTCGTGATCGCTGACGACGGAGCAGACGCTGAGCTCGTCGCGGCCGATCTCCTCGCCCAAGCCGAGCACGACAGCGACGCCGTTCCCGCTCTGATCGCCACCAGTCAGAGACTGATTGACGACGTCGAGAAAGCGATCAGCAGACAGTTGTCCGATCTGCCCACCTCCGGAACCGCGGTCGAAGCGTTGCGCAACGGCTTCTATCTCGTTGTCGGGTCCCTCGCCGACGCGGTGGCGGCATCCGACCACATGGCGCCTGAGCACCTCGCGCTCCACGTTGAAGACGCCTCCGATCTCGCGGCGCGTCTGCGGTCCTACGGCTCGGTGTTCATCGGAAGCGGGAGCGCCGAGACGTTCGCCGACTACGGCTTGGGGCCGAACCACGTCCTCCCCACCGGCGGCAGTGCCCGGTTTCAGTCTGGGTTGTCCGTGCTGACCTTCCTTCGATCACCCACATGGTCACGGCTGCACGATCCCACAGACGTGGCGGAGGACACGATGCTCCTCGCCAGACTCGAAGGACTGGAGGCGCACGCCCGAGCCGCCCAGTTGCGGCTCGATTCGAGACATCACGAGGTGTAGTTCGCCCTTACATGGGACCACCGACATCAACGGGCGGGATGGCCGAGCGGCCATCCCCGGACTGGGGAGCGGATCGCGATATCCCGGTCTGCCCGGAGTGACTGTTTCCGAATAGATGAGACTCAACTCAGCTCCTCTGGTGGCTCTGGTTGAAAGACGTTATAGGGTGCCTTGATCCAAGTGGTGGTGCGCCAGCCCACGATTTGGCCGACGGACGTAAAAGGCCATATCGACTGCGTCGACCACCAGCTGGGTTCTGAGATGGTCGGCGAACGCCCAGCCCGATTCGGGTTATGAGACCGACTGGAAGGGTTCCAGCACCGTTGACCTCAGTTCATTGGCGATAGTCAACGTCCTCACAGCAGTTCAGCGTCAACGACGGTTGAAAATGGGCATCTGACGCCGGTCGAAAACTGCGCGGTTCCCAGGAGCTAGTGCAGTTAGTGACCAGTCTCGGGTTCGACGCCGGGCTTGAGGAGGAAGGGTTCATCCCACGGGTCTGGGATCTCCGGCACTCGCTGACTGTCGACGACGCCTGGTACGTGGCGCTAGCCGAAGCACTCGATACATCGCTCGTCACCGCCGACAGACGACTCACCAGTGC
>JACZWZ010000014.1:0-6090 GCA_022571885.1 Acidobacteriota bacterium
ATCTGATTCTGTCTCCACCAGTATTGCCCTTCAAATCCAATTCCGATTCCTAGGTGGTGGTGATCATTATGAAGGTAGGTATCATAACGTAAACCCAACCTGAACTGAATCGTTGGAGAAAATCCATGTCGATTGGCATGCAGGTGAATGCGAGCGCTTTCATCAGCACTAAATTTCTCTTTGTGGTCTACATCATAGAAACCCCAAAGGAGAGCCCCTGCAACGTCTCCAAAAAGACTGAATTTTTCGCCGATGTACCATCTAGTGTCAACACCTGTCCGAGGACCAATTCCCCAGAAATCACAATGTTCCTTTACATGAACGGTATTCCCTTCAAGCCCAAGAGTGAAATCAGGAGTCGACCCCAGAACATCTCCACCTGTATAGCGGGTCTTCTGCTCGAGATCTATCCAAGCACTCTTCACACCCCGCTCCGTGGCACGTGGTGTGGATGAGCCGCACCAGCCGCTGGGGATCGGCCAACATGGCGGTCGGTGTATCGAACGCAGCCATGTGGGTATAGAGGCGCTCGATGAACCGGGCTTGCGCATCGTCCAAGTCGGCAGCTGCACTGTTCAGCCTCGCGCCATCGCTTGACTGCCACTCCAGAAAGCGCATGCGCGTACGGATCGCCTCAGGCCCGAGACCAATCCGCTTCAGCAATTCCTTTAGCTCGTCTTCCATCCGTCACCTACTCTGAAGCCGCCAAGCGTGGCTCCTTTCGTTTGACCCGCTACGAGCAGGCAATACCGCCACCAAGTAGCACTAGGCCATCAAGCCTGACAGTAGCGTTGAGCAGGGATGTTGATGCAGATCAGCGAGGCGCCGAGCGAAGCCTAGTGCTTTCGTAGGCCCGGATAGACCGGGGCATTGCGCCCCGGCATCGTTAAATCAAGCTGCCTGTTTGGCAGCAAATTCTTTCTTCAGGCGGGTCTTGAGCGCTTCCATCTGCTGCCCCATCTCGTTCAGCTTGTCTTCGCTGAACAGTTCACGCGCAGAAGGAAACATCTCGGACTCTTCTTCCTCGATGTGATGCTCGAGCAGTTCCTTGCACACTTTCACGCGCCCGGAGAATTCGAGCGTCGACGGGTCAGTTGCCTTGAGGTCAGGCAATACCAGCGAATCGACCGCACGGTGCTCTTCCTTGGCCTCGTGATACATGGTCTTTTCCTCTTTTCCGCCTGCTTCCTTGAAGGCTGGATAGAGAATCTGTTCTTCCAGCTGGGTATGGATCGACACCTCCATCTCCAGCTTTTGCAGCAACTCGGCACGGGTCTTGACGGCACGCTCGGTGGTATCGGTCAGCCGCGTCAGAATGTCTTTGACTTTCTCGTGGTCGTCGATCAACAGGTCGATGGCGTTCATTGGGTTTTCCTCTCATCAGGTTTGCACTGCATTCAGGCTCTTCGGTCTGATCGTCAGCGCTAGGCAGGCACGTCCGAGTACGGCAGGCCTGTGGCAATACAGGCCTGCCTCCCGACTCAGGCGTACTCGTAGGTGGGCAGGCCGGTGCGGCTCTGGCTTTGCAGCCGGGCGATGGCGGGCGACATTCCCGCCTCCAGCGCCAGGTCACGGCGGACCGAACTGATGACCCACTCAAGCTGGATATTCGTCTGGGTCTGTCCCTTGGACAGGGCCCGCTTGATGACGTCCCGATCATCATTACGAAGCGTTAGCAGGAGCCCGCCATCAGGACGAGGTGCGGTGACGACTTCAAACTCGGGAAACGCGGCAGAGAGAACTTTTTCAGCGGCAATCATTATTGTGTACTCCGGTTATGTTCCAGCGTACGTAGCTAGAGCATCGATCATGCCAACCGGGCGAACATAAAAAATCACATTATTTCAGCGACTTGCGTCACATAATGGCGCTTTGTACGCATGCAAAACGCATGACGGTTACGCTTACGGCATGCATTCTGCTGTGCGGAAGAACAAATATTGAAGTTCGCTGTCGAGCGCTCAGGCCCTGCGCCAGACGCTTGCAAGCCAGGGTTGTTGCTCGCGCGGCAGCCCTGGCGGGCGATAGTAGTGCTCCAATTCAATGTATCCGACGGAATGCAGCAAGCGCTGCCACGTAGGCCAGTCGTACCAGGTGCCGTAGCGGGCACCACTCCAGCCTTCCTGGTTGTCGCCGCGTGGGTTGGAACAGAACAATACCCCGGCGGGCCGAAGCGCCGCGTGGAGTCTCGACAAAACACCGGCGATTTCGCCACTGGGCAGATGAAACAGCACGGCATTGGCAATATCCTCGGGTAGTCCGAGGCGCCGTGCGGGAATTCGTTTTTTAATTTCGTTACCTGCCGCATTGCGAACGGCAACGGTCATGTCCGTCTCGATGAAGCCGGGTGCCACCGCGTTGACGGTTATTCCCCTCGACCCGACTTCTTTGGCTACCGATTTGGTCAGCCCCACCAGACCAGCCTTGGCTGCTGCGTAGTTGGCCTGGCCTGGGTTGCCGGACAACCCGGAAACCGAAGTGACATTGATGATTCGTCCCCACCGGGCCTTGAGCATCCCTCGCAGCGCCGCTCGGGTGCACAAATAGGCAGACGTCAGGTTGGTCTGGATCACCCGGTCCCATTTCTCCGGCTTCATCCGGAGCAAAAGATCGTCGTCGGTAATGCCGGCGTTGTTGACCAAAATCGAAATCGGCCCCAAAGTCTCCCCGATCTGGGTAACCATCTGCGCCACTGCGTCGGCATCACCCACATCGGCTGCAACCGGAAGCGCGGTGCCACCCATCGCCTCAATCGTCGCCACGACTTCGTCGGCGGCGTCGCGACGAGTTCGATAGTTCACCGCGACCGCGTGACCGGCTGCGGCGAGATTGGCTGCTATCGCCCGTCCGATGCCTCGCGACCCTCCGGTAACGAGTGCGACACCCTCTCCCACGTCACACTCCCGTCCCATGGACTGCGATGTTGCCGGCCAGGAGTTCCAACGCCGTCTTGTGGTTGGGCGGTAGCTGAGCCTGTGAAGTTCCCAGGGATTCGACGCGCGGTCCCCACCGATAGACCGCCGCCGCCCAGGTGAACCCACCGCCGAACGCGGCGAACAGCACAATGCCGCCGGGCTCGATCTTGCCTTCCTCGATCGCTTCGGCGAGTGCGATCGGAATGGTGGCTGCCGATGTGTTGCCGTAGGCGGCGATGTTGACGAACATCTTCTCGGGGGGGATATTCAGACGCCGTGCGGTGGCATCCAGGATCCGCACATTCGCCTGATGCGTAACCACCAGATCGACGTCGTCGATATCGAGGCCGGCGGCCGCCAACACCCGGGTCGATGCATCGCTCATCGAGGTGACCGCTCGCCTGAAGACTTCCTTGCCCTCCATCATGATCCTCGGAAGCTCTGGTCGATCGGCGGGTCCTTCGGTGCCCGAGGAGGGAACACACAGCAGGTCACCAGCCGTCCCGTCAGATCCGAGTTCGAAGGCCAGCAACCCGACTTCAGAGTCGGTATCGGTCGCTTGGACGATCACCGCACCGGCCCCGTCGCCAAACAAAACGCTGGTCGAGCGATTGGTGAAATCAAGCCAATTCGAGAGCTTCTCGGCGCCGACGACAAGAACCGTATCCATGGCCCCGGTCTTGATCATCTGGTCTGCCGTACTGAGGGCAAAGATGAAACCCGAGCATGCGGCGTTGAGATCCATACCGGCGGCATTGATCGCCCCGATCTTGCCCTGCACCATGGTCGCCGCCGAAGGAATCATACGATCCGAACTGCAAGTGGCCACCAGGATGAGATCGAGATCTTCGGCTGCCACGCCGGCGGACGCCAGGGCGTGTTGCGACGCCACCGCCGACAGATCGCTCATCTCGACATGTGAGATGCGGCGCTCCTTGATACCGGTCCGAGTGGTGATCCACTCGTCGCTGGTGTCGGTCACAGTCTCCAGGTCGCTGTTGCTGAGAACCGCAGGAGGAAGACACTTGCCCCAACCGGTAATGATGGCGTCTCGCACTTGCGCCTCCTCTCTTTGCCCGCTCTGCTGACCTGCTCCGGCCGTGTCGGTCGACTCCTCAGGCGGCCGAAAGAATCCCGACCGCGGTGTCGATGTCTTCCAGCAAGGATACGACCATGGTCTCCGTTCCCTCTACCGACCTCTTGGCGAGTCCGGCGGTTACATCTCCGGGACCGACATGAACGAAAGATCCGATGCCGGTTGCAGCCATCGCCTGGAGGGATTCGCCGAACCTCACCGGGCCGGTCAATTGAGCGACCAACGCCGGGCCGATTTCTTCGGTATGCGGCGACGCCCACACGTTCGACCATACCGGGAATGCCGGCGAACCGAAGCAGGTGACTGCTATCGCTTCGCCGAGATCGATCGCGGCCGATTCCATATACGGTGAGTGGAAGGCACCGGCGACCTTGAGCGGGATCGCCCGTCGCACTCCGAGGTCGCGGGCGTTGGCGACGACCCACCCGATGTCGGCCTCACCACCGGCCACAACTACCTGTCCCGGAGCATTGATGTTGGCCACCCACAGGTGGCCCCCGGCGGCACGCCGCCTGGCGGCGAAGATCTCAGCCGATTCTTCGTCGGATCCCAACAGAGCCGCCATGCCACTCTGCTCGATATCGGCCGCAGCAGCCATCGCCGTGCCCCGCCGCGCCACCAAGGCAAGGCCGTCGAAGAAGTCGAGTGCTCCGGCCGCCGCCAAAGCGGTGTACTCGCCCAGAGAGTGGCCGGCGGCAGCGGCCGGTTCAGCCGACAGCCGACTCTCCAGCTCCGACCAGAGCGCATATGCCGTGGCATAGAGTGCCGGTTGAGCATGCTCGGTTCGGGTGAGCGCCTCCTCGGGACCGTTCAAGCACATGTGCCGAAGCGAGAATCCGAGCACTTCGTCGGCACGGTCACCAAGAAGTTCTGGTTTGGCATCGAACAAATCGGCTCCCATGCCGACGAACTGACTCCCCTGACCAGGGAACAGAACGGCGTACGCCATGGGGGTTTCACTTTCAGACGGGAAGAAGCAGGAAGTCTAAGAGGCGCAGCGGCTTGGGAACCGGTCGCCGCCGGTTGGCGCCACGCCGGGTCGGAGTCCCCACCCAGGGTCGTTGTCCCCATGTCTGGATGACCCGAGCACCGTTACCCTGCTCGCCGTTCATGAAACGCACCTATCCATCGCTCCCGGAGATACCGACCGAGCCGGGTGTCGAGATCCCGATACCCCGCCGGTACCATCGTCTGCTCGACCTCGCCTACAACATGTGGTGGAGTTGGGACGCCGGCGCCCGCGACCTGTGGCAACGTCTTTCCCCGTCCGATTGGGCGGTCTCGCCCAATCCGCTGACGGTGCTCCAGACGGTCGCACCTGAGACGTGGGACGGGCTCACCGCCAGCAAGGCATTCCGGGTCTCATATGAGGACGTGATCGCTCGATTCGACGCCTACATGCAGAGCGCCACCTGGTACCAGTCGGAGCTGCCTGATGCGCTCACCGGTGGGGTCGCCTACCTGTCCGCCGAGTTCGGCATCCACGAGACGCTGCCGTTCTACTCGGGCGGGCTCGGCGTCCTCGCCGGCGACCACGTAAAGGCAGCTTCAGACCTGGGGCTCCCGCTGATCGGTGTCGGCCTGCTCTATCGCCGCGGCTACTTCCGGCAGGCGATCGACCCCGACGGATACCAGCAGCATCATTACCGTCCAATCGAAGTGACCCGGACAGCGCTGCGTCGTGTTCTCACAGGTTCGGGACGGCCGCTCACCGTCGAAGTCGACCTCCCCGGCAGACGAGTCAATGTCGGGGTGTGGCGAATCGACGTCGGACGGGTACCGGTGCTGCTGCTCGACACCGACCTTCCGTCCAATGATCCGGCGGACCGTCCGATCAGCCACATCCTCTACGTGCGGGGGCGGGAGATGCGCCTCTGCCAGGAGATCGTGCTCGGAATCGGTGCAGTTCGAACGCTGCAGGCGCTCGAGATTCAACCCACCACGTGGCACATCAACGAAGGCCACGCCGCCATCTCACTGCTCGAACGCATCGCGATCCGGATCGATGCCGGAGAATCCTTCGACACTGCCAAGAAGCATGTCGAGAATCGGTCCATCTTCACGCTCCACACCCCGATC
>JACZWZ010000014.1:6100-31279 GCA_022571885.1 Acidobacteriota bacterium
TGGGCAACTCGTTCCCCGGAATCGATCAACTCACCCTGGCCGAGCTATCGGACTCGGGAGGAGACCGTGGGTTCGATCTCGGAGCCCTCGCCATTCGCCTCACTCGGAGCACCAACGGCGTGTCTCGCAGGCACGGCGAGGTTGTGACTCACGATTGGGAGAGGATCATCGGTGGGCCGGCGACCTCAGTGACCAACGGCGTCCATCTCCCCACATGGGTCGGCCGGAGCATTGCCCGCCGGTATGAAAGTGTGCTCGGCCCGAATTGGGCGGATGCTGCGCTGGAACCCGACCGCTGGGCTGCAGCGGTGCGTTCCATCTCCGATGCAGAGCTGTGGGGCGCCCACATTGCTCAGAAGGACACGCTGCTCCGCCACCTTCGTACCCGAATCAGGGAACAGCGAGCCCGGCACGGCGCCGCGCCCGGAGATCTTCGCAAGGCGACCAAACTGCTGCCGTCGAATCGCCTCACAGTGGTGTTTGCTCGTCGCTATGCGATTTACAAGAGGGCCGGGCTCTTGCTCACAGATATCGGCCGCCTCGAACGGATCCTGATGAATGCGGAGCGCCCGATCCAGCTCGTGTTTGCCGGCAAGGCCCATCCCGCCGACGAAGCCGGCAAGGGCATCATTCGCCGAATCTGGGAAATGGCGAACAGCCCCCAATTCGAGGGTCACATCTTCATGATCGAGGATTACGACATCGGCCTGGCCCGTCAACTCGTCGGCGGGGCCGACGTCTGGCTGAACACTCCTCGACCTCCGATGGAAGCATCGGGGACCTCCGGCATGAAGGCTGCCGCCAACGGCGGACTCAACCTGTCGGTCGCCGACGGTTGGTGGCTCGAGGGCGCCGGCAACCGCAACGGATGGAGCTTCGGCGATGAGGCGAGTACCGACGAGGCCGACGCCCTCCGACTGTATGACCTCCTGGAAGGCGAGGTTGCCCCAGACTTCTACCAACGTGACGAGGCCGGCCTGCCGAGAACGTGGATCGCCATGATGCGTGAGGCCATGGTCACGATTCCGCCTGCCTTTGCGGCTCGCCGAATGGTCAGCGAGTACGCTCGGCGCCTCTACGTGCCTGCTGAATAGAAGCCCGGCCGAGCCCGAAAAACATCAAGTCGACCACCTGCCGGCATGCTTGACCTCGAGTCCTCCGAGGGCGACCAGTGCCCGTACCTCGAGTCGAGGCGCTCCCGAACCGATCGCGGATCGGTCGGTGGTGTCATCCCACCCGCCGAGCACCGGGATTCCCCTCACCTCGACCAGCCAACCCCTGGGTACCAGCACGGTGATGCTCCCCAGCACCGCCGTTGCGTCGACGACGGCGCCCGTGGTTGCGGGGGTTGCCTCGCTGAGGTCGAGAGTGAGCCCACCGAGTACTGCCGTGAGAGAGGCGTGACGGAACTGATCAGATCTGGTGGCGACCCGCGACGCCGACAACACCGCCAGACCATCCACGGTGTCGATGTCGGGCATGCGACGTACCGACCGGCGACCCCAACCGAGCACCAGCCACACGCCGGCACCTATCAGGGTAATCGGCCACGCCACATTCCAGATATCGGCGCCGAACACATCGGTAGTGATCGCCAGGATGATTCCGCCGACCAGGACCAGCACTGCCGACCCCGACGTCACCCGGCGGCGATCGAGTGCGTGGAACAGGCCAAGACCGATGATGGCGGCCGGCCACCACGAACCGAGAGCCTCCCCGGCATCGAGAACATCGTTTGCGTCCAGCACGAACACGACGCCGACGGCCATCATCACCGAGCCGAGAAACACCCGCCCGGCGTTCATACGCCGATGAGACGACGCAGCGGCTTGGGCATGAAGCCACTCACTGTGGAAACGACTCCGAGGAGAGCCTCGAGGCTCCTATCCGAGCCCTCCCAGTGCTGGCGCACGATCGTCTCTCCGGCGTCCTCGATCAGAGCCTGGAGGGCGATGGCGCCGATCACAATGTCATCGACACGACCGATGATCGGGAGACGGTCGGGGATGAAATCGAACGGCAACGCCGCATAGGCGAGGGCGGCCACGACTGCGGCGCGCTTTCGTTGGTCGACCCGCTGGTCGCGCAAGAGTCTGTAAATCAGTTGCAGGGTCGCCGGCACCGACCGGGCCGCCTCCAGGAATGTCTCCATCATCGTGTCACCTCCCGGCAACGTTACCGGCTGCGGTCCCGGTCCGGGTCGCCACCATGAGCACCATCCTGAATCATTCGTTCCGTCGACGGCCTACTACCGGGCAGTATCTTAGGTTGTCTAATGCGGAAATCTCAGTCGACATGCATCAGATTATAGTGTATAATCCATATCAGTAGAAAAAAACCCACAACCAACACACAGGAGAATCCTGATGGATCTAGTCCGATTCGATCCCTTCTCGATGTTCCGCGAGTTCGACCGATACGTTGACCGCTCCCCCGCCTCCAGAGCGTGGGCACCACGCGTCGACGTGATCGACCTCGAGGAATCAATTCTCATCCGGGTCGACGTCGCAGGTGTAGACCCTGCCGACATCGCCCTCACGGTCGAGGATCAAAAGCTCAAGATCAGCGGTTCGCGCTCGCTCGATGAGAGTGTCGAGACCGCCACCTACCACCGTCGAGAGATCCTTACGGGTGGCTTCAGCCGCACCTTGATCCTCCCCGACGGTCTGGCCGCCGACGAGATCACCGCATCTGCAGACAACGGACTGCTCGAGGTGGTCATCCCTCGCAAACCCGAGGTGTTGCCCCGCAAGGTGAAGATCGACGTCGCCTAACGGACGTCGCCTAACGCTGGTAGAACTGTGCCCGGAGGTCTGTCGTACGGCAGACCTCCGGGCATCATGTATCGGGCACCACTCGTCAGGTAAGAGCTGGCTGCCGGCCCCCTGCTCACTCCACTCGATCCGCTCGGCCGGTTGCCGCCGCTACCGGTGGTCTCACCGATTCCCCTTTGCCGGTTATGAGCAGCACCCTCATCCGGCCGCGGCCTGCTCCTCGGCTCGAAGTCTCAGGCCCCGCAGGGCCGCCTGCACGATCTGCTTCTCTGCCTGTCGGCGCAGGAATCCGGGCACCGAGAAATTGGGAGCGACCCGGAGAGCGTATGCGATCGCGGTGCCGCCGCCCTCTGTCGGACGGAACTCGTAGGAACCCTCCATCTCCTTGATGTCATCGCCGGGCACCGCCCTCCACGAGATGATGTGAGGTAGGTCGTACTCGTATTCGAGCTCATACGAGATCCGCCTGATGAATCCGTCCACCACGAACGCAGCCCGAGACGGTCGACCGGCCTCGTCTCGCTCCAACACCTCGACTTTCACCACGCCGGTGGCCCACTCGGGGTATGTCTCCAGATCACAAGCGACCGCGAACACGACCTCCGGCGGCGCCGAGGCCTCGGTGCTCCTGATGGTTCCTTCCACGGACAGGATTTTAGTGTGAAGCGGTTGCTCGAAGCCGCCGCGGCTCGGATTACTTAGGCGACGCCGGCCGCCGGCTCAGACCATCGAGTCCGCGCCTCATCACCGCGTCACTCACAAGTTCGTCAACGATGACGGACCGGGATCCCGGTAGCCCGGAAATACCCGACGTTGCGACAGACCGTGCGACCGACCCGCCACATCGTCGCCTGTGGCTGGTGAATGTCTCCGAAGTAGTGCCAGGGCGGCTGAACGTCTTCGATGTACTCCCTGACGACTTGGGACTGCTTCAGCCGACCCCCGATGACATCCATGCTCAGGGAGCGGATCGCCGGGGCCACGTGAGTGCACAAGATGTCGATGTCTCCGAGCGCGGCGAGTTTGTCGGCCATCGTCGACTCCGGCACCTCTCCGGGAACTCCGATTCCTTCGACTCCCCCTCCAATGAAGCCGACGGCATAGCCTTCGACCTCGACCACCTCTCCGTCCACGAATCGGGACCCCGGTGGGAGCGATGCCTGAAGCAGGTCGGGCCGGTCGGCGTTGCCAAAGGTCACATAGGATTCGGCCCCGGTGAGGGCGTCGGCGACGGCGCTGTATGAAGCGTCGATCAGCTCTCGATAGCGTGCCCTGATCTCGTCTTCTCGTCCGGCGTGATGCTCTGCCCATAGCCGCCGTGAGGCCTCCACATCGCCCGAACTTCGCAGTTGCGACAACTGTGCGACAAACTCCTTGCCGGCAACATCGGCCAGCATCCCCTCGTTGGTGCGGTAGTCGATGAAATTGAGGAGATCACCGAGCACCAGCAGCGGCTCCCCCAGCTGAGCGACGGTCGCCAGTGCCGAGAAGGCACCATGGACGTCGGCGACGAGGAGCATCAGGCGAGCGTACCCAGCAGCGCGTCCTCCAACGCGAGTTCGATCTCGTGCACCACATCCGCGTCTACCTCCGTGACCGCGGCCGCCCGCAAGGCACCCAAGGCCCTCGGATCAGAGATGCGACCCAACGCCCAGGCGGCATGGGCTCGCAGCATGGCATCGGGATGGCCCAGCATCCCCGCCAGAACCCCGGTGTGCTTGGAGGTGGCGGCGTTCCCAAGAGCGACGATCGCATTGCGCCGCAAGAACCGCGCCTCGTTACGCGGGACGTAGAAGTGGGCGAATCGTCGCCGCAGCGGCCGGTCGGCCGAGGCCAGGACCTCAACCAGGTCGACACCGGCCGAATCCTCGAAGGACGCAGCCGCCAGCCTCTTCCCCGGCGGGCAAGATGTGAGACATGCGTCACAACCGTAAAAGCGGTCCTTCATGGCCGGGCGAAGCTCGATCGGCACCGTGCCCGGCGACTGGGCGACCGCAGCCAGGCAACGCCGAGCGTCGACCACCCCGGGAGCAATGATCGCACCCGTGGGACATGCCGCGATACAGGCCCGACATGAACCGCAATCCCGTCGCATGGGATCGTCGGGCGACAGTGCCGCATCGGTGACGATCGAGCCCAACAGCATCCAGGGCCCGACCCCCGGTGCCAGCACCATGGCGCTCTTGCCCCACCACCCGACTCCGGCCCGGACCGCAGCCGCCCGATCGACCAGTCGATTGTCATCACAGAGGACTTCGCCTCGATATCCGGCGGCCACCAATGCCTGGAGCAGAAGATCCAGCCCGCGCCGCAGCGGTACGTAACGGTCGTCAGTCGCAAAGCGGGCCACCCGACCGATCCCGGGTTCGGTTGCCTCCGGCGACCGGCCCGAATCTGCGATATAGGCGTGACCTACCACCACCAGCGATTTCGCCCAGGGGAACGAGGCACGCGGATCCGAAGCCGTGGTCGGATCCCGGAATGTGAACCCGAGAGATCCCGAACGCCCCGATTCCACTGCCCGGCGAAGCGACTGCTCTACCTCGGGAAAGGCGTCGGCCGAACAGAAGCCGATCGCGGCAAGGTCCGCGGATCGAGCGATTTTGCGCAGTTCCTGCTCGAGTGTCACCCCGTCAGCGTAGGTGGGCGGCCGAAACTGATCTCGCCCCACCAAAGCCCTTGGCCCTCCGATTGGGACGATCTGGCCAATGCCCCGGCTGCTGCGACTACTCGGTCCCGGTACGCGGCATCAACCGCAACTGGGGTACCAGGCCGGCATCGGCCAGCACGTCGAGCGCCTCGGCCCGCTCCTCGTCCAGTTCGATCGGCCCCATCAGGTCATGGAGCAGGTGGCCGACCACGCAGTCGCGACAGGCCAGGGTGTGCTGCATCGTGCACTCACGGCAATCGATCAACATGTCTGGATTCCTCCTCCCTCGGCGTTGACGACAAGGTAAGGAGAGGGTGTGACAACAATGAGCACCGATCCGAGAATCTGCAGCTGTCTCAGCGGCGACGGCTCCATTCGGCGAGTGCATCCGCCCACAGCGCGATTCCGCCGACGGCCTCGGCCCGGTGCCTCACCTCCCTATCGTTGGTGATCACAACGGTATTGGGACTCACACCCGACCTCTTGACGATCTCATCGTCGGCACTCTGGCCAGAGGGGTAGCAGACCTCGATGCTCCCGTTACGTCGCAATGTGCCACCGTCGGCCTCTATCTCCGAGTCGAATACGACCACTATCTCGGCCTGCTTGGCTGCCGCCGCAAGACGTCCGGCGACCTCCTCCACCAGCAACCGGGCCCGGGCGGCATCGTCGCGTCCCACCATCAGGAAACCGAGGTTGTAGCCGTCTATCAGAACGATCGACGCCCCGGCGCCCATCAACCATTCGATCGCCTCCGAGGTGTCGGGGCGGATCGTCGCCGGAAACTGCAGCAGCCCCGGGGCCACGTCATCCACCGCGTCATCGTCGAGGACGGAGCCGGGACCGGCCGCCGCCGCCAACGCCGCGATGACGTCGAGACGCTCCGCCAGGGCGTCGGGGTCCATCGTCGGGGATTCAGGTGCGACCGCGGCCCGATGAGCCGACTCGGCTTCCGCTCTGAGGCGGCGATCCAGGTGGGCCTCCTCCCTGGCAGCTTCGAGTTCTTCATGGGTGCTCACCAGGCGCGACTCCAACCCGGCCAGCGCGACGGCATGGACCCGCTTCAGCTCCTCCAGATCATCTGCCAGGCGGCGTTCGGCGATACGCTCGTCTTTCGCCGGCTCTCGATTTACCTGTGCGGCCCGCTTGAGTTCACCTTCGACGCGCTGCTGGTCCCTGCGCATCGCCTTGACACGTTGCCGGAGAGATGCGGCCTCGCCCTCGAACGAGTCCCGCTCGATCTGCAACGTACGGTCGCTCACGGCTGTGATCTTTTCGCCCAGACCGAAGGCAGCCGCCGCCACATCCATCGACCAACCGGCGCCACGTTCCAAGAAGCGGTACGAGGCAAGGGGCCCGGCTCGGGTTGGCGGCCGCTCCCCCGCCCACGCCTCCAGTGCCTTGACCCGTAAGAATTCGTTCACGGCCAACTCGGAAACCAACGATCGGGCGAAGGGCGGCGGCAACGTCCCACCTGCATACCCGGCTATCTTCCTCAGCGAAGCAGGCACCTGGTCTGAATCGAGGTCTCGCAGCGCGTGTCGCGCCGCCTCGATCGCGTCACCCAGCAATTGCTCGGGCTTGAAGTCCATGTGCCCAAGGTACCGCCCTAATCTGCCCTGATGCGCCGCCTCGCTCTAGCCACCAGTCTCCTGCTGGTATCCGCCGCCTGCTCCGACGCCGGGCCGGCGGCCACCTCAGCCCCAACCGCCACCGCCACCACGGCCACTACAACGACGGCCATCCCAGCGACGACGGCAGCAGAGCCGACGACCACGGGCCCCGATTCAACCGGACCGCCCGAACCGGCCGGCGCGCAGAGCCTGGGCGACCCCTATTTTCCCGACCTCGGCAACGGCGGGTACGACGTCATCCACTACGACATCGAGATAACGGTCGATCCCGAATCCGCCGCACTCGATGCCGTCACCACCATCACCGCCGTCGCCGACGAAACTCTGGCCACCTTCAACCTCGACTTCGTCGGGCTCGAGGTGAGTTCGCTGATGGTCGACGGTTCGGATGCCGAGTACGTGCGCCAAGGCCCGGAACTCCGCATTTCGCCGGATGGAGGCATCGTCGCCGGTGAAGAGTTCACAGTCACCGTCGCCTACTCCGGCCGACCTCAACTCATCAATCTGATCAGTGCCGGAGTCCAGTTCGGTTGGCTGCAGACCCCCGAGGGCATCTACGTGGTGGCCGAGCCCGATGGTGCCAGGACCTGGTTCCCGTCCAACGATCACCCGACCGACAAGGCGACGTTTACCTTCCGCATCACCGTGCCCAAGCCGCTGACCGCCGCCGCCAACGGAGCATTGGTGGAGACCATCGACAACGGCGATTCGCAGACGTTCGTATGGGATCTGGACAGCCGAATGGCCACCTTCCTCGCCACCCTCGTGATCGGCGAGTATGAGCGCTTCGAATCGGAGGGACCCGAAGGCATCCTCATCCGCGATTACCTTCCGACTTCCTTCAACGGGAAGATGCCGGCGGCCTTCGAAGTGACCGCGGAGGCGATGGTATTTCTCGCCGAGTGGTTCGGCCCGTTCCCGTTCGACCGCTACGGCCACATCGTCGTCTACGAGCTCGGGGGCGCACTGGAGAACCAGACGCTCTCTCTGATGGGAAGCCGGGCATTGTTCGACGAGATCGTCGTCCACGAACTGGCTCACCAGTGGTGGGGAGATTCAGTCACACCCGCCAGCTGGCAGGATATTTGGCTCAGCGAGGGCTTTGCCACCTTCGCAGAATTCCTGTGGACCGAACACCTGCGCGGAGAAGATGCCATGAACGACCAGATCGAGGGACTCCACGGTGCGTTGCAATCCATCGGACACTTCGCCATCTCCGATCCCCGAGAGTCTCAACTCTTCGGACCTGCCGTCTACTGGCGAGGAGGAATGGTTCTCCACGCTCTACGAGCCCAGGTCGGCGACGAGGTCCTGAAGGAGATATTCCACACCTATTTCGAGATATACGCCGACGGCAACGTGACCACCAGAGAGTTCATCGATCTGGCGGAGGAGATCTCGGGCCAGGATCTCACCGAGCTGTTCGACGCCTGGTTGTTCGCGGTGGCCCTCCCCGATCTGCCTGATGGATAGCCCGGCATCGTGACCGTCTCAGGAGACATCGGGCTCATCGGCTTGGCGGTCATGGGACAGAACCTGGCCATGAACATGGCGGACCACGGGTTCGCGGTGGTGGTCCACAACCGAACCACCGAGCGAACCACGGAATTCTTGGCGGGTCCCGCCGCCGGGATGAGCATCACCGGCGCCAACACCCCGGAGGCCCTGGCAAAAGCATTGGCGACCCCGCGCCGAATCGTGCTGATGGTCAAGGCCGGCCGGGCCGTGGATACCGTGATCGAAGCTCTCATCCCCCATCTCGACCCCGGAGACGTGATCATCGACGGCGGCAACTCCTTCTTCCAGGATTCGATCCGCCGGGCCGCCCGACTCGAAGAGCAGGGACTGCTATTCGTGGGCGCCGGCATCTCCGGGGGTGAAGAAGGGGCTCGTCACGGTCCCTCGATCATGCCCGGCGGGTCGCCCGAAGCCTGGCCGCTGGTGCGCGACATACTCCAGGGGATCGCAGCCAAAGTGGCCGATGGAACTCCATGTTGCGACTGGGTCGGACCGAATGGCGCCGGACACTACGTGAAGATGGTCCACAACGGGATCGAATACGGCGACATCCAACTCCTCGCCGAGGCGTACGACATCATGCGCATCGGCCTCGGCATGACTCACGACGAGATGGCCGACGTGCTCTCACAGTGGAATACCGGTCGACTCCGTTCGTACCTGGTGGAGATCACCGCCGATGTCATGCGATTCCGCCACAACGGTGAGCCGCTGCTCGACAAGATCGTCGACGCCGCCGGTCAGAAGGGCACCGGCCGCTGGACCGTCGAGTCGGCGCTGCGACTCGGATCACCGGTGACGCTCATCTCCGAAGCGGTTTTCGCCCGCTCGGTGTCGGCACTCAAGGAAGAACGGATCACCGCATCCCGCTCGCTGACCGGGCCACAATCGCTCATCGAGGGCGACCACGAGGCGATTCTGACCGATCTCGAGTCGGCTATCTACGCGTCAAAGATCGTTTCATACACCCAGGGATTCACCCTCATGCGGGCCGCCGCCGACGAATACGACTGGGAACTCGACTTCGGTAGCCTGGCCCTAATGTGGCGAGAGGGTTGCATCATCCGAGCCGCATTCCTCGAAGGGATCCACGATGCGTTCACAACCGATCCCAACCTGTCGAGCCTCCTACTCGATCCGGTGTTCGGAGACGCCGTCCAATCCGCCCAGGAGGCGTGGCGCCGCACCGTCGCCAGAGCGGTGATCGCCGGAATCCCGGTGCCCGCCTGCTCCTCTGCGCTTGCCTTCTTCGACGCGTACCGCACCGAGAGATTGCCGGCCAATCTCATTCAAGCGCTGCGCGACTACTTCGGCGCTCACGGCTATGAGCGAACCGACAGGGAGCGTGGTGAGTGGTTCCACACCGACTGGACCGGGAAGGGCGGAGACGTCTCCGCAGGTTCGTATACCGCATGAGCCGCAATTCACACCTCTTCGTCGTCCTCGGTGCCACCGGAGACCTATTCAGCCGCAAGCTGCTCCCGGCGATCTTTTCCCTCGTGGTCGACCACCAGGCCGAGATCACCGTCTTGGGCGCGGCCACCAGTGATCTCGACGAGGCGACATTCCAAGCTGCATCCCGCTCGGATCTGGCAGCAGCAGGCAAATCCGGTGCTGATAGCGAAAAATGGTGCGACCACTTCCTCCACTACGAGAAGATCCCGACCGACGGCGACTACTCCAATCTCGCCCAACGGATCCAACAGCTCGAACAGCAGCACGATCTGGCCGGCAATCGGATCTTCTACCTCGCATTGCCACCGCGAGTCTTCCCGGTGGCGATTCAACGCCTGGGACAAGCCGGCCTGACGCGATCCCCCGGCTGGACCAGGCTGGTGATCGAGAAGCCGTTCGGGAGAGACCTGCAGTCGGCGCGCCGGTTGAACTCGATCGTTCACCGCAACTTCGACGAATCTCAGGTGTACCGAATCGACCACTACCTGGGCAAGGAAACGGTACAGAACCTGCTGGTCTTCCGGTTCAGCAACCCAATTTTTGAGGCTTCGTGGAACCGCGACCGCATCGACCGAGTCGAGATCACCGTCGCAGAATCGCTCGGGGTCGGTGAGCGGGGCGGATACTACGACCGCGCGGGTGCGCTGCGGGACATGATCCAGAACCATCTCACCCAGATCCTCACGTTGGTGGCGATGGAGACACCCGTCGTGTTCGAGGCCGACGCGATCCGCGATGAGAAGGTAAAGGTGCTGCGCTCGATTCGCGAGATCAACCCGGACCACGTCGTCCTCGGCCAATACACGGCCGGTCGGGTCGACGATGAACCCATGCCCGCCTACGTCGACGCCCCCGATGTTGCCGGCGACTCCCAAACACCCACCTTTGCCGCGATTCGCCTCGAACTGGATAGCTGGCGTTGGCAGGGAGTCCCCTTCTATCTCAGGACCGGCAAGGCGATGAAGGAGCGCACCACCCAGATCGCGGTGACCTTCCGGAGACCGCCGGTTTGTATCTTCCACGGCCGCGCCGACAGTTGCATCGATCAATCAGACGTGCTGTTTCTCACCCTGCAGCCGGACGAAGGCTTTTCGCTCGAGATCGAGGTCAAGGAGCCGGGTGAATCCGGTCGGCTCCGAACCATCCCGCTGCGCTTCTCTTACAGCGAAGCGTTCGGCGACATCCCCGAGGCATACGAGACTCTCCTTGCCGACGTGATGGAGGGTGACCAGACCCTGTTCGTGCGGTCCGACGAGGTCGAGGAAGCCTGGAGGCTGTATACGCCCCTCGTCGACACTCCGGGCGAACCCCACCCATACCCGGCCGGCTCCTGGGGTCCGGAGGCAGCACTCGATCTGCTCGGGCCCGATGTCACCAACTGGGCCACCGAACTCTTGTAGGCCTTGGCCACATGGGGCCGGACCGAATCGACTGTGAGGCCGTTAGCCTGAAGGCCCCGATGAAGATCAGAGTCCATCTCGAAACGCGCCCCGGCGAACGCCGGGTCGCTCTGGTACCGAAGGCGGTCGCTTCGCTGGTCGCTTCCGGACACCAGGTCGTCGTCCCCCATGGAGCCGGCTCCGAATCCGGTTTCTCGGATGCCGAATACCTCGAGGCGGGCGCAACAGTCGACGACTCGACCGAATGTGACCTACTGGTCGGCGTCGGGCCGCTCCAGGCGGCGGACGCCGTTGGAGCCGAGCGGGCTCTGGGGTTCATGGATCCGTTGGGATCGGCCGCGGAGATGCAGGCCTTTGCCGATGCCGGGATTGCGGTCTACGCGATGGAGTTCGTTCCCCGAACCACGCAGGCCCAGATCATGGATGCCCTCAGCAGCCAGGCGACCGTGGCCGGCTACGAAGCCGTACTGCTGGCGGCGTCTGTCTCCCCCAGGTTCTTCCCGATGCTGATGACCGCCGCCGGGACCATTCGCCCATCGAAGGTACTGGTGCTCGGAACCGGAGTGGCCGGTCTTCAAGCCATCGCTACCGCCCGGCGCCTCGGAGCCGTGGTGTCGGGCTACGACATTCGGCCGGCCGCCCGCGAACAGGTCGAAAGCCTCGGAGCCTCCTTCGTCGGAGGGCCGGTGATCGACGCCTCCGAGACCAGTGACGGCTACGCGGCCGAGGTCGACGAGGCCACCAAGGCGGCTCAACAGAAGGCGCTGGCCACCGCAGTCGCCCAGTCCGACGTGGTCATAACCACCGCCCAGGTGCCCGGGCGCAAGGCGCCGGTTCTGATCTCGGCCGCGATGGTCGCAACCATGACATCCGGCGCGGTGATCATCGACCTCGCCGCCTCATCGGGCGGAAACTGCGAACTCACCCGAGTCGGGGAGGTAATCGAAGCGGATGGGGTTCACATCCACGGTCCGTTCGATCTCGCCTCCGGAACACCCACCGACGCCAGCAACATGTACAGCCGGAATGTCACCGCTCTCATCGATCACCTCTTCGGTGAAGACGGTGCCGACGGGAGTCCGGACGACGTAATCGCCACCGAGACCTGCGTGGTGCGATCCGGCAAGATCACCCAGGAACGCGTCCGCCAGGCCCTCGGAGGAACCGACTGATGCCCGAAGTCCTCAACCCGGTCGTGGTCGGGATCATCGTCTTCGTGCTGGCTGCGTTTGTCGGCCTGGAGATAATCTCGAAGGTACCTCCGACGCTGCACACGCCGCTCATGTCGGGCTCCAACGCGATCTCGGGCATCACGCTGGTGGGTGCAATCATCGCCACCGGCGCCGGCAGCGGCACCCTCGGGTCGGCCCTCGCCTTTGTGGCGGTGGTGGCGGCAACTATCAACGTCGTTGGTGGATTCTTGGTCACCGATCGAATGCTGAGCATGTTCCGCAGGCCGAAACGACCCGAGGACGGCAAGTGAGCATCGACATCAGAGCCCTGCTCTACCTGGTGGCGGCGGTAGCCTTCATCCTCGGCCTGAAGCGTCTGGGATCGCCGCGAACTGCGCGCTCCGGCAACACCATTGCGGCCAGCGGCATGCTGATGGCAGTCATCGTGACCCTGGTCGACGCTGAAGTGTCCTGGGCCATCCTCGGGTCTGGTCTGGCCGTCGGTGCCTTGCTCGGCGGGTTCGCAGCAATCAGGGTGCGGATGACCTCGATGCCGCAGCTGGTGGCGGCCTTCAATGGATTCGGCGGCATTGCGTCGGCGCTGGTCGCCGGAGCCGAGTTCGTAAAGGCCGACGGGATCGCCCTGCCCAGCGAGACCATCTTTACGATCATTGTCTCGGTCCTGATCGGGGGCATCACCTTCACCGGGAGCTTCGTGGCCTACGCCAAGTTGCAGGGCTTGATCGGTGGCTCTCCGGTTCGCTACCCCGGACAGAAACTCGTCAACGGTCTCCTCGCCGCAGGGATAGTCGTCGCCGCGGTCCTCTCCCAAACCACGCAGGATGCACTCCCCTTCTGGATCATCGGTGGGTTGGCGCTGATACTGGGAGTGCTGGCCGTGATCCCGATCGGCGGAGCCGACATGCCGGTCGTGATCGCACTGCTCAACTCGCTGTCGGGAGTGGCGGCAGCCGCTACCGGCTTCGTCATCTCCAATTCGGCACTGATCATCGGTGGAGCATTGGTGGGTGCCTCTGGGCTGATCCTCACCAAGTTGATGACCGAGGCGATGAACCGTTCTCTCGGCAATGTCCTCTTCAGCGGCTTTGGCGCCACCCCGGCGTCGTCGGAGGCGACCGGAGGCGATGTGACGACCACCACCCCGGAGGACCTCGCCATCGCCCTGGCCTACGCCTCTCAAGTAGTGATCGTCCCCGGGTACGGGCTGGCGGTGGCTCAGGCCCAACATGCGGTCAGGGAATTAGCCGATCTTCTCGAGGCGCGCGGAGTCAAGGTCGCCTACGGCATCCATCCGGTGGCCGGACGCATGCCGGGGCACATGAATGTGCTTCTGGCAGAAGCCGACGTCCCCTACGACCAATTGCTCGACCTCGACCAGACCAACAACCTGTTGTCCAGAACCGACGTGGTCCTGGTCATCGGAGCCAACGACGTGGTGAATCCGTCGGCACGTGACGACGAGGAAAGCCCAATCTATGGGATGCCGATTCTCGAGGTGGATCAAGCCGCCACGGTGATCGTCGTCAAGCGCAGCCTCAGCCCAGGGTTCGCCGGGATCGACAATCCTCTCTTCTACCGAGAGGGCACCCGAATGCTCTTCGCAGACGCCAAGCAGGCGCTGACCGCCCTCGGGAGCGCTCTAGAGGATCTGTAGTGCCCCGACCACCAGCATTCGCCGCGTTGATGACGTCCAGTGACGCCCCCGGCTGCGTGCTCGTCCCCGAGGCACATCGGGTGCGCCTTCGTCCGGTGCTCTTGCCAGAGACTCCCCGGCCGCACCCCGAACATCACCAACGCCATCGGCCGGGGCACTAGTGGACGTAGCCCAGGCTCTCCACCGCCGTCGAATGGTCCGGCGCTTTACCGGTGATCCAATCGACCCTCAGACCGCAGAGCGCATTGCCGCCGCAATCACTGATGCGCCTACCGCCGGGAACGCTCAGGGGATCACGGTCATTTCGGTGACCGATCCGAACCAAATCCGTCGGCTGGCGTCGGCGTGCGGTGAACAGCTCTACGTCGATCGAGGCTTCGACCCCTGGTTGTCCACCGCGGCCCAACACATCGTGCTGTGTGCCGAACCGGAGCGCTATCGAGAGCGATATGCCGAGGCGGACAAGAATTCAGCGGTCCTCGAAGCCATCCCATGGTGGTGGGTGGATGCCGGAGCGGCATTGATGGCGATACTGCTCACCGCGGTCGAAGCTGGATTGGCGGCGGGTTTCCACGGCGGACACGGAGCCGATGCTGTGCGGCCGATACTGGGGATCCCCGATGACGTCTTACTGGTTGGTGTGGTGGCCGTCGGCCACCCGGCACCGGACCGACGGTCATCGTCTCTCGATCGACCGAAGCGGGTGGACACCATTCACCGCCACAGGTGGTGAGTCGACGGCGCATCGCCGACGTGCCGCGAGGTCATTCGGATTTCTTCCGGGCTCGGTGGCATTGGGCACCGAGGCCACACCGTTCGATTCGGCCGGATAACGTGGGTTGTCGCTGGAAGGTGGTCATGACGGAGCAGGTGTCGCTTCTTCCGGTAGACGGGGTGTAAATGACGATCGTGATGGATGACTCCATCGACCTCCTTGCCGTCCGTTCGGACATTGCCGTCCGCCCCGGCCGGCATTGCGACTGGAGTGACCGCGACCAGCTGCCGGCCGAGCACGGGCATTCGCTGGCGGTCACGGTCCATCGCAGCGAGAGCAGCGAGACGCTGCTGTATGACGCAAGCACATGAGCAGCATCATCTCGGTCAACGTCGGAGTCCAAAAGGTCGTCGAGTACCGGGGGCACGCTGTGTCGACCGGGATCTACAAGTCTCCCGTCGAGGGTCGGGTACGGGCCGAAGGCGTCAACCTCGTCGGCGATGACCAAGCCGACCGAAGAGTTCATGGCGGTGTAGACAAGGCGGTCTATGCGTACGCCTCGGAGGACTACCAGTGGTGGAGTGACCAACTTGGACATTCATTGGCTCCGGGCACGTTCGGCGACAACCTCACCACAGAGAGCGTCGAAGTCGGCGCCGCCGTGGTCGGCCAGCAGTGGCGCGTCGGTGATGTTGTTCTCGAGGTCAGCGAGCCCCGTGTGCCCTGCTACAAGCTGGGCATCCGCATGAACGATCCGGAGTTTCCCACGCTGTTCTCGGCTGCCGATCGACCCGGAACCTACCTGCGGATCGTGGAGGAGGGATCGCTCGCCGCTGGTGACCGAATCGAGATCGGGCCGGCCCCCGAGCATGGTCTCACCGTGGCGGACATCGCCCGCATCTACCACCGCGACCATCAGGAAGCATCGCGGTTGCTGGAAGTCCCCGAACTCTCCGACCGCTGGAGGCGCTGGGCACAGCGGTTCACCAAGACCTGAACTTGCCCCTCCCAAATAAAATACGATCGGCAACGTGTTTGGAGTCCGGAGGTAGCCTCCGCCGATGGCCGATCTCGCCTCGCTACCCAACAACCTTCCACCGCCGACGGACGATGGCGCCTGCGACCACCTGTTGGGACTCGAATTGCCCGAGGTCGAGCTTCCCTCGACAAGGGATGGGATGCGTTCGCTCCGAGATGTCCCCACGCGCCGACTGGTCCTCTACGTGTACCCCCGCACCGGCGGGCCCGACATCACGTTGCCATCAGATTGGGACCTGATTCCAGGGGCCCGCGGTTGCACGCCTCAGTCCTGCGCCTTTCGTGATCATCACGCCGAACTCGCCGATCTCGAGGCGACCGTCTGGGGTTTGAGTGCCCAGCCGATCGGCGAACAGAAAGACTTCGCCGAGCGGATGCACATCCCCTTTCCGTTGCTCAACGACACCACGCTGGTACTGGCGGAGAACCCACTCCGCCTCCCGACATTCCTCGGCGGTGAGGTGACTCTGTACAAACGGGTGACTCTGGTGGTGGAGAACGGGCTCATCACCCGGGTCTTCTACCCGGTGTTCCCACCCGACAGGAATGCCGACGACGTCATCGAGTACCTGCGACTCGGAGTCTGACAGCGCAGTCAAACCCGATACCTCCGAGTGTCGGGTGACGAGTCCATCGAGGCCGAGTCTCTGGAAGCGACGACGCTGTTCTAGGCGGCGTGGTCAGCCAACGTCAGGCGCTTGGGTCGCGGTGGACAGCCAACACGTGCATACGACGTCCGGCGCCACGGAGGTCATGCTCGCCGCGATCCTCGAAAGCCAAACCGGTATCTCGAACGAGATCGCGGGTGACATCCGACACGAGGACTTCATCACCGGTGGCCAATTCGAGCACTCGAGCAGCTTCGTGAATGGCTACCCCGTGTATCTCGTCACCGGCGAGATCGATCTCGCCGGTATGCACCGCCGCCCGGATGGACAATCCAAGGCCAGCAGCCGCCTCACCCAATGAGTGGGCGCAGCGGATTGCTCTGGCGGCACCGTCGAAGACGGCCAATACGCCGTCGCCGGTCAGCTTCACCAACCTGCCGCGGTACCTCGAGATGGTGTCCATCATCAGCTGATCATGCGCCTCGATCAGGTCACCCCACGCCCGATCACCCATCTGGCGCGCTGTCGCAGTCGAATCCACGATATCGGTGAACAGGATGCTCGCCAGCACACGCTCCAGCAGAGCATGCTGAGAAGCGATCCAGCTGCGGGCCCCTATCCACTCAACCGTTTCCACGACTTCGTCGCCCACTACCCAGGAGTCGTGACCGGGAGACATATCAAACACGTCACCTGAGCGCAGGTCGTACTCGATGCCATCACTCGTGGCCACTCTCATCTGTCCCCGGATTACGTACCCGACGTGCCGGGTCTCGCACCACTCGGTGCCCACCGAGGGCGCCACGTCGATGCTCCAGCGGAACCCCGGTTGGTGGACATTACGGGCCATCGCAATCGAACCCAGATCGACGATCTCAGACCTCACCCTTCCCACCTCGATCACATCATCGGGGGAGCTGAACCTGCGAACGTTACGGTCTGTCATCGCATAATGATGCTACGGCGACGATGACGTCGGATCTCCCAGTGTTCACGAATGTTGCAAGATGGGGTTGAAACGGGCTGAGCGAGCCGCGCTAGCTTTACCGGTGCATTTAGCGGCCTCACTTGCCGCCGACTGGACTGGCTCTGGTTATTCGGATGTGACGTCGATGATGAATCGAGCGGTGGCGTCGAGCACAGCCAAGCCAGCAACAAGGGCAGGATCGTTGTGGTCTGCCCCGTTGATCACCAGCAGGTCTTTGCGCTCGGGTGCGGCATCGTAGATGGCTCGGCTCTGGTCAAGCGGGACGATCGAGTCGGCAGATCCGGCGATAACCAACGTGGGAGCGGCCACCTCCCCGATGCGATCAATCGATGGATATTCATCCCACAGCAGAGCCCGTACCGGCAGAAACCAATAATGCTCAGCGGCGACGTCCGCCAACGATGTGAATGGGGACCGCAACACCAAAGCCGCAGGTGGATGATCAAGCGCCAATTCGATGGCCACTGCTCCTCCCAGGGACTCCCCGAAATACACAACCGGGTGAGCCGGAGCCTTCATGGCCACCCAGGCCGCCGCGGCGCGGGCATCGCGGGCCAATCCGGGCTCGCTGGGGTGACCAGGATTACCCCCATAGCCGCGGTAATCGAACAGCAAAACCCCGAAGCCCTTTTCGGCCAGACCTGTCCCAAGGGGAATCCGGTCACCACGGTTGCCGCCGTTGCCGTTGAAAACGATCACGACCGCAGCACCTATTTCGGGTGGAGTGAACCAACCCTGCAGCGTCAAGTCATCGCTGGTGTCGAACGCAACCTCCTCCCATCCTGCGAGTTCACCCGTAATGAGAGGAACCGTTCGGGTTGGCAGATAGATCAACCGACGCTGAGTAAGCGTGAGCAGCCCACCGAATCCAACCAGGGCGGCCACTATCCACAATACGAATCTCATCGTCTTTCTCCGTATCAGCTTCCAGCGTACAAACGGTTTCTGCGACCGACTTCCGTGGCATCAAGTCCAACCACCCTCTGGTCGAACCTGTCGGCGCCATCACGACCACCCTCGAACCGGCAATATCGGGCGTCATCGCTGGAGCGTGGCCGCCTACCCGAATCCGACGGGAAGGGTGCGGCAAGTACAACTTCGAGCAATGACGGCTGGCTGATCTCCTATGACGACCAATGCGCAGTCGTAGACCTGATGACAATCAGGGCGCAATGCTGACTGCGATGGGGCAGACGAGGGTGGCGAAGTCCTGACAAGGCGCTGAGGGTCCGGTGACATCACCCACCCATCCCCCAGGGTTCGAAAATGTTATATGAGGCTGAGATCGAGGTCAGCGCCGTCTGGCGTGGCGGTACCTATCAGCCGCTGATGATCTCGTCGGCGCGGCGGCCCTTCTTCAGCTGCTCTATCCCACCCGGGATCAGCAGCGAAGACCCGGTGGCCAGGGCGACGCGTCTTCCGGCGGAGTCGAGCACCTCGGCTTGAGCCACCCGAATCGTTCGGCCGCTGTGGCGGATCTCACCGATCACGGTGAGGTCGCTTCCGTCGAGCATCACCGGACGCAGGAAACGCACCTGCAAATCGAGTGTCGCCGCCACCGCTCCGGCATCGCACGTCGACCACACGGCCGAGGCGATGGCGGTGTCGCACGCCCATGCCAGGGCCCCCCCGTACATCGCCGGCCCGCCGGCGCTGAACCACGGGCTGGCCGGCCACGACATCGACACCCTGCCGTGCTCCACCGACATAAAACGCGCTCCGGTGAGCAGCTGCACCGGTCCCGGGGGGATGACTCCGTCGATGAACTTCTTCATCACAGGGATCTTGTCGGTGTCGAAGATCGCCGGATCCTGCCAGGCGTCATCGGGCGGCGTCCTCAGATAGGGGTCGGGTGGATCGGTGATCGCCGGTTCGGGCACAGACGGCTCGATGTCGGGGTCGACCGGGAAGTCCTGGATGACGCACCGCGTCGTGGCGTGGGCGAGCGTCCGGCCGTGCTGGTCCTCGATGGTTGCTTCGCTGACGCCCACGTTACGTCCCAAGTAGACCGATTGGGCGCGGCCGATCAGCCGGCCCGAGTCGCGGGTAGCGGGACGCAGGTAGTTGATCGAAAGCTCTGAAGTCGAGAGCAGCTTGCCCGCAGGAAGGCCCGAGTAGAGAGCCAGGCTGATCGGGGCGTCGGCGAAGAATGCGTACACCCCTCCCCAGATGATCCCGACCGCGTCCTCCAGCCACCGAGTCACCGGCATCTCGAACGTCATCTTGCCGAGCCCGACCTCGGTGGGAGTGATGCCGGTCAGATGATGAATGGGCGGGCGTGGCGCCTCGCCCCGTACCGCCCGTCGCAGAGCATCGATACCGGGAACCGCCAGAAAAGACATGTCGCCGATGGTGCCGCGCACCGGCTCGTTGATCATCGAATCCATCCAGCACCCCCGTCCGCAGCGACCCTACTCCCGAGCCGATTGGGCGACGAGGTTACGGTGCATCGAGAGGTCGAGCTCCCAGGGATCTCGGGCCCCGTTGGCGTTCGAGTGGTGCGCCCGTAACCGCCGGTTCGTCAATGCGGCCGTTGCAGGTTCGGGCCGCCTGCGAGGTGTAACTACAAGACCCCTTGAATCGACCAGTCGGGGAACCGGACCCCACCGTCCCCCAGCGTCATCACACTCGAAGGACCCGCTCGCTCATTCCAACGGCGGTAATCGGACTCCACCTTCATGCACAGCGCGGTGGTGGCGACGGCACAGCAGAACAAGGTTGTCGAGGAGTTGGTAATCGCACCAACCCCCTCCCGGGGCTCGGCGACGATGGCACACGCCGACTCTCAGCGAGCCTCCGACAGGACCACCCGAGTATCACACTGGCATCACCCAGAATGCATGAACGTCACTTGAGGAGAACTCCGGCCTGCGGTCTGTTCGTCCACTCGGGGTAGGTCAGGAGTGCCGAGGCTCTCCGTACTCCGCCGCTCGATATGTGCCGATATGTGCGGGTGTGGATGAGGGCTAGCCAGTTGATCGCGTCCGTGCTTCGCGTTTCCTGTGGTTCGTCATGCGGCCGGAAGGTGTGTTAGTTCGCGGTGGAGGTGTAAAGTTGACTTGACAGAAGGTAAAGGAAGCATTACCGTGACTTTTTGTCGAGTTACCTCTACATCTCGACACTGACAATTGACTTGACCCCAGAGACGAGGATCGCACTATGACGGAAACGGAAAGCAATGAAACGAAGCGGAACCTGTGGCGATCTGTCTTCGACTACGGCCATGGGAGTGAGAGCGACCGGCGGAACCAACGGTGGTTCATCGCGCTCTTCGCAGCCTGGGCCTTGAGCTTCGTCGGCGCCAACAGGGCGCTGAGACTTGACACGCTGCAAAGCCCCACGAGTTGGTTGGTGGCAATCGCGCCCGTTGTATTGGGGCTTGTTGCGGTTTTCCTTTACTTGCGAATGCTGCGCGGGATGGATGAATTGTTGCGCCGCGTCCAGCTAGAAGGGCTCGCCCTTGGTTTTGGTGTTGGCGTGGTGTTCGTTGCGGGCTATGGGCTACTCGAACTTGCCGGTGCGCCGGGTTGGGGCAACAAGCCGTTAGCGGTCATGATGTTCGCCTGGACGGCTGGACAAATGCTTGCGATACGACGCTACGGATGAAGAGTCGGCTACGTGTCTTGCGGGCGGAGCGACAATGGTCGCAAGCAGAACTTGCCCAACGCGTCGACGTGTCACGCCAGACCGTCAACGCCATCGAAACCGGTAAGTATGACCCGAGCCTGCCGCTGGCTTTCAAACTGGCTCGGCTCTTCGGGATTCCGATCGAAGACGTCTTTGATCCAGACGGCGAAGCGGAGTCTCGCTGAGCGGCTCGGAAGTCGCGATAGCGCACTCCTTCAGGTCTCGGAAGACCCAGACACGATGACAGGAAGAGCATTCCTCAGGCTATGAGCCTCAAGATGATCAGCCCGGGCGGCTTCGAGGACTACTTCGTCGAGTACGGGGAGCCCGCAACGACGCGATCACCCCGACTGGCCGAAACCCCGATGCCCGATATGGAAAAGGCGCAGAGGCTCGCCGAGAAGTACGGCGTCGAGTTCGATCTGGAGGGCTAAATGCCGTCAGCCTGATCCTGCTGTCAGAGCCATAGGCCCCGCTGTTACACGATCACCTTTAGCCTGAATTCCAGCCTCGTGAAGTCTTGACAGGGGTGCTGAGGGCCTCCATCTCCGACTTGATCAGGTGTCAGCACCGGCATCGACGTGCGGTTCTCCGAGTTGTTGGAGGATCGTCGCGACGGCGGCGACGATGGCCTCGGGTCTGTTGAGCATCACGAGGTGCCCGTTCGGACGTCAACGGACTCGCCGAAGTGTTGCAATGACCCCTTGAGCCGGCAGCCGTTGTGTGCGGCTCCAGGACGCCGTCGAACCGCTTTACCCGGCGTTTGGGAACTTGATCACGGCGTCCTCGATCGGGATCTCGAGTGTCCGGGCGCCGGCAGACGAGCTGTCGCCGAGGATTTCGAATGATTCGAACACGAAGGGCACGCCGCTGCCGTTAAGCCCCGAAGCCGTCTGCGTGTCGAAGATCTCGCTCACGTGGAAATGAAGGTGAGGAACGGTCGAGCGCCCGGAGTTGCCCAGCCTGGCCAGCACATCGCCCCGCTTGACATGATCACCCACGCCCACCGTGAGGGATCCTGGAATCAGGTGGGCATACGTCACGTATCGGCCATTGCCGATGTCGAGAATGATGAGGTTGCCGCCACGGGTATCCAGGGTGATCGGGACGGCCGGCGTCGCACCGGGCACGTTCTCGGGAACGCCGTCGGTGACCGCTTCGATCCTCCCGTCAGCGACAGCAAGCACCTCGACGCCATACGCGTGATGGCTCTCGTTGTCGGTGAACTCACCGGTGTATTCGAGACCGTTCTCCCCCAACCGAACCCAGTCGATGGCGAACCGAAGTGGTATACGTAAAACCCCGTCGAACTCGACGACGGTTCGGCTATGGGGCGATGAGTCGTAGATGTTGAAAGCCACCCAGCCATCCCCCCGCAGCGGTGGACCTAGCACCACCGGCATCTCATCCACGATCGGGACCTGGAGCCGTTTCTCGAAGTTCTGATCGTTACCTTCGCCGGTACCCATGGTGACAACATTCGTCACCCCCTGAGCGGCGAGCTCGTGTGGCACACACAGCCACATGAACACAAGGACCTCGCTCCCAGCGTCGATCCGTGTCAAACCAGAAGAGACTCGACCCCGCAGGGTGGCTCCTTCGAAGGAAGCGATGACTGTCTCACCGCTCGTTGCTTCGACCCCCAACAGCTCCACCCTCGCGTCGCTTGAATTCAGAATCGACAGCTCGTAGACCAGAAGCGTTTGATCCTGAGCGTCCACTGGGATGACAGGGTCAACGGTTCCCAACTCAACCTCAACAGACTGACGAGTCGTAGTCGTCACTACCGGGGCAGTCGATCCCACAACTGGACCCACCAACGTCGAGGAAGTCCCAGGCGCATCCGCCGGCGTTGTCGTGCACTCCGGGCCAACCCCGGCGGTCGTCGTAGCCGTGGGCGGTGTGGTCGTGGTTGCTGCTGCGGCGGTCGTCGTAGCCGTGGGCGGTGTGGTCGTGTCAGCCGAGTCCGCACAGGCGGCCGCCACCAAAGTGACCACCGTCAGCCATACCGACAGTTTGCGCATCGGTTCGCCCCTCCCGTGCGGCTAGCTCAGCTTAGAGGGACAGGGTCAACGCGGGTGCTGAGGGTCCGGTGACCTTGTCGTCACCTCACGTCACCTCACCAGAACTTCGGTTATCGGAGGTGAGACGCTTTCCCGAGGATCATGTCGATGGATGCTGCGCCATATCTGAAGTTATCGGACATGATGGCGACATGGCCCACCCATCCGCCGTGTGAAGTCACTCGTCCAAGACGAGGCTGAAAGCAACGCCTGGGGTGGTGAAGTCTTGACAGGGGTGCTGAGGGTCCGGTGACCTCCCCGTGGCCTCCCCCACTGCTCGTAAATGCCATCAGAGGAGAGATGGGGCGTAATGGTCGTTAGCGGAGGGCTGGGCTTTCGCTTCCTAGGATTGCCAGGCCCACCCCTTCTTGCCCAGCTTCGTCAACCTACGGGAGAAATCGGCCCAATACACGTCCCCCTTAGAGAGACAATCCGGTTCCATACGGTTACGGAACAGCGGGCCACTGAAGACCATCGCCCAGTCGGCCAGCGGCATGATCGCCTCCTCGGAGATGGGATCGTAAGACGACCAGTTCTTGACATGCTCTTTCGACCGGAAGAGATTCATGCGGCTTCAATAGAATCTCTGAAAGTGTTCCCGCGGCGGGAATGGGTCGTTCGTATGGCCGACGGTCGTCGGCGGATCCACTTCCAGAATCTCCTCGTCCCGCATGCGAACCAGGATGGGTTCTCCGCAGTCCAGGCAACGAGTGTCGAGGCGGACCTCAATGCCGGGAAAAAGCCAGCGCACGGCTAGCGATTCGAGTCCTCATTGAGCGAACCACTTCTGTTCGCCCTCCACCGTCACCCGATAGTGGTTGGCGAGGTTGTAGAACGGCGCGAACGATTCGATGTAACCCGTGTCGTCGAGCAGGAAACACGCGGCTAGGCCTGCTTGCGCTGCCTCACGCTGTAGATCCTTCGCTTCTTCGGGTCCCACTCCCAAGATATGGCCCAACTCGGTGTAATGAGGTGCGCGTCCGGTCTGTATGAACTCTTCGAGAATGCTGGTGTAGGCCCGTTGAACCAGTCCTTCTTTTGGCGACATTGGATGTACCCCTTCGCGCCGAGTAGTGGTCCTACCTCTGGCACTCGGTGTCGCCGCAATCATACCCACCGCCACAGCGACGTCGCGAAATCAACACTCCGTCGAGTTTCGCGCCGGTCGAAGGGGTGAGGTATCAGAACGCTGGCATCCCCCAGCGTGCGGCAATGTTACTTGGAGAATCTTCCAGGTCCGTTTCCCTCTTGGAGAGGTCAGGGGTGCTGAGGGACTCCTGCGCACACCTGCCCATTCAGATTCGCTCCCCCCGGGCTCTGGTCCGACCAGAGCCTCTTGTAAGAGAAGAAGAAGTTCATCACAGGGGAACGGGCGGGCAACCTCGGTTGCCTCAAGCTTCCAGCTATCGCTCATCTCACCCAGAACCTCGGTCGGCTGAGGTGCTGGGTCGGAGACGAACTACGGATAGAGAGAACGGGCTCGCGATGAGGGCAAGACGCCAGCCTGCTTTTACAGATCGATCCCATCATCAGCCCAGAAGGACGAGAGCTCAAAGCGCCACAGGATCACCGCTGTTGCGAGGACCGCCCCAGCCGGAGTGACGGTTCCGTGCTCGGTGAGAAGGTCAGGTCGCCGGAGGCCTTCTGCGACGAAGGCGCTCCAGAGTCCGTACGCGGCTGCATGGTGGAGGGCAATCTTGGCTGTCTGCTCGTTGTCCATCATTCCCAGGGCCTCGGTCGCGAGGTAGATGGCCTCGCTGTCTGACTGAATCTCCGGGAACAGCCGCGCTCCTGCCAGGTACTCGTCAAGCAGTTCCTCGAAAGAACGGGATGTTCGAGGGTTCTGGGACGATCCGTCGGGT
>JACZWZ010000223.1 GCA_022571885.1 Acidobacteriota bacterium
CTCCGTCGAGACCACGGGCCACGTAGTCCTCGACCCCGATCAGCTCACCCATGATTCCCAGAGCGTCCTTGACGGACTGGTCGGTCCACGGGATCTCGTGGTCGGCGAGCTGGTCGTACTTCTCCGGGCCCGCGGTGCGGAGGTAGACGTTCTCGAACCAATCGGAGAGCACCCAGCCGTCTGCCCCCCCGACGGCGATGGGCGTGATGCCAACCTCCAACAGCTCCTGGGAGAGCGCCACCCAGTCGTCCCACGTCGCGGGAGGTGCCAGCCCATGTGCCTCGAAAACATGCACGTCATACCAGACCGTTGACTTGTTGGCGCCCTTGAAGAACACCCCGTAGAGGGTGCCGTCCACCGACCCCAGGTCCCGCCACACCCCGGCGTAATTCTGATCGACGGCAGAGCCGACCGCGCTCTCGATCGGCACCAGCGCACCCAGGGTGGCCAGGTCCTTCAGCAGGCCCGGCTGGGCGAGGACCGCTACGTCCGGCGGATCACCACCCTTGACCCGCCCCGAGAGGATTGTCGGCAGGTCGTGCTCGACAGCCTCGAAGTCGACCTGGATGCCCGTCTTCTGGGTGAAACCGGCCAGGACCTGCCGGAAGGCAGCCGCCTCGTCACCAGTCCAGCCGGCTATGACCTTGATGCGTCCGGCGGAGGCCCCAGGGGGGCTCGTTCGCGCGGCCTCCTCACCGCTGTCGGCGCAGCCGGCGGTCACCAGCGCAAAGGCCAGGACCACCGAAGCTAGTTTTCGCATCGCCTCCACCGAATCCCACGCTGGCTTCGCCAGCCAGGCTACCTCGCCGGGGGTATGCGCACTGCGGTGAGTCCTGTCCCGTGCGATTGCCATAGGCGGGCGTGTGGCGCGACAGAGGACGGTGCCCCTCAGCACCCCAACCTCTCCAGAAGGGGGTGTACTTAGTCAACCCTGGCCGATGCCAGCATGCACTCATTTGAGCCCAGTACCGCCCATTTTCGTGTCATAGCTGGGGCGTATGTTGGGTGAATGGAGACGATGCGAGCCGAGGCCGCCGAGAGCTGGGATGAGAGCCCAATCGACGCCTACTTCAGGTTGCGTCGTGAGGCCGTGATGATCGAGGCTCAGGCGGCCGAACGGCTGGCGGAATTCGACCGCGATGGTTCGTTCGTCGACGCCGGGCACCTCAGTGCCACGGCACTATTGCAGGCCGATGGTGATTCGGGACGCGAGGCGTCACGTCGTGTCGGTGAGGCTCGGGCCCTGCGCCGGCATCCTGAGATCAGGGAGGGGTATACGACCGCGGTGTTGGATCGTCCTCGGGTAGCGATGTTGTTGGCAGCGGCACGGGTCGCTCCTGAGGTGTTCGAGCGTGATGAGCGGGTGCTGGTCGATACGATCAGCAGCCTGTCGGCAGGTGATGCCCGCCGTGCCGTGGAGTACTGGAAGCAGGCCGCCGATCAGCGCCTCGCCGCCGCCGATGCCGAGCACGTCTATCGGAGGCGTCGGCTTGATATTTCTGAGACGCTGGGCGGGATGATCGCCATGGACGCCGGATTCGACGCTGAAGCCGGCCAGACGGTGATCACAGCCCTGCGGTCGATCACCGATCCTCAGCAGCTCGATCCCGACGACGATCGAACTCCGACGCAGCGACGGTGCGATGCGATGACCGACATCTGCGGCTACTACCTCACTCACCAGAATCCGCCGCTGAGCGGGGGCTCCAGACCCCAGGTTTCAGCCGTCGTCAGCCTTGCAGCCCTCCAAGGCGAGCCCGGTGCGCCCTGTGCGTTCGATGACGGCACCGTTATTGGCGCTGAGACGGCGCGTCGGATCGCCTGTGACTCCTCCGTGACACGAGTGATTACCGGTCCCAGATCGGAGGTTCTCGATGTAGGACGAGCCACCCGTACGATCCCGGCTGCGATTCGAAAGGCGCTGATCATCCGGGACCGGCACTGTCGGTTCCCGGGTTGCGAGCGGCCGCACCGCTGGTGCGACGCGCATCACATACAGCACTGGGCCCGACGGCGGTCCCACCAAACTCGATAATCTAAGCATTGGATTATCACGTCGGTTGGCGATAGGCTGATGGTGACGCCGTATGGGAGGTTTCACCGTGGCTGCGAGGACACCGGCTGCTGCTGCGATTTACTGTCGGATC
>JACZWZ010000015.1:0-29368 GCA_022571885.1 Acidobacteriota bacterium
CGGCGACCCCACGCTCGGCCACGTCGAGTCGTCCGGCGCGTCGCGCGTAGCCCGCGTAGCCTAGCGTCCGAATCTGCGTTGCCTCCCGTACAATAGCCCTCGCAGCCACGCTAGAACTGAAGGACACCACAATGGACTACGAACTGTCGGACGCCCACAAGCTCATCCGCAACACCGCGAAGCGCATCGCCCGCGAGAAAGTGGCGCCGCGCTCCGCCGAGCTGGATGAGAGCGGCGTCTACCCCGAGGACATCTTCCAGGTCTTCGCCGAGGCCGGACTTCTCGGACTCACAATTCCGGAGCAGTACGGCGGCTCCGGCGCCGGTTTCCTGGCGCTGGCGCCGCGGCTACCGGCCGGGACGCAGTCCAGCGCCACCGAAGGTCCGGCGACGGTCGTACCGACCATGACTGAGCTGCCGGAGATTCCGATCTCAGACCCTGTGATCTCGGTGCCCGAGGCAGGCTATCTGGACGGCTTCAAAGAGGAGCCCGTGGAACAACAGTGGATCGATGAGACGCCGGTGGTGACGACCTTGCCCGCCTCCGGTCCGGCACCCGACGGCACTCTGACGCTGACGGTGGAGTTGCTCGGCCCCCGGGACGGGAAAGAGACCGTGATTCTCCAAGATGAGGACATGGTCAATTGGCACTTCAGGGCAAAGAACACCAGCACCGAGCAACTCTGGGGCGTCTATGTGTACCTCGAAGGCCACGGGCACGTCTGGTGTGACGACACCTACCTGGCGCCGGGCGAGACCACCGACTGCTGGGCAGCCGACCAGGTGTGGACCGGTGAGCAGACGGCCGATGCCTGGGCCACCGCGTGGACCCTGGAGCGCCAGGTGGCCGACGAGATCTCGTACGACTACTACGTCGGAAGCTAGTGACCCGGAGCGGCCATCTACGATCGGAACATGCCGTATGACGTGGATCGTATCCGCCGACAGTTCCCAGCTCTGTCTCGTCGGCAGGATGGGCGCCATGTCGCCTGGCTGGACGGACCCGCCGGTACTCAGGTCCCCAGCAGTGTCATCGAGGCGACGACGACTCTGCTACGGGACGGTGTCTCCAACCACGGTGGAGACTTTGCGCCCAGTAGACAAGCCGAGGCCCTGACCGACGCCGCGCGATCTGCTGTGGCTGATCTATTCAATGCGTCCCCGAACGAGATCGTGTTCGGGCAGAACATGACCAGTCTCACGTTTGCCACTTCCCGGGCGATCGCCCGCGATTGGCGACCCGGCGACCGCATCATTGTTACGACGCTCGACCACGACGCCAACGTGACTCCGTGGAGCGAAGCCGCTCGAGACGCAGGGGCCGAGGTCATCTCCATCGAGTTCGATCCGGCCACGGGGTTGCTGGACCCCGATGCCGTCATCGACGCATTAGATGAGCGAACCCGGCTGGTCGCCATCACGGCCGCCTCGAATGCGCTCGGCTCTGTGACCGATCTGGCGCCGATCATCGCTGCGGCACGCCAGGTCGGGGCGCTGTCGTTCGTAGACGCCGTCCACTTCAGCGCTCATCGACTTTCCAACGTCGCTCTGCTCCAGCCCGATTTTCTGGTGGCGAGCGCCTACAAGTTCTTCGGCCCACACACCGGGATCCTCTACGGACGGAGAGAACACCTGGAGAGCTTGGCCCCGTACAAGGTCCGTCCGGCGCCCGACTCGGCACCCGACAGGTGGGAGACGGGAACTCAGTCCTTCGAGTCGTTGGTGGCCGTGACCGCCGCGGTCGAACATCTGGCGTCTCTCGGTCAGGGCGCCAGTCGCAGAAGCCGGCTCGAGTCGGCGTTCGCCGCCATCCGCACCCACGAAGAGGGCCTCGGCAGCCGGTTCCTGTCCGGAATCGCAGAGATGCCGTCGATACGGCTGTTCGGACCATCGGAGGTGGGGGAGCAGCGGGTCTCGACGTTTGCGGTTGAGGTCGAAGGCATCAGTCCCCAGACGGTGGCGGCCGAAATGGGTCGAAGGGGGATCTATCTATGGGTAGGGCACTACTACGCCATCGGGGTGATGGAGCAGCTCGGACTGATGGATAGTGGCGGGTTGGTGCGAATCGGGTTCGTGCACTACAGCACTACATCCGAGGTGGACCGGGTACTCGAGGCCCTGGAGTTCCTTGGATCGAGCTGAGACGGGCGACCGATAAGACTCGATCACCCAGGCCGCAGGCCCCAGGGGTCGGCACCGAGCGAAATAGGATCCTCGCCCGAAGGGTCGGAAGCGGGAGATCGATCCGCCGCCGGCTCAACCGATGTCGGATCCGGCCTGCCCAGGGGTCCAACGATCATGACCAGGGAGACTGCAACGATGATCGCACCACCGCCGATGTACAAGGGTCGCAAGCCGACGGCGTCGCCGAGAACACCACCCAGCGTCGCCCCGATCGGGATGCCCATCCAGGCGATCGTCCGTGACGCCGAGATCACCCGACCCAGAAGGTGACGCGGCGTGACCCGCTGGCGCATCGTGACGAAGGCCGCCTGATTGATCGCCACCCCGCCGGTGGCGATGCCCGACGGGACCACCGCCCACCAACCTTCCGCCATCCCGGCCGCGGCCGCGCCCGATCCGAACAGCAGCCCTCCGATGATCACTGATCTACCGACCCCGAACCACCGCATCAGCCGCGACGCCGAGAGTCCTCCAACGACGGCGATCGCCGAGAACAACGCAAAGAAGATTCCGAGCAGATGGTCTTCCTCGATGCCGAGATCGGCCTTCGCATAAAGCGTCAGGACCGCGGCCAACGGTGCAAAGGCGAGATTGATGACGACCGCGGCACCGGTCGCCCACCGTAGAGGTCGATTCGACCACAGGTGGCCAAGCCCCGACGAGAGGGAACGGAACACAGGTTCCCGCGGTGCCCGCGGCCGCGGTCGTAGCTCCTTCAGCCCGAGGATGGCCACCACCGACACCAGATAGGTGGCGGCATCTAGGGCAAAAGCACCGGCAATCCCACCGCCGACCGAAATGACTATCCCGCCCGCCACGAAGCCGAGGGTCATCGCCAGATTGCGAGCGGACTCGATCCCGCCGTTGGCCACCGGTAGCTGATCGTCATCGAGGACCGTGAGCATGTGGGTCTGGAGGCCGGCGTCGAACACCGTGCCCATCGAGCCGACGACGAAGGCGACTGCAAATGCCATCCAGGTGGCTTCGACCTCGAGTACCACGGCCACCGCCAGAAGGCCGAAGGCAAGAGCGCGGGACAGGTCTGCAAAGACGATCGCCATCCGCAATCGAATCCGGTCGAGAAGCACTCCGGCCAGAAGACCGAATACGAGCACGGCAGCGGTCTCTGCCGCCGCCAGCAGACCGAGGGATCCGGCCGAACCCGTCCGGTCGCGAACAAACACGGGCAGCGCCAGAAAGAAGGCGAGATAGTCACCGAGATACGAAACGCCTTGACCAACGACGATGAGTCTCAGGTTCCGTCGACCATCGGGCCGACTGCCAGCAGTCATGAAGTGCGAGACTAATGGTCGGACCACACCGCACCCGGGCACTGGCCGGCATCGGGTAGCCTGTGATCACCAGAGCGTGGAGCATCTTGATGGCCGGTCCTACCGAGCTGCCACAACTGATTTCGGAGTTCTTCGACCTCGCCAAGGACTACCTGAAAGAACAAACGATCGTCCCGGCCAAGAAGCTGGGGCGACTCTTCGGCTACAGCCTGGCGGCGGTTCTCGCCTTCATGCTGGCCTCGCTATTTCTCTCCGTCGTCGGCATGCGGCTGATCGTGGAAGCAATGCCCGACGGCCACATCTGGAGCGGGCTGGGCTACATCACGTCGGCCGTGGCCCTGCTGGCCGTGACCGGACTGATCATGTGGAGGGCTTCCAAATGACCGTGCAAAGATCCGACCTCGAGGACAAACTGAAGGAGATCCAAGAGGTCATCGACGATACGTCCGTAGGAGCTCGCAACATCGGCGTTGCCGCCGCCATCGCGGTGGTGGTCGTCATCTTGCTGGTCTACCTGATGGGTCGGAGGAAGGGCCGCAAAGGCTCCGCTCAGGTGGAGATCTACCGGCTGGGTTGAGAAGCCCGTTCCAGACCTTGAGGGACTCGAAGCGGCTCTACGTTTCTCCCCGGTTCGTGTGGGACCGCCCGGCGAGTTTCCCGTTCCGGACCTGATTCGATTCGAAGTGACCGAACGTTTCTGCCGAGCTCGTGCTGGGCCGCTCGGCGAGTTTCCCGTTTCCCGTACGGAATCCAGAAGTTGTCCGCTCGGCTATCCCTGAGGTCACGCACGGCTGGACCGTCCCTCGACATCGCCTGATCCGCGATCATTCGGGAAACGGGAAACGGGAAGCGAGCCGCCCCGTTCCAAGCAGTCGTCCCGCTCGCAGTACCATCACTCTCGTGGATCCACTACGCACCGGTGCGCGGCTGCTCTCCAAAGGCATGAGGGGCGGCAACGGCGCCCTCACCCTTTTGGGAGCACTCCTGGCTGCTCGCGGCATCGTACGGTGGCTCGAACGGCCAGACCGTGAGTTGCTCTATTCGAAGCGCTTGAAGCCAGGCCAAAGTCTGAGGATCACCGTCCCGAAAGGGGACTAGCGACCTTGGCGACGCCCCAGGTCTCCTGCGCGACTATTCGGGGAACGGAACGGGAAACGGGAAACGGGAAACGAGGACCGATCCCTCGAGTAAGTGCATCGAACCACCTCACCCCTCCTAACATCCCCTCCATGTTTCGACATCGCGAACGCTTCGTGAAGATTCTCGTCATCGTTCTGGTCGGGGCGATGGTGCTGTCCGTCACGGTCGGGTTCCTCTCCGCCATCACCGGCGGGTGAGCGACACCTTCGCCGCAGGCGATCTCTGTCTGCTGCTCGACGCCAAGGGTCGGCGGTACCTGGTCGACCTCGCCGACGGCGCGAGCTTTCAGTACCACGCCGGATCGCTCTCCTACGGTGAGATCATCGGAGCCGCGCCGGGTTCGCTACTCCGGTCGACCAGCGGCAGTCGCCTGATCGCACTCCGGCCCCGCCTCAGCGATTACGTGTTGAAGATGCCGCGGGGCGCCCAGCTGATCTACCCCAAGGACCTGGGCCCGATGATCCATTGGGGAGACATCGCACCCGGTCAAACTGTCATCGAGGCCGGAACCGGCTCCGGCGCGTTGACTCTTGCGCTGCTGCGAGCGGTGGGAGCAGACGGCTCAGTGATCACCTTCGAGCGCCGCGACGATCACAGAGCCCACGCTGCCAAGATCATCGCCAGATTTCTCGGGGCGGTACCACCCAACCTCACGATGGTCGACGGCGACGTGTGTGACGGCTTCGACACCTACCCGGGGGTAGACCGGCTCATGCTCGATCTACCGGAGCCCTGGGCCGTGCTAGAGGCCGCTGCCGGGAAACTGGCGGCCGGGGCAGTCGTGTGTACCTACGTCCCGACCGTCCCCCAAATCCAACGACTCACGGACACGATGCGCCGCACCGGGTGGTTTCTTGCCCCGGAGACCTTCGAGGGACTGCACCGGGAGTGGAAGGTGGAGGGGCGATCGGTTCGCCCGGAGACCCAGATGGTGGGCCACACCGGTTTCATAACAGTGGCACGGCACGCCGCGGCCCAGATCAGCGTCGAGACCGAAACCCAGTAGCGGGATCGGGTACCCAGTACCCAGTAGTTGTCACCAATGGCACAGGCTGGCTACTGGTTACTGACTCCTACGGCTCGATGAAGATGCATTCGCCGGGGCACTCTTCGGCAGACTCGATCGTGATGTCTTCCTGTCCGGCGGGGACAACGGCAACACCGGCCGCTCCCTCGGAGTTGCCCTCAGATGCGGCAAAGACCGTTTCGCCTTCGCGTACATACGCCAAACCGTCGTCGAGTAGCACAAAGACGTCGGGCGCGATCTCTTCGCACAGTCCGTCGCCGGTGCAGAGGTCCTGATCGATCCAAACCTTCATGGTGAAAACATTCCGATGTGCTCCTGTAGCAGCGATTGTACCGAGGCACCGATCTGACTCAAGGCAGGAGACCGGGCCCACCACGGGGGCAAGCGTATACTTCGCTCCCGGACCGGGGAGACCCGGTCCACGGTTGTCTGGGCCAGAGGTGACTAGCTCATGGGAGCAACGAACAACGATCAGTTCCAGAGCACGATCAAGATCCTCGAAGAGGAGATCGCGGTTCTGCGCCGCCGTCTCCAGGATGCTCCCAGGAGAGTCCGCGTGCTCGAGGAACGACTGCTCGAAGCCAAAGGGCGGCTCACCCAGGCAGTCTCTCAGAACGAGAAGTTGTCGGTCGCTCTAGAAGAGACCCGCGACCAGCTGGCGGTACTCCGTGACGAGGTCGAGAAGCTGACCGCGCCGCCGAATGCCTTTGGGATCGTCCAGGGCACCAACACCGATGGCACCCTCGACGTGATCACCGGTGGTCGCAAACTACGGGTGAACGTTGAGCCTTCGATCGAGATCAAGGAACTCGAGCAGGGCCAAGAGGTGCTGCTCAACGAGGCGATGAACGTCATCGACGCCCGCGACTTCGATCCCACCGGCGAGGTGGCCACGGTCAAGGAGATCCTCGACGACACCAGGATCATCATCCTCGGGCGCGCCGACGAGGAGCGGGTCGTCGAACGATCCGGCCCGATGCGAGACACCTTCATCAGGGTAGGTGACTACGTGCGCATCGATTCGCGCACCGGACTCGTCCATGAGCGGCTCATCCGACCCGAGATCGCAGAACTGGTCTTGGAAGAAGTCCCCGACATCCACTACGAGGACATCGGCGGCCTCAGTGGACAGATAGAAAACATTCGCGACGCCGTCGAGCTCCCGTACATCCACAAGCACCTCTTCGACGACTACGGCCTGGCGGCCCCAAAGGGAGTTCTTCTCTACGGACCTCCGGGGTGCGGAAAGACGCTCATCGCCAAGGCAGTAGCCAATTCGCTGGCAAGCGCGGTAGCAGAACGGACCGGCCGCGAGGACGCTCGGTCATACTTCCTGAACATCAAGGGTCCGGAATTGCTCAACAAATATGTCGGGGAGACCGAGCGTCAGATCCGGTTGATCTTCTCCCGGGCGAAGGAAAAGTCGGACGAGGGCGTCCCCGTCATCGTGTTCTTCGACGAGATGGATTCGCTCTTTCGGACCCGGGGATCCGGAATATCTTCCGATGTCGAATCGACGATCGTGCCTCAGCTGCTGTCCGAGCTCGACGGAGTCGAAGCCCTGAAGAACGTAATCGTCATCGGAGCCTCGAATCGAGAGGACCTCATCGATCCCGCCATTCTCCGTCCCGGCCGCCTCGATGTGAAGATCAAGATCGAGCGCCCCAACGCCGAAGCCGCCCGCCAGATCTATCGGATCTATCTCCAGGGCGATCTTCCACTCGATGAATCGGAGCTAGCCCGCCATGGGGGTGATCGGCCCTCACTGGTCGAAGAGATGATCGAATCGGTCGTCGCCGACATGTACAGCGAGGGAGAGCACAACCGGTTCCTCGAGGTCACTTACGCCAACGGCGACAAAGAGGTCTTGTACTTCAAGGACTTCGCCTCGGGAGCAATGATCGAGAACGTGGTGCGGCGGGCCAAGAAGGAGGCGATCAAACGCGAGATCGCTGAAGGCACGCGAGGCGTCCGTGGTAAGGATCTCCTGGCTGCGATCAAGCAGGAGTTCCGCGAGCACGAGGATCTCCCCAACACAACGAACCCGGATGACTGGGCTCGCATCTCGGGCAAGAAGGGTGAGCGCATCGTTTACGTACGCACCCTGATCGAAGGGGACGGAGACAGTCGCAGCATCGAGGCGATGACAACCGGCCAATACCTGTGACCGAGCGGATCGCCGGCGCCGTGATCGGGACCGAGACCGAGTTCGGCATCACCATCAGGAACCAGCCCGATTTCAACCCGGTCCTAGCGTCAAGCCTGGTAATCAACTCCTATGCCGGAAGCCGCGCTCGTATCCAATGGTCCTCCGAAGAGGAGAGTCCGGGGAAAGATGCGAGGGGGTTCGGGTACCAACCGCCTCCGATGGCAGACTTCGAATCGGGCTTGGTCAACGTGGTGCTGGCCAACGGGGCCCGGCTCTACGTCGACCACGCTCATCCTGAGTACTCGACACCCGAATGCACCGACCCTCTCGAGGCAGCGCTGCACGACAAAGCCGGCGAATATGTCCTTGAGCAGGCCGCCCGCGCCGCCCGCGCCTCGCTCCCCGCCGGTGAGAGGTTGTTCATCCACAAGAACAACTCGGACGGGAAGGGGAACTCATACGGTGCGCATGAGAACTACCTGGTGGCGCGGTCCGTGCCTTTCGGGGACCTGGTCCGTCACCTGACCCCGTTCTTCGTCAGTCGTCAGATCGTGATCGGTTCGGGAAAGATCGGGTCTGAGAACGGACGACCCGCTGTCGACTTTCAGATCTCGCAGCGTGGCGACTTCTTCGAGGAGGAGGTTGGACTGGAGACGACTTTGAAGCGCCCCATCATCAACACTCGAGACGAACCACACGCCGATCCGACCAAATACCGGCGGCTTCACGTGATCATCGGCGACGCCAACCTCAGCGAAACGCAGATCTTCCTGAAGCTGGCGACTACTCGGCTCGTGTTGGAGGCGGTCGAAGCCGGTACTATCGGCGATCCCATCGTGCTGACCGACCCGGTCGAAAGCGTGTGGCGAGTCAGCCACGACCCGACGCTGCAGACGACTATCCGCCTGGCAGACGGCTCCCGCATTTCGGCTCTCGACCTCCAGTGGCACTATCTGGAGACGATCTCCAAGCACGCCGAAATGGAGGGTGTGTCCGAAATCGATCAGCGTGCCATCGTCGAGTGGGAGCAAGTGTTGGAGATGCTGGAGGCCGATCCTCGCTCTGCAGCCGACCGGCTCGACTGGGCGGCCAAACTCGACCTGCTGGAACATTACCGAGAACGGGACGGTCTGGACTGGTCCGATCCCAAGCTCCGGCTGCTCGATCTGCAGTATCACGATGTCGACCGGGACAAGGGCCTCTATCACCGTTTGGTCGCTGCCAACCGGATGAGGCGACTGTTCACCGACGCTCAAATAGCGGACGCCGCCGCTGCTCCACCGGAGTCGTCGCGGGCCTACTTCCGGGGTCGCTGCGTGGAGAAATTCGCCGATGCCATCGTCGCCGCCAATTGGGATTCACTGATCTTCGACGTCGGCGAGGACACGCTGAAGCGGGTGCCTATGATGGAACCACGTCGCGGCACACGGTCGATGGTTGCAGAATTAATCGATAATTCCGACACCGCCGCCGATCTCGTCCAGGCACTCGGAGGAACTGATGGCTGAGCAAGAGCGCAAGCAGAACCGGCGGGCCGACTCGCGCCACGAGGTCGAAGAGACTGAGGAAGCTACGGCACCGGTCGCCGAAGAACTCACCGAGAAGATCGATGACCTGCTCGACGAGATCGACAGCGTTCTAGAAGAAAACGCCGAGGAATTCGTAAAGAACTACGTGCAAAAGGGCGGCCAGTGATTCCCCAGATCGGCGACCGGTTGCCGCTGGAGACCACTACTCCCGCCGAGAGCTTCTCGGCCCTGCTGCGCAGCCGGGGTGTAGAGCCCCGCTGGGACATCGTCCCCGGCACCGACGGGATCGATCCGCCGTCGGCGACCACTGTGATCGCGCTGCGATATGCGGGCGGAGTCGCTGTGGCCGGCGACCGACGCGCCACCGCCGGCAACTTGATTGCCCACCGCCGGGTCGAGAAGGTCTTCCCGGCCGACGACTTCTCGGCGGTAGCCATCTCAGGAGTCGCCGGCATCGCGGTCGAGCTAACCCGGCTCTTCCAGACCGAACTCGAGCATTACGAGAAGATCGAGGGGCGCCGGCTCAGCCTCGAAGGCAAGGCGAACCATCTGGCGTCGATGGTGAGAAGGCAGATGCCGATGGCGTTCCAAGGTTTGGTCGTGATCCCGCTCTTCGCTGGATATGACGTGGAGGCGGACGAGGGTCGCCTCTATTCATTCGATGTGGTCGGTGGTCGGTACGAGGAGCTGGACTACACCGCTACCGGTTCCGGCGGGCGGGATGCGCGCCTCTATCTGAGGACCGTGTATCGCGACGATCTCACAGAGACCGAAGTGGTGGACATCGCCGTGGCAGCGCTGGTGGCTGCGGCAGAAGAGGACACCGCGACGGGTGGACCCGACCTGAAGCGGGGCATCTTCCCCAGCGTGGTGGTGGTGGACGCTGACGGATACCGCGTAATCGACGAAGAGTTGGTGGAGGCATCGGCTCGAGCCGCAATGGAGGTCGCGCCATGACGGTTCCCTTCTACGTGCCTCCCGAGCAACTGATGAAGGACCGGGCTGAGTACGCCCGAAAGGGGATCAGCCGCGGCAAATCGATCGTTGCCGTCGAGTACGACACCGGAATCCTCATCCTCGGTGAGAACTCCAGTCGCACCCTGCACAAGATATCCGAGATCTACGATCGCATCGCCTTCGCCGGGGTTGGCAAATACAACGAGTTCGAGCAACTGCGGATCGGAGGGATCCGCAGGGCGGACCTCACCGGCTATGCGTATTCGAGATCCGACGTCACAGCCAAGGGGATCGCAAACGCATACGCGCAAGCACTGGGCCACATCTTCACTCACGAAGTGAAGCCGTACGAGGTCGAATTGATGGTGGTGGAGGTCGGCGTCGACCCCGACGACAACCGCATCTTCAAGGTCACCTATGACGGCACCCTCTACGCCGATCGTCGATTCTCGGTAATCGGAGGCCAGGAGGAGTCGCTCATAGAGGCACTCGAGGAGTCGTACGAAGATGACGCACCGCTGGAATCGGCTCTGGCCTGGGCCAAGGCCGCTTGCTCGTCGGTCACTGACGACGGCGTGGTCGAAGGAGATTGGGAAGCAGCGATCGTGGATCGGACCAATGGGCGGCGCTCCTTCCGCCGACTCGACTTGGACGAGATCGAGGCCGCGTAGCCCGTACCAAACCTGGTGGCGACTCAGGCCATCGACGCGTCAAGCGCGACCGCGTCAAAGCCCCGTCGAGTATCCAGTACCAGACCGAATCTCGACCCAGGCCATCGACGCGCCAAACCGAACCGGACATGCGTGCCGGCGAGTAGTCCGTAAACCGAGATGGGCCTTTCCGGACAGGGCTCTCTGCCTGACGACTAACGACTAACGACTGACGACTGACGACTCAAAAAACTCTGAGCGCGGCTCGCACCACGGCCGCCCCCAGCACGGCCGCCACCAGGAGCGCAAGCAGCTTCATCGGGAGGGCCTCTCGATCGGCGATCGCACCACCGCGGACCTCGGCGCCGAGCGCATGTTCGATCTCCGCTTCGAGCATCAATTCCTTCGCCCGTTCGACAGACCTCTCCGGAACCCAGATCTGGGTCACCGCCATCCGACCCACCGTCATCGGATAGGGGCCGAGTGATTCACCGTGCAGGCGGGCCTCGATTCCGTCAGATCCGAGGACGGCAACGCAAACTCGCGCCGAGACCAGATCCCCGACATCGGCCAGATGAACAAACTGCTCCTGCGGCTGTATCACACCTCAATCGTACGGCTCCGCCCACCCAATGTGCCGGCTACCGGTACTCTCGCCGGCGTGGAACGCCGGATCTTTGGAATGGAAAACGAGTACGGGGTGACCTGCACACTCCGCGGGCAGCGGCGTCTGTCGCCCGACGAGGTGGCGCGGTACCTGTTCCGTCGGGTGGTCTCCTGGGGGCGAAGCTCCAACGTCTTCCTCGAAAACGGCGCCCGCCTCTACCTCGATGTCGGAAGCCACCCCGAGTACGCCACGCCCGAGTGCGACAGTCTGTACGACCTGGTGGCGCACGATCGGGCAGGGGAGAGGGTGCTCGAAGGACTCCAACATTCAGCCGAGGAACGACTGGCAGAGGAGGGTATTCGAGGCGATATCTATCTGTTCAAGAACAACACCGATTCGGCCGGAAACTCCTACGGCTGCCACGAGAACTATCTGGTCGATCGCCAAAGCGACTTCCAGAGGATGATCGACACTCTGATCCCGTTCTTCGTCAGCCGTCAGATATGGGCCGGAGCCGGCAAGCTGTTGCAGACGGCGCGCGGCACCGTCTATTCGATAGCACAGCGCGCCGAACACATCTGGGAGGGAGTGTCCTCGGCCACCACTCGGAGCCGCCCCATCATCAACACCCGGGATGAACCGCACGCAGATGCCGAGCGCTACCGCAGGCTCCACGTCATTGCCGGCGACTCCAACATGTCCGAATACCAGAACTACGTAAAGTTGGGTGCCACCATCGCGCTGTTGCAGATGATCGAAGACGACGTGGTATTTCGTGACCTCACCTTGGAGAATCCGATCCGAGCGATTCGCGAGATTTCACACGACACCGCCTGTCGGCGCAGAATCCGCCTTGCCAACGGACGCGAGCTGTCGGCACTGGACATCCAGTGGGAATACCTCGAACGCGTGATGAGGTACTCGCGCACCACCGGCTTCCCTCGCCAGGTCGAGTCGGCGGTCGCCATGTGGGAACACCTGCTGACCGGTCTCGAAAAGGACCCTATGTCGCTAAGCCGGGAATGCGATTGGGTGGCCAAACTCCATTTGATCGAGGAGTACCGCTCGCGGCGAGGCCTGGCTCTCAGTGATCCCAAGTTGGCTCTGATCGATCTGGCGTATCACGATGTGCTCCCGGAACGGGGCCTCTACTACATCCTCGAACGGCGGGGAATGATGGAAAAGATCGTCACCGACGAGGACGTCACACGAGCCCTCACCAACCCGCCCGAGACCACCAGGGCCAAGCTGCGGGGGAGCTTCATCAAGGCCGCCAAGGCCGCCCACCGAGACTTCACCGTTGATTGGGTGCACCTCAAACTAAATGACCACGGACAACGGACCGTCCTGTGCAAGGACCCGTTCAGGGCGGTGGACGAACGGGTCGACAAGCTGATAGCGAGCCTCTAGGAAGCCGATGCCCGACACCCGGCTTGTAGCCGTGTTCGACTCGGACATCGGGGATCGGGCAACACCTCTCGCAACACCACCGGCTATCTCACCCAACAGCTTCGGCGTAATCTGATCGCCGCTATGAACCGAGTCATTGAACGTGTGCTCAACCTGTTGGCCTTCTTGCTCAGCGTCGAAAGGCCGGTGACGGCCGACGAAATTCGACACACGGTTGCCGGGTACGACCAGGAGACCGACGAGGCCTTCCGACGCACATTCGAACGCGACAAGGATCTCTTGCGTCAGCTCGGGGTACCGGTGCGGATGGAACACACCGACGCCTGGGAAGTCGAGCAGGGCTACGTCGTTGCTCCCGATGAGTATGCACTCGACGACCCCGGACTCACCGATGAAGAACGAACCGCGCTCTGGATCGCAGCAACGATGGTACGTCTCGGCGGGCAGGCTGCCGGTCCGGCCGCGATCTTCAAACTCGGGGGAGCCTCGGCTCTGGCGGCGGGTGAGCCCCTCACCGCCGATCTAGGAGAAGAGGGAGAAACCCTCGCCTCCCTCTTCTCAGCAGTCTCCGAACGGCGCAGAATCGGATTCACCTACAAGGAAAGAAAGCGCCGACTGGCGCCGTACGGTCTGGCTCATCGTCGGGGGCATTGGTATGTGGTCGGCGGTACCGCCGACGGCGTCAGGGTCTTTCGGGTCGACCGAATGCTCGACATCGAGCCCGGTGACACTCCAGGCGCCTTCGAGCGACCCTCCGGATTCAGGCTACGTGACGAGCTTCCCGAGGCACCGTGGACCGTGGGGGAAGATGATGTTGTCGTTGAGATCGCATTCGACCCCGAGGTGGCCTGGTGGGCCCGCCGGCAGGTCGTGGCCGCGGCCACCGTCACCGAAGGATCGGACGGAGGCATCACGGTCCAACTGCCGGTTGCCCAGGTCGACGCCTTCATTGGCTGGCTCATCTCCTTCGACGACCACGCCGAGATACTGGCTCCGCCTGAGATTCGAGACCGGTTCGTAAAACACGTTGTGGGCTTATGAGCAGTCCGCGTACGGCCGAACGGCTGAGCCGAATCCTCGCCATGCTCCCGTGGGTGATCGCCCATCCCGGAAGCACGGTGGATGAGGTCTGTGAGCGCTTCAACTACACGCGTTCCGATCTGCTCAAGGACCTCAATCTGGTTCTGGTGTGTGGATTGCCGGGCTACGGCCCCGGTGAGCTCATGGACGCCTTCATCGACGAAGACGAGGTCGTGGTCGATGCGGCCGACTACTTCAGCCGGCCGGTGAGGCTGACCGCTGCCGAAGCGCTCATGTTGCTGGCGGCCGGAATGGCCGTCCTCTCGTCCGGGACGGCACCACCTGCTCTCGACTCGGCGGTGAGGAAACTTCAGTCTGTCATCGCTCCCGACGCCGAGAGCGTGACGGTAGACATCGGCTCCGAGCCCGAGATCGCGGCGACACTCCGCCAGGCTGCATCTGCCGGGCGGGTGGTGACGATCACCTACACCGCCATTGGATCCGGCGAAACCACCACCCGCGATATCGAACCGTGGACCGTCTTCAGCACCCTCGGCAATTGGTATGTGAACGGCCATTGCCGTCGTGCCGACAGCGACCGAGTGTTTCGGGTCGATCGGATTCGCGACCTGATCGAGACAACCGATACGTTCGATCCTCCCTCGACGTCATCGACGCCCGAGATTCGATACTCACCGTCCGTCGATGACGTCACGGCTCGCATCGCGCTCACGCCCGCGGCCTCATGGGTCTCGGATTACTACCCCGTCAGCATCGTGTCGGAGGGACCCGACGGTAAGGTGATCGACTTCAGTGCAACGGATCCAATGGTCACCGCCCGCCTCCTCCTCAGGCTCGGTGACCACGCTTCGCTGGTGTCCGGTTCCGAAGTGTCCGAGGCGACAGATTCGCTCCGACGGAGGATCGCGGCTCGCTATCAATGATTAGGGCCCAAGCGATCAATGACTAGGAATCAAATGGTCATTTAGGGATCGCAATAGGTGCCCGATAGCTCCGTGAACACACCTCATCGGGCTGGAGTAGCCAATAGATGACGACCATCCGAACCACCTGCGCATTCTGCGGCGACGTAGAGCTCATCCCCACCGAACTCTCGCTCGAGCTGACGGCGATGACCGGAACCGGAGCCTATGTTTTCGATTGCCCCGAATGCGGCGATCCCCAGCGCCGGCCGGCTAACCATCGGGTCGTCAGCATTCTTCTGGCGACCGGCGTCGGCTACCAAGTCCTCGATGAGGCGAGCCCGATCACCGAAGACGAGATCAGTCGGTTCTCTGAGAACCTCAATCGATCGGACTGGGCGCAGCAACTCCGCTGATCAGAGCCTGCAGCAGGCAGTCTGCAGCTTGCAGCTTGCAGACCTCAGATCACAGATCGGTACCCTCTGGCGTCGAATACCCGAGCAATCATGTCTCGCGACTGGTTGCTGGTTACTGGCTACCGGCTACTGGCTCCTGAGGGACATTCCCCACCAGACTTCTAGCATCATCACGGTGTTCAGCGTCAGTCCTGCCGAAGTGGTCACCATTACGATTGTGGCGCTCCTGGTATTCGGTCCTCAGAGGCTCCCCGAGATCGCTCGCAAGCTGGGCCGCATCGGTCGGGAGGTGAGCCAGGCGGCACAGGAGCTCAAGGCCGGACTCGAACGCGAGTATGACGAGGTGAAGCAGCCACTGGACGACGTAAGGCGTCGACTCGGGTCCACGGTCGACGACTCCCGAACCGGGACTCCGGGAGACGCCTCGGAGCCCGCAGATTCCCCCGACGTCGGCCGGTCATCCTCTGAGACCGAGGAATGAGCACCCGCCCCCAACAACCGATCATGGAGCACCTCAGCGAGCTGCGGGGCAGGATCTTCAAAGCGGCCGCCGCAGTGGTCATAGGATCCATAGTCGCCTTTATCTTCCGGCAGTGGATATTCGATCTCCTGGTCGAGCCGTACGAGCGGATCACGGACGACTCGACGCTGGCCTTCTTCCGACCAACCGAAGCCTTTTCGCTCTTCATGCGGCTCTCCCTGTTCGGTGGTCTGGTACTGGCCAGCCCAATCGTCATCTATCAGATCTGGGCGTTCGTGGCCCCCGCCCTCAGCAAGCGCGAAAAGAGACTCGCCTTTCCGATCGTCGCGATCCTTGTCGTCCTCTTCATCAGCGGCATCGGCTTCGGTTACTGGTCGCTCCAACGCGGGCTCGGATTCTTGATCGATTTCGGTGGAGACTCGCTGGAGCCGGTCATCGGAGGGAACTTCTACCTGACCTTTGCCATGCGGTTCCTGCTGGTGTTCGGAATCGCGTTCGAATTCCCGGTTTTCTTGTATGCGGCGGCTGCGATGGGTGTGGTCGGATGGCGACAGCTCGCATCCGGCAGGCGATGGGCAGTGCTCATCATCGTGACAGTGGGTGCGGTGGTTACCCCGAGCGGCGACCCGATCACGCTGCTGCTCTTGTCGATCCCGCTCTATGTGTTCTATGAAGTGACGATCTGGATCGTGCGCTTCACGTTGCGCCGTTGAGCGCGGTCGCCTACCTGAAGGGGCTCGACTTCGAGCCCGATCGCTTCCAGATCACCGCGGCCGAGGCGATCGACCGTGGCGAAACGGTCGTGGTCACCGCCCCCACCGGCTCCGGCAAGACCGCAGTCGCCGAGGCGGCGATCCATCGCGCGCTCGAGGCTGGTTCTCGAGCGATTTACACCACTCCCATCAAGGCTCTCTCCAACCAGAAGTTCGGCGAGTTTCAGGCTCGATACGGCGCCGACGGCGTCGGGCTCCTAACGGGAGACAACTCGATCAATGGCTCCGCACCCGTAGTCGTCATGACCACCGAGGTTCTGCGGAACATGATGTATGCAGACAGTCCAGATCTCGACAACGTGGCCGTGGTGGTACTGGACGAGGTCCACTACCTGCAGGACCCGGAACGAGGCGCGGTATGGGAGGAGATCATCATCCACCTCGACCAGGGCATCCCTCTGGTGTGTCTGTCGGCAACGGTGGCAAACGCAACCGACTTCACTGCATGGATCGAACAACGCCGAGGACCGACAACCCTCGTCCTCGAGGAGAATCGACCGGTGCCGCTAGAGGTGACCTACCTGGTGCGAGACCGATTCAGCGGCCAGGAGTTGCGACTTTTCCCTGCGTTCTCGGGAGGCAGGCCAAACGAACGTCTGGCTTCGATGCTGCGTCGCGACCGAGGCGGGCGAAGCCGTTATGTCGGGCCACGACGTCACGAAACCTGTGAGCTACTGCGCACCCGCGGGCTGCTTCCGGCCATCTACTTCATCTTCTCTCGAAGGGGATGTGAGGCGGCAGCCCGAGTCGTCGTCGACCGCGGGCTCAGCCTCACATCACCGCAGGACACCAAGGAGATCAAGGAGTTCGCCCGGGCCGCCACCTCACACCTCGAACCGAAAGACCTCGACGTGCTCGGTTATGCATCATGGATCGAGTTGCTGTCACGTGGAGTCGCCGCTCACCACGCCGGGATGGTGCCCGCCATGAAGGAGGCCGTCGAGTCGCTCTTTGCTCGAGGCCTGGTCAGGCTGGTTTTCGCCACTGAGACACTGGCCCTCGGCATCAACATGCCCGCCCGAACCGTCGTACTCGAGAGTCTCTCGAAGTTCACCGGCGAATCCCACGAGACTCTTCGGCCCGGTGACTTCACCCAAATCACCGGTCGAGCAGGACGCCGAGGCATCGACACCGAGGGCACTGCGGTCGTCCTGCACTCCCCGCACCTCGACTTCGAGCATGTGGCGGCGATAGCGGCCCGGGGGAGCCACCCCCTCCGGTCCAGCTTCCGCCCAACCTACAACATGGCGGTCAACCTGGTCGCCAGGTATGACCGGCGCCGCGCCGAGACACTGCTGGAGGCCTCCTTTGCGGAATTCTCCCGCTCTCGGCAAAGGCGCAGCCTCCAATCGGAGATCGAAGACGACCTGGAGCGCCTGGCGACACTCCGCACTTCAGCCGAGCACCCGGACGTCGACATCTGGGCCGAGATCGAATCTCAGGGCCGTTCCCATGCCGCCGTCATGGCCGAATTCATCTCCGCCACCCTGCCGGGCTCGGTCCTCGAGTGGGACGCCCGGGGCAATGTGCGGCGAGTGGTGGTCATTGCCGTTGGTCGAGGGAAGCAGCCCAGGCTGCTCGCAGTGACCGAGTCTGGAGACAGCCGAAGGTTCGCATCCGGCAAGTTCCCTCGCTCGCTGCGAAGAATCGGGCATATCGAATTGCGGCGACCATTCCACCCCAGAGACGCCCGTTATCGTGCCGAAGTCGCCAAGCAGCTCGATGGCTTCGAGCCCGAGGTTGCGGCGATTCCGGCTTACGCCGGAGACTCCGGCTCGACCGCGGACATCAGCGCTCACCTGAATGCCGCTCGGGCTGCCCGACGGCTGGAGGCTCGGCTCGAATCGCAGCAGCGTCGAGCAGCGGCCGTCGGCCCGGCAGTAGTGCGTCGATTTCGATCGACCACCGACGTACTCGACAAGCTTGGCTACACGTCGGGCTGGGAACTCACCGCCAAGGGGACCCAACTCCGTTCGCTGCACAACGATCTCGACCTGGTGCTCGCCGAGTCCCTTGCAGCCGGCCTCTTCGCAGATCTGGATCCCCCCGCGGTCGCTGCCTTTGCTTCCGCCTTCATCTTCCAGCCCCGACGAGCGGAGACGCCGGGTACGTGGCCTCTCGAACTCGCCGACAGAGGCCAGGCAGTCATCCAGATATCGGCTCGGGTCGGCGCCGTAGAGAAGAACCACGGATTGGACCCGAGTCGTGCTCCCGATCCCGGATTCGCGACCACCATCTGGGCGTGGGCTGAAGGCGCGTCGCTGGCAGACCTTTTCCAAGGCGAAGACCCTGGCATCGGCGACTTTGTGCGAAGGACGCGTCAACTCATAGATGTACTGCGCCAGATCGACGGCACCCGCACCGTTGTCGGGAGCTCGGTCGTCGAGTCCATCCGTTCCATAGATCGAGGCGTGGTGGCGGCGGCGGGTGCCGTGTGAAGTGGGCGCTCATCGTTGCCGGACAACCGCCCGACGATTTGGAGGCGATCGCTACCGCGGCCGGGTCCGATCGCGCCGCCGCTCCCAGAACCGCCCAAGCCGTGGCCGTCCTGGTATCCGAAGCCGCCACGGAGGGCCTGGTCGTGGTGGGAACCGATGCCGATCTGGCGGCGGTGGTCAGTTTCATGTTGAGTGCCGGCGGAGACCTTCCGGTCGCTCTGGTCTCTGGTGGCGACTCCGATCTGCTGGCAATGTTCGGGCTCAAACGAGCAGACGTCGTTTCCCGACTTCAGACGGGAGCACGCTACCGCGCCGATCTGGGACACGTCACCATCGACGGCACCAAGAGGCCGTTCGTCACGCATGTCACCGCTGCGCCTCGGACGATTCTCGGATCTCTTGGTCGGTCTGGAGATGTCGCCATCTCCACCACACGAGGCTCCCACCGCGGCGACGCCTGGTGGGTGGTGGCGTGCAACACACAGCACGTCGCCGGTCGAACCATCGCGCCCAAGGCGGCGCTCACCGACGGAAGGATCGACATCCAGGTGTTCGGAGGTTCGGTTCTCGAGCGGGCCCGCATACAACGACTCTCGAAACGCGGCCTGCACCTGAATCACCCCGGTGTCTGGCGGCGAAGCGTCGCGTCGTGCGCAATCGTCGCACCCCGGCATTGGGAGATCGAGGTAGACGGGAATCCTGCCGGGTCGGGGGCCTGGGAGGTCGCCGTCGTAGCCGCCGCATTCGACCTCTGGATCTAGCCGGCGGGCAACAGCACCGTGCTCCAAGTGTGCTGGATCGTCAATGGCCAGTAGGCCGGTATCCATCAAGACGTGCCGGACGTGGGCCGCATTGGCTACCGGCTAATTCGATGGCCCGCCGCCACGTCCCGGCCAGAGGCGGCACTTCACCAACGGCCAAGTTCGGTAAGCCACTGGATACTCGCCAGAGGCTGGATATGGAGCCAGCCGCGAAGAGGCCAAAGGGCGCCGACCCTTGATTTCGGTCGATATATACTCCGGCCGCTCGCACGCCTAGGCAAGGAACAATGGCCGAAACACTCGAAGACGACCTCGACGGGCAGGACTCCGACCGGGAATGGCCGGAGGATCAGGCCGACGCCCCCGAAAACGGCGGTGACGACCGCGAGGGCGACAAGGGACTCGACGAATCTGAAGCGCTTGCGAAAGGCGACGAAGATGGCGGCGAGGACAGCGAGGCTCTCGCCAAGCTCGAGGCCGAGGAGCTGGAGATGCTCACCGAGGATGAGGAGGCGGAGAGCCTCCCCATCGACGAAGCCGAGGAACTTCGCCAGATCCGGCGTGCTGCGATGTCGCTCGAATCATCGGCGGACACCGCCGGAGACGATGAGTTCGTCTGCTCCAACTGCTTCTTGGTGAAGGCCGGCGGCCAACTAGCAGACAAGCGCAAGAAGCTCTGTCTCGACTGCGCTTAGAGGCGCGCCAATCGGCCCGAATTCGGTGCCTCGAGGTCGGGCCAGGGCGAGACCGCGACGAGCCGTATGGCGAAGAGTGATGGAGTAGCGCCCAAGAGCCTGCCTCTATCGGCGGGCGCTGCTCAGCAGAGCGGGGCCCGAGGTCCACTGAGCCAACCGGCATCGGGTTCCAGGGCTTCGGCCGCTTCCCCTTTCCCGCATCACGGGGACCGGAAGATCCGCGGCTGGTGGTTAGCTCCTACTGTTGTTGAGGTGCTGACCGCGAAGGCCCGTTGGGCCACCCCCGCCGACCTCACCGAACTCCACGCCCTTTACGTCGAGCTTGAGGCCGAGATGGTCGGCCTCAAGGCGGTGTGGAAACTCACGGATGGCCTGGCCGAGCCGGCGGAAGCGGCCATCCTGGCCGCCATCGAGAGCACAGATTCCCACGTGGTGGTGGGCGAACTAGAAGGTGTTCCGGTCGGATTCCTCATCTGGCGCGCAACACCGCTGCTGCCGCAAGCAGGTGGAATTTCGGTGGCCGTGATCGAACTCATCTTCACGGCGTCACAGGCGCGTCAGGTCGGTGTCGGTGAGGCGATGCTGGCGGCGTTCTTCGAGGAAGCCGCCGTACAAGGCATCCGGCTGTTCGATGCAGTCGTCCCACCCGGCCACCGAGCCGCCAAGAACTTCTTCGAGTCGAACGGCTTCAAGGCGCGGCGCATCGTCATGCACCGCGATGACCGATGAGGGGAGCGATCATGTGGGACGACTTGGGATCAGGCGAAGTCACCGAGTTGCTGGTGGCGCTGATTCGCGATGCATGCGTCAACGACGGCGATCCCGACTCCGGCCAGGAGGAGCGGGCTGCCTCCACGGTCGAGGCGTACCTTGGAGAGCCGGGACAATCGTTCGAGCCCCACCCCGGACGACGTTCTGTGCTGTACCGCGTCCCCGGAACTGATCCCGGTGCGGCCTCGATCATGCTGATGGGCCACACGGATGTGGTCCCGGTCTCATCCGAAGGATGGTCGGTCGATCCCTTTGCAGGGGAACGATCCGGTGGGTTCGTTTGGGGAAGAGGGGCGGTGGACATGCTCAACCTCACTGCAGCAATGGCCGTTGTCTTCAAAAGACACCTCGAGGGATCGACCCCCCGTCTCCCCGGGGACCTTCTATACCTGGCGGTGGCCGACGAGGAGGCGGCCGGAACCTTTGGTGCGCGCTGGCTCGTCGAGAACCAGTGGGATGCGGTCAAGTGCGATTACTTGCTGACCGAGATCGGAACCCCGATGCTCGGCGGAAGAGCAGGTGCAGGTCTTCCGGTGACCGTCGCCGAGAAGGGCCCCCAGTGGCGCCGGGTCGTCGCACGGGGCACGCCGAGCCACGGGAGCCAACCCTATGCCACATCCAACGCCTTGCTGCCGGTGGCGGAGGTGGTTGCCAGGCTGGGCGCCTCTCCAACACCGGTCCTGATCACCGATGAGTGGCGGCGCTTCGTGGCCGCCTGGGATCCGGGCGACATCGCCGATCAACTCCTCGACCCCGACCGTGTCGATGACGCCATCGACCGACTTGCTCTCGACGATCTCGGCCTGGCCCGGTGGGCTCATGCTTGCACTCACCTCACCGTCAGTCCCAACGTGCTGCGGGGCGGGGTCAAGGCGAATGTGATTCCCGATATGGCTGAAGCCGAGGTCGATGTCAGATCGCTGCCCGGTCAGGAAGCGGCCGACGTCGACGATCACTTCCGCAAGGCAATAGGACCAAGCCTGGAAGAAGAAGTCGAGATCATCACGATGGAAGCGACACCTGCCTCTGGATCCCCGCCTGAGGGTCGGTTGTGGGACGCCCTGGGTGCCGCGCTGAACGTCCTTCGGCCGGGCGCCCACCTCATACCGGCGTTGATCCCGGTTGCCACGGATGCTCGGTTCTTCCGACCAAGGGGAACGATCGCCTATGGAGTCGGTCTGTTCGACGACAAGGTCGAGTTCGGTGACTTTCTGAGGATGTTCCATGGTCACGACGAACGGGTCAGCGAGGTCTCGCTGGCCCGCACGGTGGCGCTGCTGGGGATGACCATCGAAGCCTTCGGTGCCGGCACCTAGCCGGGCCCGGCCCCGGTATCTCCCGGCCGCCGGCACTGGTCGGGCGGTGGCCAGGTGGAGAGGCCAGAGCTGCTCGGGCGTGACCGAGCCACCAACCGCTGGTGTTCCGGCGGGCAATGTCGTCGTGGTTCAGGGCGAGGCAGAGGCGTCACCGCAGTCCTGAACGCGGCAAACCTTGGTTGTCGAGGCACTAGATCGCGTCGGGGCGCATCAGAAACCCTCGTATCGGCTTAGGCCGAAAACGGGTCGACTTGGGAGGTAAGGCAACACCCTCAACGGCTGCGCGCATCACTGATCTGACCCGCGACGGTGGCAGCAGCACCGCAGTGCCACCCTTCTCAATGGCCGCCAGCGCTTGCCGAGTGTCGGCGAGGTAGACGGCATCGGCTTCGTCCAAGCCCAGGGCCGGAAACACGTAGCGCGACGCCAGTCCGGCCGGGAGGCCGCGCAGCACCTCCGGGACCGCCTGATCCGCAACCGCCACCCCAATCGATCCGAGATTCGTCACGATCGCCATCCGACCAGCAAGGATCGCTTCGAGCGGTGACTCCTGCACCACTTCACACTCTGTGATCGTGTCGGGCAGAACGACCTGCGCCGCAAAGTACCGATGAAACGCCCCGGCGTCCAGGTCGGCCTGCCCCGAGTCGACGACCATGGTCATGATCATCGGCTCGCCTCCGCCGCGCAGCGCGGCGGCAACGCGGTGATGGCCGTCGGCGATGATCGCTTGCGAAAGATCGAGCGCCACCGGGGCCACCGGAGTGATCACATGGTGGTGGATTCCATGGAACTCAACCGACTCGCCGGCGGGTTCGAGAGCCGGTAGCGGCTCATCCACCAGAGCCATGACGGGACGAATCTGGACCGGATGGCGGGGGCGGTCCATTACGGCGGCCGTTGTTGCCTCGTGGGGAATCAGTCGCTCCAGCGGGAACAGACCGACCAGACCTTCAACGTGACATCGATCACCGAAATGGATGCCCCAGTGGAATAGCGCCGGTTCCGTCAGGTCGTACTCGACCCCCTCGACCGGCTGGTACCTTGCCGGGTCCGCCCGGAGTACTTTGGCTGCTCGTTCGAGTGCCCAATACTCCACATCGGATGCGCGGGGGATTAGGGCAGAGAACGGAGCAAGCATGCGTGATTCGTTTCTAGCGACAGATCAGCGTCCCGGCAACGTCGTACTCGACCTGGACGGTGTGATCTTCCTGGGGGCGGAAGCAATATCGGGAGCCGGAGCCGCCCTCACCGCCATCGCAGCCTCAGGAGCGAACGTCGTCTTCGCCACCAACAACGCAACCAAGACGACCGATCATGTCGCCGATCGCATCGCAGCAGACACCGGCTTCGTCCCGCGGCCTCGATCGATCGCAACCGCAGCCACCTCGGCCGCGGCGGCCCTCGGATCCGACGACGATCCGGTACTGGTCGTGGGCGAATCCGGTCTGGTGGAAACTCTGTTGGCATCCGGGCGCACCATTGCCGCCGAGGCCACCTCCGCTAGGAGCGTGGTCGTCGGTCTCGATCGTGACATCACCTATGACAAATTGGAACGGGCGGCCACCGCCATCCGAAACGGAGCGCGTTTCGTCGCCACCAACACCGACGTCACGTTCCCCATGCCGGGAGGTCCCGTCCCGGGTGCCGGCGCAATCGTCGCCGCAATCTCGGCCGCCTCGGAAACCTCCCCGGAGGTGACGGGAAAGCCGCACCAGCCGATGGTGCGACACATTTCTCGACTACTCGGCCCGGGAGGCACCTGGATGGTGGGCGATCGACCCGAGACCGATCTGGCACTGGCCCGGGCAGCCGGCTGGAAATCGGTACTGGCGCTCACCGGAATCACCCGGTCGGTCGAGGATGTTCCGCAAGATCTACGACCGGACATTGTGATCGATTCGATCGCAGACCTGGTCGAAATGTTTCGTTAGGAACCCGACGCCCGTTTCCCGATTCCCGTTTCTCGAACCAAGTCGAGACAACCATCCGAGCAACGTCTACCCGTTCGTTCAGGCTGGAGATGGCGACCGAGGACTTCTCAAGCCAACTTCAGCGACCCCCGGTGGATGTTCCGCAACAGCCGACTCCTGAAAGGGAGCGTGATGATGACTCCGAACGCAAAGCCCGCCACGTGCGCCTCCCAGGCGACGTTACCGCCGGAGAACAGGAACTGGCTGAAGAACCAGATCCCGAGAAACGCCATCGCCGGGATCGCCACAATCCGGACGAAGATCAAGGTCATGATCTGGTGACGAGGGAACAGCACCAGATAGGCGCCCATCACCCCGGCGACAGCCCCCGATGCCCCAACCAGCGGGGCCGTCAGATCGGGGTTGACCGCCACGAATCCGAAGGTGGCCGCGATCCCGCTCAAGAAGTAGAAGATCACAAAACCCAGATGGCCAAAGGCCTCCTCGACGTTGTTCCCGAAGATCCACAGACTCCATAGGTTGAACAGAATGTGGGCGATCCCGGCATGCAGGAACATCGAAACCACCACCGAGGCGGGCAGGTTCTTTCGTGGGAACTCCACCGCCGACCCCGGGAGGTCGCTACAGATCCCGGTGCGGATCTCGTGGGCCGCCAGGGGCTCTCCGGTCGTGATCTCGCAAGCGATCGCAGCGTGTTCGTTGTAGAAATCCTCCAGCTCGGGTTCTGAGCTCGGCTGCACCAGCAGGAAGACGGCGACGTTGACGGCGACGATCAGCCAGATCAGCAGCGGTCGGATGGCCGTCGGGTTGAGGTCGCGAATTGGGAGCATTGAACTGATCCTGTCGCCCGGTCCGGCGATAATGCCGGTCATGAATCATAAGCCACTCGACCAGCTGCTCACCGAATTAGAAACAGCCGATCCGGCAGAAGCCCCTGAGATCGCCGACGCTATCGCGTCAACCCTCTCAGACACGCTGGATACCGACGATGGAGACCAGCCTGAGACGCCGTCTTGACACCGAGCTCGTCCGTAGGGGAATCGCCGGCGGCCGCGATGAGGCCAAGCGTCTCATCGGCGGCGGCTCGGTGGCGGTCGACGGATCGACGATGGTGAAGCCCTCGACACTCGTCGCCGAGTCGGCGGCGATCACCCTCATCACCGACCAATCGCAATGGGCAAGCAGGGGAGCGTTGAAGCTGGCGCACGCCCTGACCTACTTCGACCTGGACCTTGCGGGAGTGAGAGCACTCGATGTCGGGGCCTCGACCGGGGGATTCACCGACGTGTTGCTCGCCCAAGGCGCCGCCACTGTGACTGCGGTCGACGTTGGCTACGGCCAAATGGTGTGGCGACTGAGCCAGGACCCTCGGGTGACCGTTGTCGACCGCACCAACTTCCGCACGATCGATCCTGCATCGCTGGGAGACCCATTCGATATCATCGTGGTCGATGTCTCCTTCATCTCGGTGGGGCTCCTCACATCGCACCTAGCGGCCGTCGGCACCGATGTGGCCGACTACGTTGTCCTCGTGAAACCGCAATTTGAGGTGGGCAAGGACAAGGTTGGCCGGGGCGGGATCGTGATGGATCCGGTTTGGCACGCCGAGGCGATCCGGACCGTCGCCGGTGCACTTGATCAACACGGCCTCGGCACCGTCGGTCTCACTACCTCCCCGATCACCGGATCCAAGGGGAACCGCGAGTTCCTGGTTCACGCTCGAGGCGGATCTACGCCTGCTGTCGACGATGCTGCCATCGAGCGGGAAGTCGCCCGGTGAAGATCGCTCTCGTGCTCCATCCGAGCCGTACGGTGGCGGCCGACCTCGCCGGACGGGTGGCCGCGGCTGCCCGCAAACTCGATCTCGGCATCACCGTCGACGAGGCGGACGCCGGGCGGGTCCCCGGGGCGACAACGCGTCCCGCCGGTTCGCTGGCTGCCGACGTGGTGCTTGCCGTGGGCGGTGATGGAACGGTTCTCGAGGCCGCCCGCCGGGCGGTGGCAGCGGGACTGCCCGTGATCGGAGTCAATGCCGGAAACGTCGGCTTCCTCGCCGAGATTCAACCCGACGAGATCACGGCCGGTCTGACCGCGCTGAAGAACGGCGATTACTCGATCACCGACCGCATGACCCTCGCCGCCACCACCTCCACCGGCATCACCCTCGGAGCGCTGAACGATGTCGTCGTCGAGAAGGACGTCAGCCAGAACATCATCAGAGTCGTAGTCTCCGCCGATGACGAACAGTTGGTCGAATACCGAGCGGACGGCGTCATCGTCGCCACTCCCACCGGATCGACCGCCTACAACTTCTCGGCGGGGGGGCCGTTGATCGACCCTGAGCTGAAGGCACTCACGGTCACCGCAGTAGCACCACACACCCTCTTCGGTCGACCAATAGTTTTCGGTGCCACCACCAGGCTTCGTCTGACGGTGGCCGGCGAGCGTGCTGCCCGGCTCAACGGGGACGGACGCGACTACGGACTGCTGCAACCCGGTGAGAGCGTCACAGTCACTGCCGGGACCGATGTCGTCCGACTCATCAGATTGGCGCCCCAGCATTTCGCGGCATCCATCAAGCGGAAGTTCCATCTCCACGATGCTTGACGAGCTCCGAGTAGAGAATCTCGGCATCATCAAAGCTGCAACCATCGAACCGGGCCCGGGCCTGGTAGCGGTCACCGGAGAAACCGGGGCCGGTAAGACGCTTCTGCTCGGTGCGCTGCGGTTGCTTCGCGGTGACCCTGCCGGCGCCGACAGAATCGGTCCCCATGGCGCCGCCGCCCACGTCGAAGGCAGATTCATCATCGAGGGGGAGGAGATCGTAGCCTCGCGACGGATAACCGGTTCGCGATCTCGGGCCTATCTCGATGGGGCGATGGTTCCCGCCAAGGCGCTTTCCCAGCGGTTCGACGGATTGATCGAAATCGTCGCTCAGCACGAACACGTGACCCTCGGACGCGAATCGGGACTCAGGTCGATCGTCGACGGGCTGCTCGACGACGATGGAGCCGGTGCCCGCGCCCGATACGCCGCATCCTACGAGCGTCTCATCGCGCTGGAGGCCGAAGCCTCCTCGATCGGCGGCGACCCCCGGCAGCTGGCCAGAGATCTGGACCTGGTGAGGCATCAGGCTGCCGAGATCGGTGGTGCCGGCATCTCCGCCGAGGAGGATCAGGAGCTTGCCGCCGTGCTGCGTCGGCTGCGCCATGCAGGAGAGATCAGCGAGTCACTCGGTGCGTTGCTGGGGACCCTTGAGGATGACGGCCATGCAGTCGACCTATTGCGACTCGCGCTGGATCACAGCCGCACTGCCGCAAATCTCGATCCTGCGCTCGATGATCTTGTCGAACGGCTCGCGGGGGTCATCGCTTCCGCCGAGGAGGCCCTCGCCGAGGTCCGTCGCGCCGCGGCCGATTCGGAACACGAACCGGGAGCACTGGCAACGGCCGAGACACGTAGCGCCGTCCTGTCTGATCTAAAGCGGAAGTACGGCGCGACCGTTGACGAGGTCCTCGCATTCGGGGAAGAGGCAACGCGACGTGCCTCCGAGCTCTCGAACGCTTTGGAAAGGGCAGAGTCCATCAGCGCCGAGATCGCGGCAGCCCGCCAGGATGCGGTAGACGACGGGCAAGTGCTGGCGGCGGCGCGTCGGAACGCGGCTGCACTGCTGTCGAAAGAGGCAACGATCGGGCTGCAGGCTCTCGGTTTTCGGAACCCGGTATTGGACCTTCAGGTTGCGGACGCCGACCCAGGGCGTGGGGGCGCCGACCATCTGAGCCTGGTGTTTGCATCGGACCGAGCTCTCGAACCCGGTCCGGTCACAAGGGTCGCCTCGGGCGGTGAACTCAGCCGGCTCGTCCTCGCCATCCGGGTTGCGGCGGGAGTAGCCGATGCGCCGATCGTTGCCTTCGATGAGGTGGACGCCGGCGTCGGAGGAACGACGGCTCTTGCCATGGGGGAGCAGTTGGCCTCACTGGCCGTCAACGGACAGGTGCTGGTGGTTACTCATCTCCCGCAGGTGGCGGTCTTCGCACAACGCCACTTCGTGGTGGAACGAGATGGCCCATCGGCCAGCGTTCGTCGGGTCGACGGGGCAGACCGCCTCGCCGAAATCGCTCGGATGCTCGGTGGCATGGAGGAGTCCGAACGGGGCCGGCTCCACGCCGAGGAACTACTCGCGTTTGCGACCCAACGGCGCCTACCGTGACGGGGCGCAAGCGAACGTGCCTGCTACCGTCTTAGTCCCGAGGGCCATGACCAAATACATCTTCGTCACCGGTGGGGTTGTAAGCAGCCTCGGGAAGGGCATCACTGCTGCTTCACTCGGCCGCATTCTACGGGCGCGCGGACTGCGAGTCGTAAACCAGAAGCTCGATCCATACATCAACGTGGATCCCGGGACGATGAATCCTTTCCAGCACGGCGAGGTCTTCGTCACCGACGATGGTGGTGAGACCGATCTCGACCTCGGCCACTACGAGCGGTTCACCGGAACCAACCTGCTGCGGGATTCGAATGTCACCACCGGAGCCATCTACTCAGCGGTCATCCAGAAAGAGCGACGGGGTGACTACCTCGGCGACACGGTCCAGGTGATCCCTCACATCACCAACGAGATCAAATCGCGCATTCGACGCCTCGGGGAGCGCACCGAAGTAGACGTCGTCATCACCGAGATCGGCGGAACTGTCGGCGACATCGAGATCCTCCCCTTTCTGGAAGCGGTGCGGCAACTTCGCAACGAGGTCGGACACGACAACGCAGTATTCATCCACGTGACTCTCGTGCCCTACCTCGACCCGTCGGGCGAGTTGAAAACCAAGCCGACACAGCACAGCGTTGCCGAATTGCGCAGTCGCGGCATCACCCCGCAGGCGATCGTGATCCGGTCCG
>JACZWZ010000015.1:29378-31212 GCA_022571885.1 Acidobacteriota bacterium
GGGCGGCTGTTCATCACGGGCGGCGTTGGGAAGCGCGACTGGTACGCCAACGTGCGCGCGACCCCTGCGTTCACGCTGCACCTGAAGCAGGACATCGCCGCCGCCCTCGAGGCCCACGCGACGCCCATCGTCGACGACGCCGAGCGCCGCAAGATAAGCCTGTTCTGCGACGTGCCGTCACAGGCTGTGATCAATGCTCCCGATGCCGACAATATCTATGCAGTGGTGCTCGGTCTGCACGAAGGGGGCCTCGATCGTGTGGTGTGCGAGTGGCTCCATCTGGAGACCGAACCCCCCGATCTCGACAGTTGGCGGGCGCTGGTGGAGCGGATGGATGCCGCTACCGAGGAAGTCACAATCGCCCTCGTCGGAAAGTACGTGGACCTACCCGATGCGTATCTGTCGGTCGTCGAGGCTCTTCGCCACGGGTCTCTGAGCAACGACGTCAAGCTGGATCTCCGCTGGATCGCCTCCGATGACATAGAGGGGATGCTCGGCTCGACCCAACTCGAAGGTGTCGACGGTATCGTCGTTCCGGGTGGCTTCGGAGTGCGGGGGATCGAGGGCAAGATCCAAGCGGTGCGGTTTGCGAGAGAAGCCAGAATCCCGTTCCTGGGCCTCTGCCTGGGGTTGCAGTGTGCCGTGATCGAATTCGCTCGCAGCAAACTCGGGCTGGCGGACGCCAATTCGGCCGAATTCGATCCGACGAGTGCCCACCCCGTCATCGACCTCATGGACTCGCAGCAGGAAGTAGAGGACCTGGGAGGCACCATGCGGTTGGGTCTATACGCGGCCCGCCTGGTTGAAGGATCCCACTCACGCCGCCTCTACGGCGAGGAACTGATTTATGAGCGTCACCGGCACCGATATGAAATCAACAACAAGTACCGCAAGGATCTCGAGGAAGCCGGGATGTTGCTCGCCGGTCTCTCCCCGGATGAACAACTGGTCGAGATCATCGAGATACCGGATCATCCATTCTTCGTTGGATCCCAATTCCATCCGGAGTTCAAATCTCGACCCGACGATCCACACCCCCTCTTCCACGGATTCATCGAAGCGGCCAAGCGCCGGCGTCGTGCGGCGGTTTCGGACGATCTGGCGGCCGAGGACCGGGTACCAGAGCGAGCCTGACCAGGTGACCCTTCGATGGTGACCGAGTCCCAGGTTGGCGACTATCTCGACGTGCTGTTCGTCGAGCGAGGCAACTCTGCTGCGACGATCGCCGCCTACCGATGCGATCTGGCTCAGTACGTGGCGTTTCTCGACGGACGCCACCCCAGCTCGGACCTGGTTTCCGAGTTCGTGAGCGTCCTGTCAGACCGGGGACTGGCCCGCTCGACGATCGCCCGCAAGGTCGCCGCCGTCCGTGGTCTCCACCGCCACCTGACGGCAGACGGTGCCACCGATCCCACCGCACTCATCGACACCCCTCGAGGCGAACGGTCGCTGCCCAAGGCGCTTCGAATCGACCAGGTGCTGGCTCTTCTGGAGTCGCCGGACATCTCGACCCGAGCCGGAAAACGAGATTCAGCCCTCCTCGAGTTCCTATACGCGACCGGGGCGAGGGTGTCCGAGGCGACGGCCGTCGACGAACTCGACATCGATCTGCGAGAGCGTTCGGTTCTCCTGACGGGCAAGGGCGACAAGCAACGCATCGTCCCGATCGGCCGGGCCGCGATCACAGCCATCAAGGCCTGGCTTCCAGACCGTGCGGCCGTGAGGAGCCGCAACAGTGGCGAAGCGGTATTTCTCAGCCTTCGAGGCTCCCGTATCAGCCGGCAGTCCGTCTGGTCGATCGTGACAAAGCACGCCCAGCGGTCCGGGATCCCCC
>JACZWZ010000124.1 GCA_022571885.1 Acidobacteriota bacterium
ACAGATCGAAGACGATCACCACCACCCGCCCCTATCGATCAGCGGTCACGCAATCGGCCGCTTTCGACCAACTGCGCAGAGATTCGGGTCTTTACGGTTCGGAGGTGGTCGAGGCCTTGATCGCTGCAATCGTTGAGAGTGATGTCGTGTACGGCGCGCCGGATGACGGTGCGGCGAGCGAGGTCGAACTACTGGTGCAAGACCGGATCCGTCGTGGGTGATGGCCTCCGCCTCGCCCTATCGCTGGGTGTTCCACCCATCATCGGCGCCGTCGTCGCCGTGTTGTGGTGGCCGGGGGCCGTCTTTGCCCTGCTGGTGGCGGCCTACGTGGGTGCGCATGTGCTGACGATTCCGAGCGACGCCGGCCGGCGAGTATCACTCTCCACCGGCGTCGCCGGAGCGACTGCTCTCATGAGTGGAGGATCTCTGGTCCTGGTGCTCGGCCCGGCGGCCGTGGCCCTCCCCATCGGCTGGGTGATAGTGCACGTTCGGTACGGAGAGCGGGTTACTCAGAACATGTTCCCTGCCGAAGCGGTTGGCATCGTCGCATTCGGCGTCGGCTTCGCTGCGATGCTCTTGGTGATCCCATCGACCGACCCGGCTCACCCGGTGATCCTGACCGCATTAGTCGGTGCGGCCGTTCTCGGATTTCTGGTGACCGTGGTCACCAACTCGATCGTGTCCGAGGAGCGCCGTGTCGTCGCCCGACGGCTCATCGCGTTGCGTGCCTTTAACGATTGGCCCGCCTATGCCGCCCTGTTGTCATCGGCGACACTTCTGGCCGTCACCGCAGATCCGATGGGCCTGTGGTCGGTGCCGGTGGCTGGGTTTCCGTATTTGTTTTCGCATTTGTCGCTCCACCGGCTCCAGGGCACCAGACGCACCTACGACCAGACGATCCGGGCGCTCGGCGCGATCCCAGAGGCAAGCGGTCAGGTAGCCACCGGTCACTCGTCTCGCACCGCCGAGTTGGCAGTTGCGGTTGGCGCCGAGCTCGGTCTCGGCACATCAGAGCTGCGGCGGTTGGAATTTGCGGCGTTGCTCCACGACATCGGCCGGGTGGCGTTGGCGAATCCTGCCGTTGCCCGCGGGGATCACTCGTTGAGCGACGTGGCCGGGTGGAGTGCGGCGATCATTGGCGAGGCGCGATATCTGGAGAAAGTCGCCCAGATCGTCGCACATCAGCACGCCCCCTATCGCAAAGAGGGAGAGGTGCGAGATCACGCAATCCCGCGGAGCTCTCAACTGGTACGCATCACAGCCCGGTATGACGTTTCCCTCGAAGGGGGGAGCTCACCGTTGGCGGCCCTGGAACTGCTGCACCGAGGTGCCGCTTACGACTACGACCCCGAGGTAGTGATGGCACTGCGCCGAGTACTCGAGCGGCGCGGCTCGTTGGCTGCGTAGGGCGGATTCGGTAGCCAGTAGCTGGTCAGGCGCCCGATGCCCGATGCCCTATGCCATCCTCGTCTGCTCGTCTGCTCGTCTTCGGTAACCTCGCGGTTGGAGGCATCCGAGTGTTGCATTACGAAGTATCACAAGCGCGGGCGACGATCACCATCGATGACCAAGAGCGTCGCAACCCGTTGTCGAATGCCGACATGGCAGAGATGGCCCGCCTGATCGACACCGCAGCAGCCGATGACGAGGTTCGGGTGATCGTGATCACCGGTGCCGGGGATCAGGCGTTTTCGGCGGGAGGGGATCTCGGCGGCGGGTTCGTCGATGAACCGCTGGCGGGCCACCAGGAACGCGGTGCCCTCGCCGGACTGTTTTCCTCCATGAGGTCGGCCGGGAAGCCCATCGTGGCCCGCGTCAACGGCCATGCTCTCGGAGGAGGCTTCGGACTGGCTGCCGCATGCGATGTGGTGATCGCGGTCGAGGATGCCAGCTTCGGAACGCCCGAAATCAAAGTGGGGCTGTGGCCGATGATGATCACCGCGATTCTGCAAAGGGTCATGCCACACAAGGCGGCGCTGGAGCTGATGATGACCGGTCGTCGGATCTCGGCAGACGAGGCGATGCGCTTGGGGGTGGTGAGCAGGGTGACGCCTCGGGATGAGCTTGATGCCGCGGTGGACCTGGTTGTGAACTCCCTCGTTGCCATGAGCCCGGTGACGCTGCGAATGGGGCGCGATGCGTTCTTTGCAGTTGAAGATCTCGACTTTGAAGCAGCCTTGGGCTACCTCCACGTAGGGTTGACCGCGGTCGCATTGACCGATGATGCCTCCGAAGGTGTGGAGGCCTTTCTCGAGAAACGGCGCCCCGAGTGGCGCGGCAGGTGAGCGATGTGGCGGCACGTCGGATCCGTCCGTCGGCCAAGGCCGTGGTGGTGGTCGAGGAGCGTGTGCTGGTAACCCGCAATCGCACGCCCGGCGACGCTGGACCCGACTGGTACATTTTTCCCGGCGGTGGACAGCTGCCGGGAGAGACGCTCCACACCACGCTGGTGCGCGAGGTGCGTGAAGAGACCGGCATCGAAGTGAACCCAGGACGTCTTCTGTGGGTGAGGGAACTGAACGTGGTGCCGCAACCCGACTGGCCGTTCGATCCGCGGGATCAACCAATCGAATTCATGTTCGAGGCGGAGTTCATTCGCGACCATGGTGATGCGCACGAGGAGGATCAGCATCAGATCGGGATCGAATGGGTTCTGCCGGGGGAGTTGCCACAACTGCGTTTCTATCCGGCCGCCGCCATTCCCTTGCTGTTGGCCCACCTGAGGGGAGACGGATCCGGTCCGGTCTATCTGGGCGAAGTCCACTGATGCTGCCGGTACCTCGTTGTGTGCTGCGGTCGGGCCCATTGCGAACCGCGGTCCTCACATGAGCTGGGAGGCGTGGTTCACGCTGGCGGTGGTCGCGGTCACGATCTTGCTTCTCGTTCTGGACGTGACCGCGCCCGGTGCCATCGTTCTGGGAGCCGTCGTCGTCCTGCTCGTTTCAGATGTGCTCGAACCGGCGGAGGCGTTTGCCGGTTTTGGCAATCCGGCTCCGGTCACGGTGGCGGCCCTTTACGTCGTAGCCGCCGGAATCGAGAGAACCGGGGTATTGAACAGGCTGGTCGGCGCCATGGCGGGTCGATCTGTCGGTGAGCGGGTCACCCTCTCCAGAATGGTGGTGCCCTCGGCAGCAGCTTCGGCTTTTCTCAACAACACGCCGGTGGTGGCGATGCTCGTTCCGGCGGTCACCCGGTGGTCGGAGCGAGTCGGCCGGTCGGCGAGTCGGCTTCTGATGCCGTTGTCCTTTGCAGCGATCCTCGGTGGGATGGTCACGGTGATCGGAACCTCGACCAACATCGTCGTCTCCGGCCTGCTGGAGGAAGCCGGCTTCGAGCGCTTCGGCTTCTTCGAGCTGGCAAAACTCGGTCTCCCGGTGGCTCTCCTCGGACTCGGGTTCATCGTGGCTGCCGCACCCGTTGTGCTTCCATCAAGGCGGTCATCACGAAACGACATCGATGACTCTCGCGAGTACACGGTTGAGATGTCGGTCGTCGCTGAAGGTCCGGTGGATGGCTCGACGGTCGAGGAGGCTGGGCTCAGGCACCTCGATGGCGTCTTCCTGGTCCAGGTCGAGCGGGGAAGCCACGTCATCGGTGCCGTTGGACCCGAATTCTTGCTCCAAGGCGAGGACACATTGCGGTTCGTGGGCAACGCACAGGAAGCGGCCGATCTGCAGCAGCGGACCGGCCTGGTCCCGGCGGCCGAGGCCGGGGGAGGCATTCCGTCGGGCAGGATGGCCTTCTTCGAGGCCGTGGTGGGCACCGGTTCGGTTCTCGTCGGCCGTTCGCTGCGCGACGTCGGCTTCCGTCAGCGATACCAGGCTGCGGTGCTGGCGATCCATCGTGCCGATCACCGAGTGTTGGGTAAGTTGGGCGATGCCGAGTTCAGGGTTGGTGACACCCTGCTGGTGCTGGCCGCATCCGGCTTCCGGGACCGGTGGCACGGCTCCGGTGACTTCCTCATGGTGTCCCGGCTCGATGGAACTGAGCCGGCTCGCTCCGGCAAGGTCATGGCTGCGACTCTCATCGGCATCTTGGTCGTGCTGTCGGCGGCGACGGGTCTCCTGCCGATTCTCGAGGCGTCACTGCTGGGAGCGTTTGCGATGGTCGGGTTCGGGGTCATCACTCCGAACGAGGCTCGTGGTGCCGTCGACCTCAACGTAGTGGTGCTCATCGCAGCCTCCTTCGGGATCAGCGCCGCCATCGCAGGCACCGGTCTTGCGGGCACGATCGCCGAAGAGGTCTTTGGAGCGCTGGAGGTTTTCGGTGCACCCGCGGTGCTGGTCGGGGTGGCGGTGGCGACGGTCGCCTTGACCGAGGCGGTCACCAACAACGGTGCGGCCGTATTGATGTTTCCGATCGCGCTGGCGGTGGCCGTCGAGCTGGGAGCCGACCCCCGGGCGTTCGCCGCAACGATCGCGCTCACTGCGTCCGCCTCGTTCCTGACGCCGATCGGGTACCAGACGAACACAATGGTTTGGGGTCCCGGCGGCTATAGATTTGGTGACTACGCCCGTCTCGGGCTCCCTCTCACCCTGATGACCCTCGGCGTGGTAGCCGTCGTGGCCCCGATGTGGTGGACGCTCTGATTGCAGATTGCTGATTGCAGATTGCAGATTTGCACCATCTCAAGCAGGCCGCCATCTGGATCTGCGATCTCGGCCGCAGTCCGCTGTCCACCCGGCAGGCGCGTTGGTCACCTCGAGCACAACGTCGCCTAGATCTGCCTTCTGCCTTCTACAACCCGAACGACTCGGCGATCAGCCCGTCGAGCTGGCCTTCGTCTATCTGGCCGAAGACGGTGCGGATGATGAGACCGTCGGTGGAGATGAAGAAGGTGGTCGGGAGACCGGGTGATGGGTAACGGCGACCTACTCGTTCGGCCTGGTCGATGGCGAGTGCATAGGTGACCCCGATCTCGGTGGCGAACTCCTCGGCCGCGAGCGGGTCGTCTTCGACTGCGACACCGAGGAAGAAGACATCGGTGTGGACCTTGGATGCGACGTCGAATGCCGGCATCTCGGCCCGGCATGGGCCGCACCATGACGCCCAGAGGTTCAGAATCACCGGTCGGCCATCGCCCCTGAGGTGGTCGGTCAGGCGGAAGTCAGTGCCGTCGAGCAGCGTCAATGAGAAGTCGGGGGCCGGCTCACCATTCTGAGTTGGGAACCCCAAAGCCCCCGCCAGTTCCGGGACCGTGACCGACGAATCGGAATCAGCGTCGTTTCCGAACAGGAGCCACCCGACGCCGACGGCGGCGACGACAATGAGTGTCAGGGCCCCGAGCGGCCATCTGCGGCGGGATGGCGCCGGGGTCGGCCTGCCGTCCTCTACTGACGTGTCCTCGATTGACTCCATCAGATGGGCAGCGTAATGGTTCGATCTGCCAATCAGACCGGCAAGGGGGCGCGCCAGATAGGCGTCAGAGCCTCCGCCTATTGGCAGATGCTCTAAGGGGATTAGTGGACAGGGAGTCGGTCGCGGCCCGTGGGGCAGGCGCGCGGGGCCTCTCAGGTTTCCCGTTGCCCGTCTCCCGTTTCCCGAATGATCTCGCTGAGGCTGTCGCGCAACTCGGAGCTACCGGGATTTAATTCGGAGAACTGGAAACGGGAAACGATATCGACCGACCCTCACCACCTATCCGCGCCGCCCTCCAAGTACCATCGATCGCCATGTCGTTCTTCGAGCGCAACCGCGCCGACCTCGAGGCAAGAGGCATCGACCTCGCCCGCGTCCCACCCGGCCAGTATGTGACGGAACGGTTCCCGGTGCTCCATGCCGGTATTGTCCCCGAAATCGATGAGTCGAGTTGGGACTTCTCGATCGGTGGACTGGTCGATGAGCCGCAGAGCTTCGATTTGGCCGGTTTCAGATCACTTCCCCGGTCGGAGATCGTTGCCGACATTCACTGCGTGACCAAGTGGACACGGCTCGACACTCGCTGGGAAGGCGTGGCGGTTTCAGATGTCTTGGAGCTGGTGGTTCCGCGACCCGATGCGAGCCATGTCTTGGTCAGGGCCGAGCACGGGTTTACAGCCAACTTGCCATTGGACGATTTCGCACGGCCCGGGAATCTGTTCGCCTGGCGTCACGACGGTCGCGATTTGGAGATCGACCATGGATGGCCGCTTCGGTTGGTGGTTCCCCATCTCTACTTCTGGAAGTCGGTCAAATGGGTACGTGGCTTCGATCTGCTCGACCACGATGAGCCGGGCTTCTGGGAGCGAAGCGGCTACCACATGCACGGAGATCCCTTTCGAGAGCAACGCTACTGGGGTGACTGAACGATCAAGGGCTCAAGTCGAGCCACCCACGGTGCCGAATACCAACAGATGGAATGTGACAGGGATGGTGCCGGGGAATCGGGCGCGATCCTCATCGAGTACGGGATGATCCTTGTGGCCGTGCTGCTGGTGATTTGGGAAGTGACCGTAAAGTATTTTGAAGTCCCTTTCTTTCTTCTGCCGGCGCCCAGCGGCGTTCTGACTTCTCTTCGAGACGGTCTTTCCGAGGGCCTGACCAGCCGTGTGGGTTTTTATCTTCACACCTACTACACGGTCAGTGAGGCCCTTTTGGGATTTCTCATCGGGAGTGGTTTGGGACTTGTTCTGGGCACCTTGATTGCCCAGAGCCAGTTCCTGGGAAAGGTCTTCCTTCCCTACATCGTGGCCTTTCAAAGCCTTCCCAAAGTCGCCCTGGCACCTCTTCTGATTGTCTGGTTCGGCGTGGGAATGATGTCCAAGGTGGTGATTGTGGCCTTGCTCACCTTCTTTCCTCTCCTGGTCAACTCCATAGCAGGCTTTGAGTCTGTGGACCGAGATCTTCTGGAGATGATGCGCTCCTTCAAAGCCACCCGCTGGCAAATCTTTCGCAAAGTGCGATTTCCCTCTGCCCTACCCTTTATATTTGCAGGCCTGAGCATGGCCATCGTCTACAGCCTCATCGGCGCCATCGTGGGTGAGTTCATCGGGGGGAGGCATGGTCTCGGAATCTTGATTCTGCAGATGAACTTCAACATGGACATGCAGGGAGTCTTCTCCGTGTTTGTGGTTCTTTCCATCATTGGGATAGCTTTTTATCTGGCCATGCGTTTTATCGAACGCCGAGTCGTATTTTGGGTTTCCCGAAGCAGGGATGCGAGCGGACTTTGAAAGAGACGGGAGGTAGAACCGATGATTAACCGGGTTCATTTTCCCAAGTTCAGTGATCAGGAAGTTCAGAGTCGCTGGCAGAAGATTCGTGATGCCATGGAGGCGCGGCAGTTTGATTGTCTTCTGATTTACGGTGCTTACTGCTCATTCGGCAGTGATCCGGGAGAGGCCAACCTGCGCTACGTGACCAATTTTGTGGATCAGTTTCAGGCCTACTGCGTTTTTCCCAAGACCGGTGAGGCGACGCTGGTCACCAGCTTTAATGGCCACATTGCCACGGGCAAGGAAGTTTCGGCGGTTGGGGATATTCGATTCGGCGGGCTGAAAATCGATGAAAAGGTCGTGGAGATGGTGCGTGAAAAGGGAATGGAGAAGGGAAGAATTGGAATCGTGGGAGTGAATTCCTCGAGACGGGTTTCCATTCCTCATGAGCAATATGTCCAGATCACAGAATCCCTACCCGAGGCCGAGTTTGAAATCGCCACTGACTTGATTGAGAATTTACGCCTGATCAAATCCGACGAGGAAATCGAGTTTCTTCGGCGGGGCGCACAGATCACGGACCAGTCTCTGGACGCCTATGTGAAGGCGATTCAAAAGGGTGTCCGCAACATCGATCTCTATGATGAGGTTCTGGCCCGGACCCATCGAGAGGGAGGCACGCTGTGCTTTACTCTGTTAGGGTCGACTCCCATGGAGGATCCCAACATGGCCTTTCCGGACGCCTACATTTCGGATCGACCCATTGCCCAGGGCGACG